>JBKPMS010000054.1:0-15824 GCA_046732275.1 Actinomycetota bacterium | reverse complement strand
GGAGCCACGCGGCGTTGAGAAGCGGCGCCGCACAGGTGATCTCTTCACCAAATCGTTTCTCGTCCAACGCGGCGCCCAGAAGCGACTGTAGCCCGCGCCGCGACTCCCCAGGGACGGCGCCCTTGCCGCCGCCCGTCCGCTCTCTCGAATACCCCGGGGGGATTGGCCTTGGCATCAGACGACAACCAGACGCCTCCGCGTAGACGCGCCTCGCTTGCGCTCCGGACGAGTCTCGATCGCCTCGTCCGGGCTGCGGACAACGCACGCTTCAGTAGGGCAAGCGTCAGTCCGGCACGGCAAGCGCGAGACGCCTACCGCCGCTTTCTGGTTCTGCCGGCCGACGTCCGAGCCCGCCCGACCCACGTCGGCTTTGACGAGCGACGCGGGCGGGGGAATCAGGCTCGTACCCAGGCCAGGTTGGTGTTGTGCGCGGGGGCATGAGTTCCGCATCATTAGTCGGTGGTCGGCCGCAGCCTTTCGCTCGCCGTCGGTCCCCGATCTCGGGATTCGCAACGCGGGTTTAGGCACCCGCGTGTTCCCCGGTGCCTTAATCCCTTGCGTAAGCCCGCAAATTGCGACCTTCGCTTCCGGCTCCGGCCAGGTGTCAAATCCCGCCTGCGTGCAGGGATCCTTGGCGGATTAGATAGGTTCGTGTCCGCGACTGAAAATCGTGGTGTCCCCGGTTCGAGTCCCGCGTCGCACCGACGGGAGGCGACCGCCCTTCGCAACACGGCCTCCCGGCGTCATGTGCTTGACCCCTGCTTGTTCCCTTGCCGTCCCGCGAGCTCATTTTCATCGTCTCATGGAGTTGCTACCCGGCGTCGACGTCCGCATCGTCGCCGACGGCGCCCGACGCGTCACCAAGGACAAGACGTGAGCGCCACCGCGATCATCGCCGTGGCCATCGGTGCCGTGGCGCTCGGCGTTGCGACAGGCTGGTGGCTTCCGCCATACGGTCGCCGACCCGCCCGCGACCGGCCCCGCCCCGTCCGCCGGATCCTCCTGCCGTTCACCGGCCAAGCGATCTCCCGCCGGGCGTTCGAGGCGGCGGTCCGCCTGGCACGGGCCGAGAACGCGATCATCATGCCCGCGTTCCTCGCCCGCATCCCGATGCACCTTCCGCTCGACGCGCCCGTACCCGGCCAGTGCGACTTCGCCATGCCGCTGCTCGAGGCCATCGACTAGCGCGCCTCCGCCCAGGGCATCGCCGTCGACTCGCGCATCAGCCCGGGTCGCACCTATCGCGATGCCCTTCGTCGCCTGCTCGATGAGGAGCAGTTCGATCGCATCATCGTCTCCGCGTCCGCCAACCCCGCACCGGACTCACCCCCGAGGACCTCGAATGGCTTAACGAACGCGTGCCCGCCGAGGTCCTCATCCTCAGGCCAGCACCCGAAGACACCCGTAAGCTCTCCGCCGCCGGCTTCAGCGGGCACCACTGACGCTTCTTGTCGACAAGCTCGTACAACCGCTCGAGCGCAGGCGACCCCTCCCTTCGAAATGCGAGTTCACCAGGGCGACGACGGTCGCGGCATCGAGCTCCTGCCACTGGAGCCGCCGGTACTCGGCGTCGGCGAGATCCGCTTGCTTCCTGGCGAGCCACTCGGGCGCCTGCGAGAACGTCGAGCCCGAAGGCCGGTCTGGCGAAAGCACCCAGGCCAAGTTGGTGTTGTGCGCGGGGCCATGCGTTCGCGCATCGTTGGTCGATGGACGGTCTCAGCCCCTCTCCTCGGCGTGTGTAGTCGTACGACGCGATGCGCGGATCTGCGCCGCCGACCTCGCGCCGTCCAGCCAGGCACGGCCACCACGTGTCCCGTCGTGTGGCACGGCCCATCCCGCCGGCGTGGAAGGAAGGCATAACCTCCAACCCATCCCGACCGGGGAGGATCACCTGTCTCGCATGCAGCAGGTCATCGAGGCGCTCGAAGCTGAGCGCGCCGATCTGCAGGGAGCGTCTGGCCTGGCTTGACCATCAGATCGAGGAGTTCCGCGAGCGTCACGGTGATGCGCGCGCGACGCCGCCGCGGCGCTCGGTGCGCCGAGCGACCGCGCGCCGTGCCAGCACCCGGCGCGCCACGGCCCGCCAGCGCAAGGGCGACATCGCGGGGCGCATCGTCGACTACCTCAAGGACCACCCGCAGAGCACCGCCGGCGACGTGGCCAAGGCCGTAAACGCCAACCGCAACACCACCGCCACGCGCCTGTCGCAGATGGCCAAGATGGGCGAGATCACCAAGGCGCCCAAGGGCTACACGGTCAAGTAGCCGACCGGCACGCACCCCCACATCATGCCCTTGAGCACGAGCGTCCCAGGGCCGGCCTCCACCGGCCGGCCCTCATGCACCAACCAAGTGTCCGGAAGGCCAGCGAGCGGCTGCGTCGGGCCAACGAATGATTAGAGGGCTTCGTCGGCACATTGACTGTGGCGGCGCACTGCAGCGCACGGGCACCGGCCAGACCTGCAGCAGCAGCGGCTACAACACCGGCTCCGGCCTGGAGCGCCGAGTGGTCGCTGCGGCCCTCGTGGCGCCAGGAGTGGTGGTAGACGCGGGGCCACTGGCTCCAGCTCGGGCGAGGTGAATAGGTGGTCGAGGCGCCAGCCGCCGCCATGACGGAGATGCGCTGCCAGGCCCAAGCTCGGCTCGCGGGCACGGCAGACACCGCACACGCTCGGCAGGGCGCTCGGCCTGCTGGGCAGTGCGTTCGCGCTGGTCAACGAGCGCAACGGGGAGGCGGGCGTCTTGAGTCGGCGCTCGTGAAGACGGGCACCTGGACGGCATCGTCCGCCTCGCTGCGCTGGATCAGCGCGACAAGATCGCGGACCAGTTCGGGTCCCAGGAGGTTGATGGGGGGAGCCGGGATCTCCCAATTCGCGCACACGTGCTTAGGAGGACGTCAGGAGCGCGTTCATCCAGGCTGAAGGTCCGTCCAGAGGCCAAACCGGGAGTTGGGACGTTTGCGGAGGGGCGGCGGCGGGGCTGGGGGGTGCCGCCCGAGCCAACCGGATTTGTATCGATGTGGTGAACAGGATTGACTCGCAGCGGGGCCTCTGAGAGTGTCGTGGTTGGATCGTTTGGCCGCGTCGCCGTAGTGCGACGGCCCTCGACGAAGTTCGCTGCTCGTCGCCGTAGTGCGACGGCTCTCGGCGATTAAGGGGTCGACCCGACGACTGAGAGGTGGGCATGGAAACTGTCGAGACCGCAAGTGAGATCCGTCCGTTCCGGGTCGACAGTCCGGAAGCGGCATTGGACGACCTTCGTCGCCGCATCGCCGCGACGCGCTCGCCCACGAAGGAGCTCGTCGAAGACCGGTCGCAGGGCGTGCAGCTGGCGACGATTCAGGCGCTTGCCCGCTACTGGGCGGCCGACTACGACTTGGGGCGGGTCGAAGCGAGGCTGAACGCGCTCCCGCAGTTCACGACGGAGATCGACGGCGTGAACGTCCATTTCATCCACGTGCGCTCCCAGCACGAAGACGCGTTGCCGCTGATCATGACGCACGGTTGGCCGGGCTCGGTCATGGAGATGATCGACTCCGTCGGCCCGCTGACGGACCCGACCGCGCACGGCGGCGGCGCCGAGGATGCTTTCCACCTCGTGCTGCCCTCCCTGCCCGGGTACGGCTTCTCGGGCGAGCCGGTCGAGGTCGGCTGGGACCTGGACCGGACGGCACGAGCCTGGGTCGAGCTCATGCGCCGCCTCGGCTACACCCGCTACGTGGCCCAGGGCGGCGACGTGGGCGCCGGCGTCACCGACGCGATGGGCCGCCAGGGACCCGAGGGGCTGATCGGCATCCACACGAACCTGCTCGTGCCGGCGCTGAGCGGCACGATGCCGACCGACACCGACGAGGAGCGCGCCGCGGCCGCGCAGATCGCCACCTTCCAGCAGTCCGGAAACGGCTACTTCGTCGAGATGGCCACCCGGCCGCAGACGATCGGCTACGCCCTGCTGGACTCCCCCGTCGCCCTGGCCGCCTGGATGCTCGACCACGACACCGACGCCTACTACAAGATCGCCCGCGCCTTCGTCGACGGGGAGCCCTCGGGCAACCTCACCCGGGAAAACGTCCTGGACAACATCACGGCGTACTGGCTGACCGGCACCGGCGCCTCCGCCGCCCGGTCGTACTGGGAGGCCTACGGGCCGGACGCGCCGGCGGCGGGCCGCCAGCCTCTGCCGCCGCCGTCGATCCCGACCGGCTTCACCACCTTCCCCGGCGAGATCTGGCAGACGCCGCGCAGCTGGGCCGAGGAGGCCTATCCCAACCTCACCTACTTCAACGAGGTCGACAGGGGCGGCCACTTCGCCGCGTGGGAAGAGCCGGAGCTCTTCTCCGAGGAACTACGCGCCGCGTTCGCGTCAGTTCGCTGAGAAGGAAACGACATGGCGCCCACTTCGTCTCGCGCCCAAGCCCCCTACCCACGGAGGTTCTCATGACCACCAGCATGCTCCCTGACGTCGGAATCGAGCTTCGCGAGGGTTACGCCGAAGTCGGCGACGTGAACCTGCATTACGTCGAGGCCGGTGACGGCCCGCTGATCGTTCTGCTGCACGGCTTCCCGGAGTTCTGGTTCGGTTGGCGGCTACAGATCGAGCCGCTCGTAGCGGCCGGTTTTCGGGTAGTCGCCCCCGATACGCGTGGCTACAACCTGTCATCGAAGCCAGAAGACTTCGAGGCCTACGGCGTCGATCTGCTCGCCGCTGATATCCGCGGCCTCATCAAAGAACGCGGTGCGAAGTCCGCGCTCTTGGTCGGTCACGACTGGGGCGGATCCATCGCCTGGACCACCGCGATGAACCATCCCGAGGTGGTCGACCGACTCGCCATTCTCAACGCGGCCCATCCGCGGCGGCTCCAAGAGGGACTGCACCACCCCAGCCAGCTTCGGAAGTCCTGGTACTTCTTCTTCTTTGCGTTCCCGGGATTGCCCGAGGAAGTAGTACACCTCAGAGACTGGCACTTCTTCCGGCATTTCCTGGAAGACGCACGCCCCCCTTACACACCACAGGAAATCGAACGCTACGTCGAGGCGTGGTCGCAGCCAGGGGCAGCGGCCGGGATGATCAACTACTACCGCGCCTCGGTAAGACAGTCCCAAAACGAAGCCGCAGCAAAGCTTCGCCCCATTTCGGCGCCGACATTGGTCATCTGGGGGGAGCGCGATTCCTACCTCGGCTCCGACCTCGCCGAGCCCGAGCCCGACGACGTACCCAACCTCGACCGCGTGGAGCGCCTTCCCGACGCATCGCACTGGGTGCACCACGACGAGGCAAAACGCGTCAACCAAGTGCTTATCGACTTCTTCGCCCCCGCGGCATAGGCGCCAAAGACTTGGTCAAGCGTGCCCGTAAACCACACCACCCAAGGAAAAGTCCGTCGTCGAAGGAGGAGGTCATCAACGGTCTGACCCAAAGCGTCACCGTGGATCGGAGGGCCCGCCTGATGGATCGCTCGCTCAAATGCCGCCTCCCCTCCCGCAGCTTGTCCGAGTTCATCACCAAGCGCCTGCGAGCGACCGTGCGACTGGCGCGTGGCTCGGCGACGACGTCTACCGTCGCGAGAACACCGCGTTTCGAGACGCGGGCCGCCGTCTCGCGGGAGCACGCGACAGCCAGGTCTTGCTCGAGATGCTCGACGGGCTGAGCGAGCGTTATCCCGGCGAGGCGCGATGGGCGGGCTTCGTTGGCTTTCGAAGGGCGCTAGAGGACCAATACGCCACCGCTCAGCGTCGACTCCGGGATGGGGCCGACATCGCCGCGGTCCTGACCGAGCTGCCGCGGGCCCGCGCCCGCGTGCCCGCCTGGCCACTGGAACGGGAAGCGCTCGACGCCCTGGCTGCGGGGTTCAAGCGGATCTACCGGCGCTCGCCGCGTGTACCGGAACGCGCGCCGAGAGCCCAGCGACGAGAACCTGCACGAGCTGCGTAAGCGGGTGAAGGACCTGTGGTACCGGGCGCGGATCGTCAGGCCGGCGTCACCTAGCCGTATGAAGCGGCTTGCGCGCAACGCGCACGAGCTGTCGGATCTCATCGGAGAGGAGCACGATCTCGCCATCCTCGAAGAGCGGGTGCGGGAGCGGTGCGATCGGCTGGACGACGAACGAATGATCGGCGAGCTGACTGCTCTGATCGAGCGGCGCCGGGACGAGCTCCAGCAGGAGGCAATGAGCCTCGGGGCGCAACTGTTTCGCAAGAAGCCGCGCAAGATTGCCCGGCCACTCGCGAACCGCACATCGTCTCGTAGCGCGTGGCACGCGAACGGGGAGCGCGCTCAATGCTGCTCCAGCCCCTTCGGCGTGACAAAGTCGGTCAGCCGGGCGCTCCCGGCCCCAAGCTCGCGCCAGCGGCCATCGAACTCCAGCATCGCAAGCGCTCCCGTCGGATACTTGTGCGCGACGGCGGCGAGCCGCGGTCCGCTGCCGGCGAGGGTGAGCACGAGCCGTTCAAGCCCCGGGTTGTGCCCGATCACCAGCACCGACTCCACGCCGTCCTCAAGCCCGCGCAGCAACTCGAGCAGCCACTGCTCGGAAGCCGCGTAGAGCGCGCGCTCGATGCGCACGGGTACCTCCTCGCCAAGCGCCGGGGCGATCCGATCGAGTGTTTCGCGCGTGCGCCGCGCCGAGGAGCAAAGAACGACCGCGGGCATGACCGACTGCTGCCGCAGATGCTCGGCGATCAGCTGCGTCGCCCGCCGCCCGCGCGGCGCCAGCGGCCGATCGTGATCTGCGAGCTCGCGATCCTTCCAGCTCGACTTCGCATGGCGGAGCAAAAATAAGCGCTTCATCGGCCCTCGAGGCGGATTACAGCGTGTCGCAGCCCGACCCGGCCGCGGCGCTGCCCAGACGAGCACGGCGATCTCGCGCTCGAGCGCGTTTGCCGTGCTCGTCGCCCATTATGCGCCGCGGCTGCTCGAGCTGGAGGGCTGCGGCGTCGTGGAGGGCTGCGGCGTCGTGATCGCCGCCCAGCGGCCTCAACCGTGAGCGACCCGAGCGTCTGACAGCACACCTGGTCCGCCAACGCGAGCCCCGGTGCGTCGACGGGTACTCCCCAGTCGCGGGCGGCCTCGACGGACGTGGAGATTCGAGCTCTATGAGATCGGGCCTCCGTGGCTCCCACGGGTCGGCGCTCGAAACCAGGGACCCAACCCGGGTCTCGACGGGCGCGATCGGCTGGCATACGCGGCATCGTCCATAGGCACCACAACCATCGCGAAGGGACGCCATGGCCGCGCCGACCACCGATATCGCCGCTCCCCCCAGCGGCGGGGAAACCGTCGCCACCTACGACCGCTACGAGGACGCCGAGCGAGCGGTCGACTACCTGTCCGACCACGGCTTCCCGGTCGAGCACGCCCAGATCGTCGGCTCGGACCTGCACCTGGTCGAGCAGGTCACCGGCCGGGTGACCACGGGACGCGCGGCGCTCGCAGGTGCCGGCTCGGGCGCGTGGTTCGGGCTGTTCATCGGACTGCTAGTGGGGCTGTTCACCACCGGCCCGACCTGGGCCGGGTTGGTGCTCGGAGGCCTGCTCATCGGCGCCGCCTGGGGCGCGATCTTCGGATTCATCGCGCACTACGCCATGCGCGGACGCCACGACTTCTCCTCTGACCGTGCGCTGGTCGCGCACCGCTACGACGTACTGGTCACCGCCGACGCGGAGCGCGCGCGGACGTTGATCGCCCAGATTCGCCACTGACCTGGCGCGGTCAGCGTCGAGATCGCCGGCCCCGACGGCCTGGGCGGCCCTCGGCCTGGACGTCGAGGGGAGAGCCGCGCACGATGAGGCCGAGTATCAAGATGACCGCCACCACGAGCAGCCCGATGCCGAGCAGCCAGAAACGCCAGCGGCGTGTCGATGTTCTTCCAGTGGGCAACGCGCTCCATTTCTTCAGCAAGTTCTGGTGGTACGACAACATCGTCCACATCACCCTGACCGCCAGCTTGGCCCCGATCCTCTACATGGGCTTCTCGCGGCTCGACGTCGTCCCCGATCCGGCCGCGCGCGTGTTCCGGAAGTCGGAGATCGTCGGCATGGCGCTGATCGCCGCCTGCCTGGCCATCACCGCCGCCAGCGGCTACGAGATCTACGAACGGGCCGTCGACCACTAATTCGGCCAGCACCTGTTGATCGGCGAAACCGACAGGGTCACCGACCTCGCCAACGGCTTCCTGGGCGGCGCGATCGGCGGCCTCTTGCTTGGTGCCTGGGCACTCGCCAACTACACGAGCCGGCGCCTCCCGCCCCGGCTCGAGCGACTCACGGAGGCGCATTGACCGAGCAGACGCCGTTCATCGACTTCGACAACCTGCCGGCCCCGAGCGAGGGGTTCGTCATGACCCTGTTCATCACCGTACGGAGCGTCGCGCGGTCCCGCGCGTTCTACTCCGAGGTGCTCGGCGGCCAGGTGGTGCTGGAGGAGAACCCGTGCATCATCAAGCTCGCCAACTCGTGGCTGATCATGAACCCGGGCGGTCCTCCCACCCCCGACAAGCCCGACATCTCGGTCGTCAACTACGAGCCCGGGAACACCGTTTCCAGCTTCATGAACCTGCGCGTCGCCGACATCCAGGTGTGCTACGAGCAGTGGAACTCGAGGGGAGCCGAGTTCGTGACGCCGCCGATCGATCGCGGCGCCGAGATCCGCTGCTATATGCGCGACCCCGACGGCTACATGATCGAAGTCGGCCAGTCCACCGGACTGCTCGAAGGCCACCTGGCCAAGAAGCGGCCCGAAGACGTGCCTGGCTGAAGCGTCAGCGCAGATTTCGATCGGTGCGTCACCCTGGGTGATCGCGCCCTGGAAATGCGAGCTGTCGCGCAGAGGGTCGAGACGGCGCGGGCCGGCGCGCAGCGAGCACGTCGCGGCGCGGCTGCTGGACGCCGACGTCGTTGATCGGCGGGGCGAAGCCCGAACGTGATCACGGCTCGCTTTCCCCGCCAGAGCATCGACGCGAAGAAGGCGGGGCTCGACCGCCGGGACGCCGAAGGCGAGGCCAGTGGGCCGAGGCCGACGCCGAGGACGCGGTCAACTTCGCCGCGGTGGGCATCGAGGAGGCCGTGTGCCGTCCTCGATGCGCAGCTGGCGCAAATGTACGCCGACTCCATGGCCGCCAAACGCGTAGCCAGCGCTGACCTCGTGCGGTAACCGCATGGACGCCTGGTGGGCCGGCAGTGCGCCGGGCCATCGGGCGTCATGGCAGTGCCAGGATCGGCGTCCCTGGTGCGGGGGCCCCTGCGGAGCGAAGCACGGTGACCGGCCCTTCGTGGCCCCTGCGTCCGGATTTCCACGGACGGGGTGTCCTGTGGGACGCTGTGTCGGCTGTCGGCCACTGTCGAGGCCGTGACATGCCAAGCGTGATCGAGGGAGATCTGCCAGGCAGCCGGGCCAGCTCGGAACCGCCGGCTGCGCGCCGGCGGCTGGTGCGGCGGGCGGCGCTGTTCGACCGGTTGTCGGGGGCGGAGAGCGGTGGGGTGGTGGTGGTGTGCGCGCCGGCCGGGAGCGGTAAGACGGTCCTGTTGCGCTCGTGGATCGAGGCGATGGGGCTCGAGGACCGGGTGGGATGGGTATCGGTCGAGCGGGGCGAGCAGGATGCGCAGCGGTTCTGGCGTGCTGTCATCGACGCGCTCGCCGGAGCGGTCGACGCGGTGCAGCGGGTCGATCCGGCGCCGACCTTCCAGGGCGAGGCGGCGGTCGAGCAGCTGCTGGCCGAACTCGGCTCGCTGGAGAAGCAGGCCGTGCTCGTGATCGACGACCTGCACGAGCTGCGCTCGGTCGACGCGCTGGCGTGGCTCGACCGGTTCCTCGACCGGTTGCCGGCGAGGGTGCAGGTCGTGCTGGCGACCCGGGAGACGCCGCAGCTTGCCCTGCATCGCCGGCGGTTGTCCGGAGAGCTGACCGAGCTTCGCGGTACGGACCTGCGCTTCTCCCACGAGGAGACGAAGGATCTGCTTGCCGCCGCGGGGATCACGCTCTCGGATGACGCGCTGGCGCGTCTCTATGAGCGCACCGAGGGCTGGGCGGCGGGTTTGCGGCTGGCCGCGATCTCGCTCGCCGGGCATCCCGAGCCCGAGCGCTTCGTGACCGAGTTCTCCGGGAGCGAGCGGACCGTGGCCGGCTATCTGCTGGCCGAGGTGCTCGAGCGCCAGCCGGCCGAGGTTCGGGATCTGCTCCTGCATACCTCGGTGGTCGACCGCGTGTGCGGGCCGCTGGCTGACCATCTCACCGGCCGCTCGGGCTCGGAGGCGCTGCTGCAGGAGCTTGAGGACGCCAACGCGTTCGTGACCTCGCTCGACGTCGGGCGGACATGGTTCCGCTACCACCATCTGTTCGCCGACCTGCTGCAGCTCGAACTTCGACGAACGTCACCCGCGACGGTCGTCTCGCTGCACCGCGCGGCCGCCCAGTGGTTCGAGCAGGAGCGCTTTGTCGTCGAGGCGATCCGGCACGCGCAGGCCGCGCACGACTGGCTGCTGGCGTCGCGCCTACTGGCTGACAACCACCTCGACCTGACCCTCGACGGCCGCGCCGGCGAGGTGCGCGAGCTGCTCCGCGCCTTTCCCCGCGACGTGGCGGCCGGCGACGCCGAGGTGGCCCTGGTGTTCGCCGCCGCGCGCCTGCTGGAAGGCCAACCGGAGGAGAGCGCGGAGTACCTGCGCCTTGCGGAGCGGCTGGCCGACGGGGTTGCGGGCGAGCGCCGGCCGCACTTCGACCCGGTCCTGGTCATGCTCACGCTGGTGGTCGCGCGCTGGCGCGGCGACCTCGACACCGCACTGCGGGCGATGCCTGCGGTGGAAAGGGCACTGGCCGTCGAGCCTTCGGGTGAGCGGGCGCTCAGCCACGACGTTCGAGCGGTCGCGCTGCAGAATCTCGGGGTTGTGGAGCTGTGGTCCTCGCGGCCGGAAGAGGCCTGGGGCCACCTCGAGGAAGCGCTGGCGCTCGCGCGCCGCGCCCGACGGCCGTGGCTCGAGATCAGCCCCCTCGGGCATCTCGCGGTCGCCGGACCACGGACCGGGCGGTCGTTGTCGGAAGGCCTGCGACTCAGTCAGGACGCGATGCTCATCGCCGACGTGCACGGCTGGAACGACGATCCGATCGTCGTGACCCCCCTGGCCACCGGGGCAATGGCCCTCCTCTGGCTCGGGCGACTCGACGAGGCTGAGCAATGGATCGACCGTTCCGAACGCACCCTGCAACCCGACGGGGAGCCCGGCACCGAGCTGATCGTGCACCACGCGCGTGGTCTCCTTCGGCTTGCCCAGGGCCGGCTCGGCGAGGCCGTTACCGCGCTGCATGCCGCGCTGAGGATGCAGGCGCTCTTGGCCGGCGAGCACGTGTTCGCGGTGGCGGGGCGGGCACGCATGATCCAGGCGCAGGCGCGGATGGGCGAGCTGGCAGCAGCGCACGCCGCGCTTGCGGCGCTCAGCGACCGAGAGCGCGACATCTCCGAGATGCGTGTGGCCGCCGCGGTCATCCATCGCGCCGAGGGCGAGCCCGAGCAGGCGATCGACGCGGTGGCTCCGTTGGTCGACGGCGGCACCCGTGCGATCGTCCCCGCCTCGGCGGCCGTCGAGGCGCAGGTGCTCGACGCCGTCGCTCGCGAGCGGCTCGGTGACCAGCGGGCGGCCGAGGCGTCGCTGGAGCGGACGCTCGACCTCGCCGAGCCGGACGGGATCGTCCTGCCGTTCGTCCTCGTCGACGTCCGAGACGTCTTCGAACAGCTGCGCCCGGATCGCACCGCCCACGCAACGCTGCGGCAGACCATCCTCGACGTGCTCGCCGGCTCCGCTCCGAGCTCCGGCGGAACGCCCGCCGGGCTGCGCGAGGAGCTCAGCGAGGCCGAGCTCCGTGTGGTCCGCTACCTGCCCACCAACCTCCGCGCGTCTGACATCGCCGCCGAACTGTTCGTATCGACGAACACGATCCGGACGCACCTGCGCCACATCTACGCCAAGCTCGACGCGCACGGCCGCGCCGAAGCGGTCGACCGTGCGCGCGAGCTCGGGCTGCTGGCGCCAAACCGCCGGCCGCTCTGACAGGGTGGTCGGGCGAAGCCCGACCCGACTAGCGACCGAGGCTCCGAATCTGGAAGGCGCGGACGATGTCGGTGACGCCCGTCGTCAGCGCCCAGATGCCGACGAAGACCAGGAGCGTGTAGGCACGCTCCACGAAGAACTGGCCGCTGGCCCGGAACGCGAGCACGATCATCAGGATGGCTCCGAGGAGGGTCAGCCACCAGTACGGGTTGAACAGCCGCTCGGTGAAGGCCTGCACCATCCACTGCACGCCGATGAGCAGGAAGATGAAGCCGAGGATGTCGGCCAGGCCGGCGAAGGTGCTGGCCGGGTCGATGAGCGCGATGATCCCGCCCACGGTCAGCAGGACGCCGAAGACGGCCCACAGCCAGCGGGCCGTGGGAGCCACCGCCGCGAGCACGAACTGCTCCGCTGCGAACAGCAGCAGCAGAAGTCCGGTCAGGATGCCGACCGTGACGGCAGAGGCGTGGTTGAACTTGAGCACGACGAGCGCGACGACGACCCAGAAGACGCCGATCGCCAACTCGACACCCCAATAGCGCGAGAGGAACCGAGCGATCACGTCGGGGGTCGCTAAGGGAGAGACCGGCGGGCCGCTGCGCCGCTCGTCGGCCTCGGCGACGGTGTTCATCGTGTTTGCCATGGTTTCGCTCCTTGCGCGATCAGCCGTCGATGCCGGCGGTGATCACCTCGATCTTGTTCGTGATGCCCCCCACGCCCGAGAGCCGGCGAACGGCCTCGAAGGCCGCGTCGCTCTCGTCCTGGTGGGCGACCACTCCGGTCAGCGTCAGCCAGCCGTCGGCGACCCTGACGTCGATGCGCTCGTCGGGCGCGGCAGGGCTCGCCATGAGCGCCTGGAGCGCCGCGCCGCGCATCTCGTTGTCCGGTCGACGGTTGCGCGGGTCGACCCGCAGCTCGTTTGCGACCGAACGGACGCTCGGCACCGCCTTGGCGGTCTCGACCGCCGCCCGGAGCTGGCGGACGCTGTCGACGCTGCCGCGCAGCGTCACGGCGCCCGCTCGCGCGGCGACCGCGATCTCGACCGGGTGGGCGAGACGCGGGTCGCGCTCGAGCGCGACCCGGATCTCGTCGATCATGCCGTTGTCGATGGACATGAGCGCGTGCACCTCGCCGGCGCTCACGCGCTCGTGCTCGCGGCCTTCTCGCCGCCGCCGAGCTTGGCCTTGAGGTCCTCGACCTTCGCGCGAGCCTTGGCCTTGTGCTGCTCCTCCCGCGCGCGCCGCAGCTCCTTGCGCGCCTCGCGCTTGGCCTCGCGCTGCGCCTCCGCTGCGGCCGCCAGCTCCGCCTCGACGTCGTAGACGTCGCGGCGCAGGACGGTGCCGCCGAACTGCGACATCGCGAGGTCGACGACCTCAGGGGTCTGCTCGCCCACCCGGGCCAGCACCGCGGTGTGCTCGGGGCGGACGGTCTTGGAGATCTCGCCCAGGACGGAGTCGGTCTGGTCCATCTCGTCGAGGTCGTACAGCGACCCGACCAGCAGCCCGGTGGCGCCGCCGACCAGCATCCCGAGCGGGCCGCCGATGACGCCGACCAGCAGGCCGATGAGCCCGCCGCCGGCCGTTCCGACGAACGGCTCGGACCCGGTCTGTGTCTTCTCGACCACCTTGCCGTCCGCGTCGCGGACGACGACGGTGGCCTCCTCGATCTCCACCTGGCCCTGCGCGTCGAGCTCTTTAAGCTTGGTGAGCGCGGCGTAGGCGTTGTTGTCGTCCTCGAACGAGACCGCGATCACGCTCTCTGTCCCCGTCACTACATCCGTCATGGTGTCCTCCTGTCGGTTGGTGGTGGGACGCAGAGCAGGGTGCGGGTGAGATGAGTGAGTCGTCATCGTCGATTTCGGACGATTTGATGAACCGGCGAGCGCCGGTGGCGATACGAATGCGTGCAGGCCGAGCTTGCTGACCTGGATGCGACCAGCGTCCCTGGCGGTCAGGCCCGCTGCTGCTACTCCGCGGCGTCGGCCGCCGCGACGCGCGCTCTCCTGGCGGCGGTGAGCTCCTTGGCGACGATCTGCAGCGCGGCCGCGATCGGCACGCCGATGATCGCCCCGATGAGCCCAAAGAGCGCCCCGAACGCGAGAACGCTGGCGAGCACCGTGAAGCCGGAGACCTGGGCCGCCCTTCCGATGATCGTCGGCTGCAGGACGTAGTTCTCGATCTGCTGGTAGACGACGATGACGATCACGGACGCGATCAGGGCACCGAGGCTGACCGACAGCGCGACGAGCCCGATGATGACGCCGGCGATCGTCGCCCCGATGTTCGGGATCAGGTCAAGAATCCCCGCGACCACCGCCAAGGCAAGCGGGTACGGCAGGCCGAGGATCACCGCCGTCACGCCATAGACGGTCCCGCAGATCACCGAGATGGCCAGGTTGCCGAGCATGTACCGCGAGGTCGTGGTGACGATCCGGTTCGTGACCTGCGTGAAGCGCTCGCGGTTGTCCGGATAGAGCAGGCCCCCGATCCAGTCCCGGACGCGCGGCTCGTCGATCAGCCCGAACAGCGTCAGGAAGAGGACCGAGACGCCGACCGTCACCGCCCCGAGAGCGGAAACGCCGACATGGGCGACGCCGCCCGACACCTTGCCCACACCACTGGTGATGTCGCCCGCGTGCTGCTTGAGCGTGTCGAGCACGCCACTCCCGCCGTTGACGAAATCTCCCAGGCCGCTGTGCCTGACCTTGTCGACGATCTGCGGCACGTGGTCGCTGAAGGCGCTCACCGCGCCGCTGATCGCCTGAACGAACACCAGCACGACGGCGCCGATGAAGCCCAGGATCGTCAGCACGAGCAGCGTGGCGCACAGCCCGCGGCTCCATCCCAGCCGTCGCTCCATTGCCGCGACCACCGGCGAGAACACGGCGACGCTGAAGACGGAAACGAAGAGCACGAGCAGCGCGTCTGCCATCGACGCCAGCGCCCACGCGACGGCGACCACGCCGGCGACCGCCAGGATGGTCCGGATCGAGATCGAGACCTCGAGCTGACGGCGACCGGTGCCGCCGGCCCTGGGGGATGTCTCGTCTGCGGTCGGCTGCGGTTCGTGCACGGGCCGGGAGCATCAGGCGCCGGGGATAACCCATCATCACGCAAACTCGGTGATCGAGCGTTTTACGGCGACCCTGCCGATCGCCGGCGCGGGCGGCAGTCGGCTCCCGGGGCTCGCTGGCTAGTGCTCGTGGAGGCGAAGCACGCGCCCACCGTGCCGCGCAGGGCACGTTCGTGTGCATCGATCCTGATGGTTCCTCGAATCGAGGGGTGAGGCGTACGCTGACGCCGCCGGTTTGAGGACGCGTTCGGCTTCGTGGTGGGCTTGATCTTCGCGGTCCCTCCGGGGGAGACGACGTCAGGCGTCGGGGGCGATCTCGTTGTCGGTTTGGACTCGCCGTAGCCTTGATTACGGCCGTGGTCGGGTCGATTCCCAGTCCCAGCTCGAACGAACTCCATCTCGGGCCGCTCTCGGTCCACGTCTACGGGCTGATGTACGTGGTCGCGGTCGCTGCCGCAATCGCGATCTGCTCGCGACGCTGGCGGCAGGCGGGCGGGGACCCCTCGCTCGTAGGTGAGGTGGCGCTCTGGGGATTTCCCGCGGGGCTCATCGGTGGGCGGTTGTACTTCCTCGCGACGAGCTGGAACGAGGTCCCACACCACTGGTGGGGCCCCTTTGCGATCTGGAAGGGCGGGTTGGGGATCTGGGGCGGCATCGCCGCCGGCACGCTCGTCGGCCTGGTCGTCCTGCGCCGCCGTGGCGCCGACATCCCGCGCTT
>JBKPMS010000053.1:0-5709 GCA_046732275.1 Actinomycetota bacterium | reverse complement strand
TTCCGACGGATGACGTCCGGCTCGTCGAGGAGCAGGACCGTCCCCTGCGGCGTACCACCGGTCGTCGACATCTTCTTCGTTGGCTCCTGGAGGTCGGTGATCTTGGCGCCGACCTCGGGGACCACCACTCGTGGGACGACGAACGTCTCGCCGAACCGGGAGTTGAAGCGCTCAGCGACGTCGCGGGTCAGTTCGATGTGCTGACGCTGGTCCTCGCCGACCGGGACAACGTCCGTCTGGTACAGCAGGACGTCCGCCACTTGCAGCACCGGATACGTGAAAAGGCCGACCGAGACGAACTCCTGCTGCTCGGCTTTTTCCTTGAACTGCGTCATCCGCCGTAGCTCGCCGAAGCTGGCGGCGGCGGAGAGCAGCCAAGTGGCCTCGGGATGGTCCGGGTTGTGGCTCTGGACGAAGAGCGTGCAGCGGTCCGGCTCGAGGCCCGAGGCCAGGAGAAGTGCGGCGAGCGACAGGGTCGACTCGCGCAGATCCTCCGGGTCGTACGCGACCGTGATCGAGTGGAGATCGACGATGCAGATGAAGGTGTCGCCCTGATCTTGTGCGGCCACGTACTGCCGGATGGCGCCGATGTAGTTGCCGAGGTGTTTGGCGCCGGTGGGCTGGATGCCGCTGAAGGTGCGCATTGCTCTCCAAAAGTATCCTGAGTTCCATGGCAGTGACGGGCTCACCGGAGCTCCTGATCGTGATGAGCGCCCACGCGTCGACCGAGGAGGTCGACCACGTGGTCGAACGCCTCGCCGAGGCGGGGGCCGATGCACACGTGACTCCGGGCCGCGAGGCGACCGTGATCGGCGCGATCGGAGAGCGCGAGGCGCTGGCAGCGCTGCCGCTCGAGGGTTATCCCGGCGTCGAGCAGGTGCTGCCGATCCTCAAGCCGTACAAGCTCGTCTCGCGCGAGCTATCGCCGGACCCGACGATCATCGAGGTCAATGGTCGGACGCTCGGAGACCACACCTTCGGCCTGATCGCGGGGCCGTGCACCGTCGAGTACCGCGAGCAGACGCTCGAGACGGCGCGCGCCGTCGCCGACGCGGGCGCAACCATGTTGCGCGGCGGCGCGTTCAAGCCGCGAACGTCGCCGTACACGTTCAGCGGCCTCGGCGAGGAGGCTCTGTCGATTCTCGTCGAGGCGCGCGACGAGACCGGCCTACCGATCGTCACCGAGCTGATGGATCCGAGGCACGTCGACGCGGTGCTCGAGCACGCGGACGTGATCCAGATCGGCGCGCGCAACATGCAGAACTTCAATCTGCTGTCAGAGGTGGGGAGCACGGACAAGCCGGTGCTGTTGAAGCGCGGCCCCGCGGCGTCGATCGAGGAGCTCCTGATGGCTGCCGAGTACGTCGTCAAGGAGGGCAACGCGCGCGTGATCCTCTGTGAGCGCGGGATCACGACCTTCGAGCGGGCGACGCGCTACACGCTCGATATCAGCGCGATTCCGGTCCTGAAGCAGGAGACGCACCTGCCCGTGATCGTCGATCCGTCGCACGCGGCCGGGCGTCGCGAGCTCGTACTCCCGCTCGCGCGGGCGGCCGTCGCAGCAGGGGCGGACGGGATCATCGTCGAGGTGCATCCGCGGCCCGAGGAAGCGCTCTGCGACGGGCCGCAGCAGATCCCTGTCGCCGACTTTCCGGATTTCGCGGACGAGATTCGCTCGCTGGCCCAGCTGATGGGCCGCCAGATCGGCTGAGATGGTCCAGCGCCTCGGGATCGTGGGCACCGGGCTGATCGGCGCCTCGGTCGGGCTCGCGGCACGCGCCGCCGGCGTGGAGGACGTGCGCGGGTGGGACGTCGACAGGGCGGCGCTCGACGTCGCCTCCGGACGCGGCGCGGTCGAGCCGGCCGCGTCACTCGGCGAAGCGGTCGAGGACGTCGAGCTCGCGGTCGTCGCCGCGCCCGTCGCCGCCGTGCCGGCGCAGGTCGCGGCGGTGCTCGACGCAAGCGGCGCCTCGACAACGGTGTCGGACGTCGGCTCTACGAAAGGCGCCGTCACTCGCGCGGTCAGCGACGTGCGCTTCATCGGCGGCCATCCGGTGTGCGGCTCCGAGGCGCACGGCCCGGCATACGCGAACGGCGAGCTATTTATGGGTGCGACCTGGTTTCTCACTCCGGACGCGACCACCGAGCCGGAGCGCTACCGCACCCTCCACGGCTTCGTCGCGTCGCTCGGCGCGGTCCCGGTCGCGGTCGAGCCGGAGGCCCACGACCGTCTGGTTGCGCTCACGAGCCATCTGCCGCACGCGCTCGCAAACGTCCTTCTGAACCAGGCCGGCGCCTCGCGCGTCGACGGACACGAGCCGCTCGCCGCCGCCGGCGGGTCGCTGCGAGACATGACGCGCGTCGCCGGCGCGAATCCCCGCATCTGGGTGGACATCTTCCTCGACAACGCCGATGCGCTTGGCGCGGCGCTCGCGGATCACCGGCGCCGCGTCGAGCAAGTCGAGCGTGCGCTCGCCGCCGGCGACGCGGGCTTTTTGGCGAAGTGGATCGCAGAGGCGTCCGGCAACCGGCGGCGGCTGCTCTCCGACGCGTACGAGGAGCCGGCGGGGCTGCAGCGGCTACGTGTCCACGTTCCAGATCGTCCGGGCGTCCTCGCTGGGATCACGCAGGCGCTCGGCGCGGAGCGGATCAACATCGAGGACTTCGAGCTGCAGCACCTGTCACGGGAACGCGGCGGCACCCTGACGCTGCTGGTCGGCGGGGAAACGGAGGCCGCCCGCGCCGCCGAGATCCTCGAAGCGCAGGGCTACTACGTCGTTACCTCGCCAGTGCTCGACGAGCCCGGATGACGAGAGTCGAGCCGGCCGGCGCCCTCGTCGGCCACATCGCAGTACCCGGCGACAAGTCGATCTCGCACCGCGCGCTTCTGATCGGCGCGATCTCGGACGGCGAGACGCCGGTGCACGGCTTCGGCCGCTCCGGCGACACCGAGTCGACGATCGCCGCGGTTCGCTCACTCGGCGTCGACGTCGACGAGCGCGGCGACGACGAGCTCGTCGTGCACGGCGCGGGGCTGCGCGGCCTCCGCGAGCCCGACGCCCCGATCGACGCCGGCAACGCGGGCACGCTGCTGCGGCTGCTCCTCGGCATCCTCGCCGGCCAGAACGGCCGCTTCGAGCTCACCGGAGACGATTCGCTTCGCACCCGGCCGATGGATCGCGTCGCCGAGCCGCTCACGCGCATGGGGGCGCGGATCACGACGGCCGACGGGCTTCCACCTGTCGTCGTCGAGGGCGCCTCGAGCCTCCGAGGTATCGAGTACGAGCTGCCGGTGGCGAGCGCGCAGGTGAAGTCGGCGCTGCTGCTCGCCGGGCTCAACGCCGACGGCGCGACGACCGTGATCGAGCATGTGCCGACGCGCGATCACACGGAGCTGATGCTCGCGGCCGCAGGCGCGCGCGTTCGCCAGCGTCCGCACTCCGTGACGGTCGAGCCTCCCGGCCGGCTCCAGCTCGCCGAGGTGACGGTTCCGGGTGACTTCTCGGCGGCGGCGCCGTTCATCGTCGCGGCGACGCTGCTGGCCGGTTCCGAGCTGACGATCCACGACGTCGGCCTCAATCCCCGGAGAACGGGTCTGCTCGACGTCCTCGAGCGGATGGGCGCGCGGATCAGCATCTTCAACCGCCGCAAGGTCGGAGGCGAATGGATCGGCGACATCGAGGTGCGCTCCGCGGAGCTGACCGCGACGGACATCGGCGCCGACGAGGTGCCGCTTCTCGTCGACGAATTGCCGCTCTTCGCTCTCGCCGCGGGATCCGCGCGCGGACACAGCCGCCTGAGCGGCGCCGGCGAGCTGCGCGTCAAGGAATCGGACCGCATCGAAAGCGTCACGAATGGGCTGCGGCGGGTGGGCGTCCGGATCCGCGTACGTGACGATGGCTTCGACGTGCACGGAGTTCCGGCCCGTCCCACCGGCGGGCTTTTCCCCTCGAACGGCGACCATCGCATCGCCGTTCTCGGTGCGATCGCCGGCGTCGTGTCGCGCGAGGGCGTGGAGGTCGAGGACGCCGATGCGGCCGCTATAAGCTTCCCCGGGTTTTTCGACCTCCTCAACTCCGTCTCCAGACGATGATCGTGGCCATCGACGGCCCCGCAGGGGCAGGCAAGAGCACGGTCGCGCAACGGCTCGCGGCGCGGCTCGGCTTCCGCTACCTCGACACGGGGGCGATGTACCGCGCCCTCACCTGGCTGGCGATGCAGCGAGGTCTCCCGCTGTGGGACGGCGAGGTGCTGGGCGAGCTCGCCGCCGAGCACCCTGTCGTCTTTGACGAAGCCGGCCGTGTCTTCATCGCAGGGACGGACGTCACGGCTTCCATCCGCAGGTCGAACATCGATCGCAACGTTCCGGTGGTTGCGCGACAGCCTGCCGTCCGCCAGGTCATGCGCGAGCGCCAGCGCGAGCTCGGCCACCAGGGGAACGTCGTCATCGAGGGCCGCGACATCGGCACCGTCGTTGCCCCGGACGCGGCGGTGAAGGTCTACCTCAACGCGGATGCCGGAACGCGCGCGCGCCGACGGCAGGCCGAGCGTCCGGACATCGGCGGCGACGCGCTCGCCACCGATCTGCGAGTCCGCGACCAGAGCGACGCGGCCAGGATGCATCCCGCGGCCGACGCGGAGCAGATCGACACGACAGACCTCGAGGTGGAGGACGTCGTCGGCCGCATCGAGCAGCTCGTCCACGAGCGGCTCGCAGCGTCGCAGCGATGAAGCGCGAGCAAGCCGCCTGGGTCGCCGGCCGGGTGGTGATCGGTGCACTGGTGCGGACCTTCGCGCCGCTTCGCGTCTACGGGATCGAGCGCGTCCCTCGGCATGGAGCGGTCGTCCTCTGCTTCAACCACTTCTCCTGGCTCGATCCGTGGGCGCTCGGGTCAGTCACGCCGCGGACGATCTACTACGTCGCCAAGCAGGAGGCGCACGACAACCCGTTCATCGGGCCGTTGATCCGCGTTTTCGGAACGTTGTCGATTCGCCGGGGCGAGTCGGATCGCGAGGCGATTCGTCTGATGCGGGGGGTGGTCCGGCGCGGTGATGCACTCGGCATGTTCCCGGAGGGAACTCGGCAGGAGCGCGAGCCGGGACCGGTCCGAAGCGGCGCGGCGATGATCGCCGTCCAGGAGGGCGTGCCGATCGTCTGCGGGGCGATCTACGGCACGCAGGACTGGCGGTTCGGAAACTTCAAGCCGGTCTCGCTTGCCTACGGGGAACCGTTCGACGTCAGCCATCACCCGCGTAACTCGCGCGGTTATCGCGCAGCCTCGGAGGAGGTCCAGCACGAGATCAGGAAGCTCTTCGACTTCCTCGCCGTCACGACAGAGGCCGGGCGGCCGCGGGTCGCGACCCCGCCCGCATGAGCGAGTCGCAGGAGCCGCTGCTCGGGACGGTGGCAATCGTGGGCTTCCCGAACGTCGGGAAGTCGACCCTCGTGAACCGGCTTACCGGCTCTCGCGCCGCCGTCGTCCACGAGACGCCCGGCGTTACGCGCGACCGTAAGGAGCTCGTAGGCGAGTGGCGCGCCAGGCGTTTCCTGCTCGTCGACACGGGCGGTGTCGACATCGCCGACCGGTCGCCGCTGACGCGCTCGGTGGCAGCGCAGGCGCAGGAGGCGGTGGCCGAAGCGGACCTCGTCCTGTTCGTCGTCGACGCGAAGGCAGGTGTGACGCCGGGCGACGAAGAGGTCGCGGACAT
>JBKPMS010000052.1:0-14152 GCA_046732275.1 Actinomycetota bacterium | reverse complement strand
CCCGCGGAGCACGATCGGCGCGTCCGGATCATCCGCCTCACCGGCGAGGGCATCCGGCTGCGGCGCAGGCTCGTGGCGTGCCTCGCGCGGAATCCGTCGATCGGCGCGCGGTCGCAGCGCAAGCGGGACCAGCTGCTGGCGATCCTGCGAGAGGTCGCATGAGCTCCGACTTCTGGAAGTTCTGGACCGGCCAGACGATCTCCAATTTCGGGAGCTCTTTCACTCAATGGGCCGTGCCGTTGCTCGTCTTCGACCTCACGCATTCGGCCCTCAACCTCGGCGTCGCCACGGCGGCGACGTTCCTCCCCTACCTCCTCTTCGGTCTTCCGCTCGGCGCCTGGATGGACCGGGTCGACCGCAAGCGCACGATGATCGTGCTCGATTCGCTGAACACCATCGTGATCTCTCGATTCCGCTCGTCGCGACCTTCGGCGATCTCAACGTCTGGTTGATCTACGCCGTCACGTTCATCCAGTCGACGATCTTCATCGCCTTCAGCGCCGGGGAGTTCGCGGCGATCCCGAGCCTCGTCCCGAAGGACGATCTCGTCACTGCGAACGGCCGCATCCAGGCCTCGTATTCGGCGGCGCAGGTTGCCGGGCCGGTGCTCGCAGGGGCGCTCCTGTCCGTGTTGCCGCTTACGTGGGTGCTCGCTCTCGACGCCGGCTCGTTCGCGGTCTCGGCGCTGTCGTTGTCACTCGTCCGAGGAAGCTTCAACGTCGCAACTGACGAGGCGAAGGAGCGGAAGAGCATCCTTCACGACGTGCACGAGGGCTTGCGTTACGTCCTCTCACACCCGGTTCTTCGGAACATCTCGTTCATGATGGCGCTGATCAACTTCGTCGGCGCATCGACGTACGCGCAGCTCGTGCTCTTCGGAAGCGAGCGCCTCGACGCGAGCAAGCGCGAGATCGGCCTCCTCTTCGCCGCTGGCAGTGCAGGCGTCGTCGTCACGGGCTTACTGGCGGGCCGTCTGCGAAAGCGGTTCAGCTTCACCACGCTCGCGATGACGTCGTTGATGCTGATGGGCGGCTGCACGATCGTCTTCGCCGGCATGACGTCGTACTGGGCGGCGCTTCCTTTGTGGGCCGCGGCCGGCGGACTGGGAATCCTCTTCAACATCAACACCGGCGCCCTCCGGCAGGCAATCGTCCCGAACCATCTGCTGTCGCGCGTCCTGTCGATCGCCGCCGTGCTCGCCTGGTCGGCGATTCCGGCGGGCGCCCTCGTCGGCGGCTGGGTCGTCAGCGCCACCGGAAACGTCGCGCTCGTCTACGGCATCATCGGGATCCTCACGATCTGCATCGCGGCGTTCTTCCGCGTCTTCACGGCGCTCGGCGACGCGCAGCGATACGTCGACGAGCGCAAGGCGGAGGAGGAACGGCTCGCCCAAGAGCCGGTGGTCGCCTCATGATCGGGCCATTCGAATCAGGAACCCACACCGGCACGACATTTCCGCGGCTCAAAGGGAACGATCTCAGACGAACTGCCCCGGGCACTTCGACTTGAACGCGCCCTCACGCTCCATCTCGTAGCGCCAGTAGTCGCGGCTCTTCGTCTTGACCCAGCCGCGCTCACCGGAGACGTAGCGCCCCGACCGCCGCTTCGCGACGACGCCCTCGAGCTCGTGCTCGCACACGTCCTCGACCTCGACCCGAACCGCAAGACAGACGGGGAAGCGATCAGCTCACCCTGATCGCGGGCCGGGAGGCGATCCGAACGTATTGATCGGTCGATGTGCACCGCTCTGCCGCCTAGTGCGAAGCCACGACTGGTGCAGCATCACTCGGACGCCCCCGTAGCCGCCGCCACCCTGTCGACCTTCCGCTCGAGCCTCTTGACCCGCCGGCGGTGCTCATGGCGGGCCACCGCCCGCCACGTCACCAGTCCGATCACGGCTCCCCCCACGACGCCAAGCCGATAGGCCGACGCAGAGTGGACAAGTCCCATTGCTGTCACAGGCTGCGGCATTCAGACCCTCCTTCTCCAGAACCGCAGAAGTCATCGTGTTTCCCTCGTTCGGCTCCGTTACACGCTGGGGGCACTAAAACCTCACGCCCTGCTCGTCCAGGCGGGGGAAAGGCGTGGCGTTGTCATGGCGGCCACCGCTCAAAAAAGCGACGCGAGGCGAACGGTGGGTGCGGACGCTTGTCCCGCACCCACCGCTGCCGGATGCTCAGGTGGTCGTCGCCAAGATCCCCTTCACGCAGTTGATCGCGCCGGGGTTCGACGGCGTCCCGGTCTCGATCGGGACGACCGTGAAGGTGCTGAACTTGATCGCGGGATTGCTGAAGTCGAAGATCGGCAGGCCCGTGGTCGGGTCGACACCGAGAAGGACTCCCGTCGCCTGCAAGGCACGGAAGGTCGACTGGCTCGAGTGGTTTTCGCCGGGCGTCTGCCCCGGCGGATCACCCGAGGCGTTCCCGCAAACCCATCCAACCATTAGTGGATGAATCGTCGCCTGTGCGGAAGTGGAGAGGATTCCAGCTACGAGAGCCACTGTCAGAAGCGCAACCACCCTCTTCACCAACTGCTCTCTTCGTCGCATCATCAAGGCGAACCTCGTTTCTCCCCCCGAATGGGGCGACATCGGCCGCCAAAGTCCGGCACGCCGGGGCCGCAGATTGAGAACACCTACGCCGCCATCGTGCTCGGGTTGCCACCAAAAGTCAAACGTTGGTCAGGCGTCGGGGATCTCGCGGAATCTGGGTGGGGGTGGGGTCACCGCCATCCCCGACATGTCTCGATCCCAATGCGACGAGACTGACACACCGCGCGGGATGTTGTCAGATCTGGCAAAGATCCCGAGACCGCATCGAGACCACACGAGCACGCCGTTCAGGGCCAACCACGACAACGACGACATTGGAGCAATGCGGGTTTGCCCATGGTTGCGGTGATCGCCCAATAAGGATCAGGAATCCGACCGTTGTAAACGCCGGCGCCGTGACTATTTTCAGGGAAGTGCGTCACCTCGACGTCCGAGACGGCGTATCTACTCTCTCCCGCCAAATGCGCGCACCTGGTGCGCATTTGGCTTGCGCGGCGTTTCAGTCCTTGTACGGGTCGTAGACGTCTCCCCCCGCCATTGCGACGCCCAGCGGACGGAGGCGGTGCTTGACCCGGACCGAGCCGGCGTGTGCTGCAAGCACTTCTGGCAGCCGCTTGTAGACCTCGGGCGCCTCGTCGGCGCCGCCGCCGACGAGCACGATGCCCTGTGAGCGGAGCCGTGCCTGTACGCGCGGCCAGTCGACGAGGCCCGGCTTCAGCTGCTGCGTTCCCCAGATCTTCTGGAGCCCGGCCTTGGGATGATCGGGGCAGGCGCCGGGGCGGTCGAACACGCGGTCGCAATCACGGTCACGGCAGGCCCAGCGCTTGCGCCGCCGCACGCGGCCCGCCGCCTGCGACCGGCTCATCACTCGTCCGGCACCGTGGACGGTCGAGTAGAGCGCATCGGCCGACGAGTCGCTCTCGACGCCCTCGAGGATCACCGACTCGTCGCCCATCGTGCCGCCGACGAATCCTTCCTGGCCGGGGCGGGCGGGCGTGCAACCCTTGCGGATCACCCAGTACTTCCGTCCGCGATGCTCCTCCCGCCACGCGAAGTTGTGGTGGTTGTGCACCTCGTGCTCTGCCTTTGCGCCGAGGATCTCGAGCACCTTGGAGACGACGACGTCCCTCCCGGCATAGGCGTACTCCCCTGCGAGCTGCATCGCGGCGACGTACGAGCGGCCGAGCTCCGAGCCGGCGTCGAACAGCACCGGCGGCGAGTCCATATCGCCCTCGCGGGCGCGGCTGTCGAACGGCAGACCCTGTGCGAGGGCGAGAAAGCCGGAAGCCGTCTTGTGACCGAAGCCGCGCGAACCGAAGTGCACGCCGACCCAGACTCGCTCGTCCTCGTCCGCCATCAGGTTGACGTAGTGATTGCCGGAGCCGACGGTGCCGAGCTGTGACTCCGCCAGACGCGCGAGCTTCCGTTGCGGCGTGAACTCGGCGCGGCGCACCTTCTCGAGCACCGGGTGGTCGGTGCGCTCCTGCGCCGGCACACCCATGCCGAACGAGATGCGGCGGGTGACCTCCTCCATGATCCGCTCGACGCCGCCGAGCTCTTGGAGGTCGCTGCGCAGGAGATCCGTCCGCGCCGCCTTGTTGCCGCAGCCGATGTCGTAGCCGACGCCGGATGGCGACACGTAGCCCTCGTACGCGATCCCGCCGCCGATCGGCTGCGAGTAGCCGGGGTGGTGATCGGCGCAGAGCACGCCGAGCTCTGCATCGCCTGCCTCCATGCAGCGCTCGAGCTGCTGCAAGCTGCGCTCGTCCACCGGGCCGAACGTCTTGATCCTGCTCATCGACCTGGATCTTCCCGCTCGGGCCTCGGGCGGCCTAAACCGGCAGCTCCTGCTCGAGCTCGAGCGCCTCCGCGAAGAGATCGCCGTAACGGTCGAGGCGGTCGAAGACCGCGTCTCCGACAACCGTCAAGAGCTCCGGGCGGCTGTCTCGAGCGGCGCGCTCCACCTCGTCCCACGTCAGCGGCGCCGCGACGGTCGGCCACGGAACGCCGCGGAGCGAATACGGCGCGACCGTCTGACGCGTCGGGTCGTTCTGCAGCCAGTCCACGAACACCTTGCCGGTGCGAAGCCGCTTGTCCATCTCCCCGACCACGCTCTCGGGATGTTGCTGCGCGAGCGCTTCGCCGATAGCGCGCGCGAACGCCTTCAGGTGCTCGCCCTCGTGCGGTGTGCGGAGCGGCACGTGCACGTGCAAGCCCAGCGAGCCCGAGCTCTTCACGTACGAGACGAGGCCGAGCTGTGCGAGGACCTCCCGCAACAAGACGGCGACGCGTGCGCAGTCGACGAGATCCGCCGGCTCCCCGGGATCGAGATCGAAGACGAGCGTGGTCGGCTCACGTGGGGCATCGATCGTCCACTGGAAGGGATGCAGCTCGATGGCGCCCTGGTTCGCGACCCAGATCAGGGAAGGGACGTCGTCGACGACGCAGAACCGCAGCTCCCGGCCGCCGCGGCCGGGCGTCTCGAATGTGTGGAACCACTCCGGCTCGCCGCGACACTCGTTTTGGTGCCAGCTCGGGCCGTCGATCCCGTCCGGAAAACGCCGCAGCGTCAGAGGACGAGCAGCCAGGTGCGGCAGCAGCACCGGCGCGATGCGGGCGTAGTACTCGATCAGCCACGCCTTCGTCTTCCCAGCCTCCGGCCACAGGACCTTCTGGAGGTTCGTGAGCCGGAGACGCCGCCCTTCCAGCTCGACGGTGCTCATCGCAAACCGGGCAGGAGCTCTTGCAGCGGTCCGGCCGCCTGATCGAGCTGGTCGAGGGTGCAGTCGGCTGGGTCGAGGTCGGGGCGCCAGTGCCGGAACCGAGCCGGATGACGCAGCCGCTGAGCGTCGACCTGGTCGAACGCGACCTCGCAGACCTGGGTCGGTGCGACTGGCGTCCAGTCCTGCGCCATGTCGTCGGGCGACCAGCGGCCGGCCGCGCCCGGGAGCTTCCCGGTCGGGCTCGCGCCGAGCTGGAAGCCGTGCTCCCATGGGTGACCCTCGAGCCGGGTGATCGTCGGCGCGAGGTCTTCGAGCAGAGCGCGGCGGCGCGCCTCGCTGAACGACGAGGCGATTCCGACATGGCGCAGCACCTGCCGGTCGTCGTAGAGACCGAGGAGCAGCGAGCTCGGGAGAGGGCGGTCGACGAGCCAGCGGAATCCGGCGACGACGCAGTCGGCGGTCCGCTCGTGCTTGACCTTCACCATCGCTCGGACGCCCGGCTCGTAGCGCAGGTCTCGGTGCTTCGCGACCACGCCGTCGATGCCGGCGCCCTGATAGCGCGTCAGCCACTTCACCGCCTCGTCGGCGTGGGCCGTCAGGGGCGTGATGAACAGCGGCGCGCCGGTGTCGCCCAGGAGGCACTCGAGCACGAGCCGCCGCTCCGGGAACGCGTGCTCGAGGAGATCAACCCCGTCATACGCGAGCAGGTCGAACGCGATCAGTGCGGCGGGCGTCTCCGTGCGGAGCCGCTCGACGCGCGATGCCGCGGGATGCAGTCGCCGGAGCAATGCCTCGAAGTCGGTGCCCGACGCCGTCGGCACGACGATCTCGCCGTCGAGCGTGAAGCTCTCGAACGGCAGCTCGAGCAGCGCCGCGACGAGCTCCGGGAAGTAGCGCGCAAGCGGGCGCTGGTTCCGGCTGCGAAGGTCGACCTGGCGGCCGTCGCGAAAGGCGAGGCAGCGGAAACCGTCCCATTTCGGCTCGTAGAGATAGCCGTCACGCGGAAGCTCGCGCGCCAGCCGCGCGAGCATCGGCGCGACGGGCGGGCGAACGGGGAGGCGCTCCTCGAGGCGAATCGGCAAGGCCATCGCCGAGCGTCACACGCCTTCCTTCCGCCCTACTCCGGTGAGGAGCTCCCTTAGTCGGAGCGGGCCGGTCGTGGCCGGATCGAGCGGAGGAGTCGGCGCGCCGGCCCCGTCGGCCATTCCGGCCAGGAGCTCTCGGAGCGCGTCGTCCGCGCCGCGTGTCGGCTGCCAGCCGAGCTCGGATCGTGCTCGCGACATGTCCATCAAAGGTACCGCCAGGCCCATGTCCAACCACCCGGGCTCACTCGGCTGCAGACGGAGCTTGAACGCGAGCGAGGCGGCCGCGCGGGCGACGCGAGGACTGACCCGGACGCGACGCGCGCCGAGCACCTCGCCGAGACGCGCCGGGTCGAGCACCGGTTCCGCGGCGATGTTGAAAGCGCCGCGGGCGTCGCCCACGAGGGCTCGACGATAGGCCTCCCCGACGTCGAGCGAGTGAACCGCCTGGAAGCGCAGCCGAGGGAGGTCCGGGACGAGGCGAATGCGGCTCGGAGCGACGAGCACGCTCGGCAGGAATGGGCCCGCGAAGAGACGCCGGATGCCGGTCGCCGCTTCGCGCTTGAAGACGAGGCCGGGCCGCAGCCGGATGACGCGGATCCTCGGCTGCTCCCGCTCGAACCGGTCGAGCAGTCGCTCGACCTCCGCCTTGTGGCGTGCGTAGAACGAGGTCGGGATGCCGTTCGTCGGCCAGGTCTCGTCGACACGCCGGTCCTTCGGCCCCGGCGAGTAGGCGCCGACGGAGGACGCGTACAGAAGGCTCGAGACCCCGGCCTCGGCCGCCGCGGCGAAGACACGCGAGCTGCCGTCGACGTTGACGCTCTTGAGTCGCGCGTGGTCGCGCCCCGGCTGGATCAGCCACGCGAGATGGACGACGGCGTCGGCGCCGCGGAACAGGCCGACCAGATCCGCGTCGACGATGTCAGCGGCGACCCACTCGGTCTTCGGCAGCTCGACCTGCGGCGTGCGCCGCGCGACTCCGACGATTTGGTCGACCTGCGTCTCGCTCGCGAGCGCCGTCAGCAGGCTCGTTCCGACGTTCCCCGTCGCGCCGACGACGACGACACGCATCCAGAGTCTCGCCTACGCCGCCGGCACGGCCGCGCCGAAGAGCGCGGACAACACCGTGCCGCGTGAGATGTACGAGCCACACACGCAGTCGTCGCCGATCGGCTCCAACCGGTAGCCGGTCGAGCTGTTTTTCGGCCACATGCGCACCTCCCCGGCCATGGCGAGCACGCGATACGACTGCCCGCAGGAACAGGTCCAGTCGCCGCTGCGATGGGCGATGACGTCAGGTCTGTGATCGTTGAGTCGGCTCATGCCCCCTCCTTCGTGATGGCGGCGAGTGCTGGGCCGACCGGGTCGGAGGGACTATCGCCGATCCTCGGGGGCTGAAACCCGGCGCCGCCTAGGCGCGCGCCGCGGCTCGAATCTCCGAGATCGTCGCTCGAGGGCTGATCGCCTCCGGGTCGACCCGCAGCTCGAGGAGCGCAGGCCGTTCCTGCGCCCGCGCGCGCTCGAAGGCGGCCGGAAACTCTTCGGAGCGTGACACCAGCTCGCCGTACGCTCCGAAGGCGCCCGCGAGCGCGACGAAGTCCGGGTTGACGAGATCGGTGCCGACGACACGGCCAGGAAACAGGCGCTCCTGGTGCATGCGGATCGTGCCATACATGCCGTTGTTGACGAGGAGCACGACGATCGGAGCCCGCTCCTGCACGGCGGCGGCGAGCTCGTGCGCGCTCATCATGAAGTCACCGTCCCCCGAGACACAGACGACGTCGCGCTCCGGGTGGACGACCTTCGCAGCGATCGCCGCAGGAATGCCGTAGCCCATCGCGCCGGAGCAGGGTGCGAGCTGCGTCCGGTAGCGGCGGAACGAGTAGAACCGATGACACCAGACGGTGTAGTTGCCGGCGCCGTTCGTGAGGACCGCATCCTCTGGCAAGTGCTCTCGGAGGTGCTGGAGCACGTCGCCGAGGTCGAGGTCGCCCGGTCCTCGCCTGTGTTGCAGGCTCGCCAGGAAGTCCGCGTGCGCCGACTCGACCCATGCGCTGCGCGCCGCAGCGTCGACCGGGTCGATCGAACGCGCGGCGGCGAGGAACTCGCGCGATCCCGAGACGATCGGGAGATCCGGATGAAAGACACGGCCGAGCTCGTTCGGGTCGGCGTGAACGTGCACAAGAGTCTGCGGCGTTCGCGGCGGCTCGAGCGTCGTGTAGCCACGCGTCGGGATGTCGCCGAGCCGTGCGCCGATCACGAAGAGGAGATCGGAATCCCGGAGGCGGCCGGCAAGCGCCTCGTCGTGTCCGATCGTCAGCACGCCGGCGTAGCTCGCCGAAGTGTTGTCGATGTAGTCCTGCCGACGGAACGACGTCGCAACGGGCAACCGGGACGCTTCCGCGAACGCCTGGAGATCGGCAGCGGCGTCGGCACTCCACCCACCGCCGCCGACGACGACGAACGGCCTTTCCGCCGGCGCGAGAGCGGCGCGGACGCGCGCCAGCTCGTCGGCCGACGGAGCCGGCCGCGCGGGCGCATAGCGCTCGGCGTCCTGCACGTCCGTCTCCTGGGAGAGCACGTCTTCAGGGAGCGCGACGACGACCGGGCCGGGCCGCCCCGAGACCGCAGCCTGAAAGGCATGTGCCGTGACCTCCGGGAAGTCGCCCGCGCGCTCGACCTCGATGGCGAGCTTCGTATACGCACTGAACGCCGCCTCGTAGTCCAGCTCCTGGAACGCTTCGCGCCCACGATGCGCGAACGGCACCTGGCCGACGAAGAGGACAAGCGGCGTCGAGTCCTGGAACGCCGTGTACAGGCCGGTGGCTGCGTGCGTCGCTCCGGGCGCGCGAGTGACGAAGCAGATGCCGGGACGGCCGGTGAGCTTGCCGTAGGCCTCGGCCATGTTCGCCGCTCCCGCCTCGTGCCGAGCGACCAGGAGGCGAATCGGCGCATCGCGCAGAGCGTCGAGGACGGCGATGTAGCTCTCGCCGGGAACGCAGAACGCGGTGTCGGCTCCGTGGACGACCAGCTGGTCGACGAGGATCCGCGCGCCCGTGCGCCTCAAAGCTCGATCGGCTCGTCGAAGAAGATCGTTGCGCGCTGCAGCTTCGGCTTCTCCTCGTCCGCCGGGTCGATGTAGCGGATCGTCCGCTTGCCCCGCCACTCGCGTGGCAGCAGCATCACGCGCACGAACGCGGTCTCTTCTTCGGGCGACGCGGTCGCGAGCACGGGCTCCGGGCCCGACTCGAACCACGGCTCGAACGGGCCGAACGCATGCGTCTCGCCGCCGCTCTCGATTCGGATCGACCCGTGCAGCAGGCAGCGGATCCCGGGGCCTGGATGCGTGTGCCGGTACGCAACGCCGCCGGCTGGAAAGTCGATCCGGTCGCAGCGCATCAGCCATTCGGCCCGCTCGTCGAGCTCGACCTCGGCGGCGAGGAGCGCGTCCTCCGCGCTCGCGCCTAGCTCCCAGACGAGCGCGCGACCCTTGACCGACGCCTCACCGAAGTGCGCCGACCCGCGCTCGACGTCGTAGACGGCGTGATTGCCCGGGCCCGTCTCCACGCCTTGTCCGTGCTCGTAGAGCGCGAGGATCAATGGAAGTACTGGCCGCCGTCGATCACGATCGTCTGACCGGTGACGAACGCCGCTCCGGGTCCGCACAGGTACACGACCGCGCCGACGACGTCGTCGGGCTCCTGGTCGCGTTTCAACGTCCTCGCCGAGATCGATGCCTCGCGCAGCGCTTCGACCACCTCCGGATGCTCGCGGACGCCGTCGCTCATCGTGAACCCGGGCGCCACGCAGTTCACGAGCACGTCGTCCGGCCCGAGCTCCCTTGCGAGCGCACGCGTCAGCGCGACGATCGCGCCTTTGCTCGTGACGTAGTGGAGCAGGAACGGGACGCCGCGAAACGGGGTCCCCGACGAGATGTTCACGATCCGCCCACCGCCCTGCTCGCGCATGTGCGGGACGACTGCGCGGCACGTCAGGAACATGCTCAGCACGTTCACGTCCATCACGCGCCGCCATTCCTCGGCAGGGATCTCGTTGAACGGCCGCATCTGCAACGACGCGTACAGCCCGGCGTTGTTGACGAGAATGTCGATGCGGCCGCAGCGCTCGACGACGTCGTCGGCCATCTGGTCGACCTGTGACTCGTCCGCGACGTCGACGGTAAGCCCGATCCCGCCGTCGAAAGCCTCGGCCGCCTCTCCCGCTCGGTTCACGTCGGCGACGACGATTCGCGCGCCCTCCGCCGCGAGACCGCGAGCGATCGCGTGGCCGATGCCCTGCGCCCCGCCGGTGACGATTGCGACCTTCCCGTCGAGGGAGCCGCTCACCGGATCGGCGAGAAGGCGGTCGGCACGAGGATCCGGTTCTGCTGGGTGTGGATCAGCGGCTGGATTCGCGCGAGGAACGCCTTCCAGCGCTCATCGGCCTGCAGCTTCGCGCGCCGCTGCTCTCGCTCCGCGAAGCTGTCGTACCCCCACAGGCTCGTGTACGTCGAGAGCGCGCCGACGTCGGTCGTGAAGACGCCGATCAACCCTCCGAGGTGTTCCTGCTGCAGGGCGATGCCCTCTTCGTCGTAGAGGCGCACCAGCTCCACGAGCTTCCCGGTGAAGACGTGGTAGTCGCGCTGCTCGACGATCACGTACCGAGACCGCCGAGGGCGAGGTACTTCAGCTCGACCCATTCGTCGATCCCGTACTTCGAGCCCTCGCGGCCGATCCCGGACTCCTTCATGCCGCCGAACGGTGCAACCTCGGTGGAGATGAAGCCGGTGTTGATGCCGACGATTCCGTATTCGAGCGCTTCCGAGATGCGCCAGACGCGGCCGACGTCGCGGCTGAAGAAGTACGCAGCAAGACCGTACGGCGTGTCGTTCGCCGCCGTGACCGCTTCCTCTTCGGTTGCGAACCGTCCGACGCCGGCCACCGGGCCGAAAGTCTCCTCGCAGCTCATCGCCATCGATGCGCTGACGCCGGTGAGCACACTCGGCTGGAAGAACGTGTGTCCGCGCTCGTGCCGCTCGCCGCCGAGGACGAGCTCGGCACCGCCGTCAAGCGCATCGGCGACGTGACGCTCGACCTTTTTGAGCGCCTGCTCATCGATGAGCGGGCCGACCTTGACGTCCGGTTCCGTCCCCGCGCCGACCTCGAGCGCCGCGACCGTCCGGGTCAGGCGGTCGAGGAACTCGTCGTGAACCGAGTCCTGGACGAGGATGCGGTTCGCCGCAATGCACGTCTGCCCGGAGTTGCGGAACTTGGCGAGAATCGCACCCGCCACCGCCTCGTCGAGGTCGGCGTCGTCGAAGACGAGGAAGGGCGCGTTTCCACCGAGCTCCAGCGACACCTTCTTCACCTGTCGCGCGCACTGCGCCATCAGGAGCTTGCCCACCTCTGTCGAGCCCGTGAACCCGAGCTTGCGGACCGTGGGGTTGGAGGTGAGCTCCTCACCGATCGTCGGCGCATCCTCTGCCGCTCCCGTGACAATACTCAGAACACCCGGCGGCAGGCCGGCCTCTTCGCCGAGCTTCGCCACTGCCAGCGCCGAGAGGGGCGTCTGCTCGGCCGGCTTGAGCACCATCGTGCACCCGGCCGCGATCGCGGGCGCGGACTTGCGGGTGATCATCGCCGACGGAAAGTTCCACGGCGTGATGCCGGCGGTGACCCCGACCGGCTGCTTAATGACGAGCACTCGACGGTCGTCGAGGTATGTCGGGATCGTGTCCCCGTAGACGCGCTTCGCCTCTTCGCCGAACCATTCGAGGAAAGACGCCGCATAGGTGATCTCCGCACGCGACTCGGCCAACGGCTTCCCCTGCTCCGCCGTCATCAGGAGCGCGAGGTCCTCGAGGTGCGTCAGCAGCAGGTCGGACCAGCGCCGCATGATGCGCGCGCGCTCCTTCGCCAGTGTCGCCCGCCAGCGCGGATACGTACCGGCGGCGGCATCGATCGCGCGCCGTGTCTCCGACACGCCAAGACGAGGGACCTGTGCGAGCTCTTCTCCGGTCGCGGGATCGTGCACCGGGAAGGTTCTGCCGTCGTCGGCCTCGACCCACTCGCCGACGACGTACGCGCGGTCGAGCAGGAGGCCGCTTTCTTGCAGACGGCGAATGCTGCTCGAGGGATCCGCTGCGATCTGTGCCACGACGCGCGATTTTACGCGGGGCTCGCCTGCTTGATCACGCCGCGGCGCTCGAGCTCGGTCACCCGCTCCTCGTCGAGGCCGAGCTCGGCGAGCACCTCGCCCGTGTGCTCGCCGAGGAGCGGCGGCGGCGCCGGCGGCCGAATCGATGCGCATGCGAGCGAGAACGGTGAATTCACGAGCGCCAGCTTTCCGGCCGTCGGATGGCGCACGTCCGTCGTCGCACCTGCACTCTCGATCGCCGAGCGAACCCCGCGGATTTCTCCTGCTGGGACTTCGGCGGCGAGCAGGATCCCGAGCCACTCGTCGGTCGGACGCTCGGCGAAGACCGCCTCGAGCTCGCGGACGAGGGAGTCGCGGTTGTGGACACGCGCGTCGTTCGTCGCGTAACGCTCGTCCTCGGCGAGGTCCGGACGCTCGATCGCCGCGCAGAGCCTCTCGTAAAGGCCGTCGTTTGCCGCCGCGACGGCGACGCTGCCGTCGGCGGTTCGAAACGGCTGGTAGGGGACGATGCTCGGATGTGCGTTGCCGTAACGCCTCGCTTCCTCACCGGTCACGAGCGCCCCGGCCCCGATGTTGACGAGCGCCGCTAGGGCGCTGTCCAGCAGGGACACCTCGATCAGCTCCCCCTCCCCGGTCTGCGACCGCCGGTGTAACGCCGCGAGGATGGCGATGGCGGCGTTGAGGCCGGTGAGGACGTCGACCACCGCGACGCCGACCTTCAGCGGCTCACCGTCCGGATCTCCCGTGATCGACATCAGGCCGCTTTCGGCCTGGACGGTGAAGTCGTAGCCCGGACGATCTCGCGGCTCGCGCGGCCCGAAACCGGTGATCGTGCAGTAGACGACGTCCGGACGCCGCGCGCGCACAACGGCGTAGTCCAGCCCGAGCCGCTGGGCGCCACCCGCGCGGAAGTTCTCGATGACGACGTCGGCGCTCGCACAGAGATCGAGGGCCAGGTCGCGGCCCTCCGGGTCCTTGAGGTCGAGCGCGACACTCCGCTTGCTGCGGTTGATGGAGAGGAAGTACGCCGACTCGCCGCCCGCGAAGGGCGGGCCCCACGAGCGTGTCTCGTCTCCTCCCTTGGGATGCTCGACCTTGATGACGTCGGCGCCGAGATCCGCGAGAGTCATCGTCGCGTAGGGCCCAGCGAGCACGCGTGAGAGATCCACGACCCGCACGCCCTCGAGCGGCGGGGCATTTCCTTCGTCTGTCACGAAAGCGAGTCTAGGCAGGCTTCACCGGTACGAGACCTGCTCGCGCTTGCCGCTCTCCGACGAGCGCGCGATCGCGTCGCAGACCTCGGCCGCGCGGTAGCCGTCCTCGAAGGTCGCTCCGTACGGAGCAACGTCGCCGTCCTCGGCGATCGCGCGGAGTAGGTGGTGGATCTCGTGCACGAACGTGTGCTCCCAGCCGATGATGTGCCCCGGCGGCCACCACCACTGCATGAACGGATCGTCGGGATCCGTCACGAGCCGGGTCTCGAACCCCCGGCTCTTGCCGCCCGCGCGGAACACCTGAAGCTCGTTCAGGCGCTCGAGCGCGAACGCGATCGAGCCCTTCGTGCCGCTCAGCTCCCACTGCAGGTCGTTCTTGCGGCCGAGCGCGAGCCTCGTCACCTCGACGGTCCCGATCGCCCCGCC
>JBKPMS010000051.1:0-7411 GCA_046732275.1 Actinomycetota bacterium | reverse complement strand
CGGCGGGTTCTTCCCGCAGACGTTCGGGCAATCGCCCGACCCCCTCGAGCGCAGCCGGCCCTCGACGAGTCTCGGCCCCCGCTACGAGGTCGCGTACGTCGTCCCGGGCCCGACGACCGACACGCTGCGGCAGGAGCTCTACCCGTACGCAGCCGGCGGGCCTGTCACGTACATGGAGCCCCGCCAGAGGTTCTGGGGTAACCAGCGGACACACGGCGGCTGGCTCCGCGCGGGCCCAGGGCTGAAGTCGACGCTCGTCGCGGCGGGCCTCCCCCAGACGGCACCGGCGGTACCGGCGTCTCGACACGGCTCGTCGAGCGGCCGAACCGCCATGATGCTCGGCGGCGGGCTCGGGTTCGTGCTCGCGCTCGGCGCTCTCTTGCTGTACCGCCGCCGCAAGTAGGTTCGTTACGTGCAAGATCGGGCCCACGTGAGCGTGGGCCCGATCGACCTGCACTACCAGGGAGCCGAGCGCGTCATCGGCTGTTACCTGATCGACACGCCGGAGGGACCGGCTCTGTTCGACTGCGGGCCGAGCTCGTGCCTCGAGCGCCTCCGAGTCGGCGTCGGCGAGCGGGGCGTCGAGCTCGGCGACGTGCGGCACCTGCTGCTCTCACATATCCATCTCGACCACGCCGGCGCTGCGGGCGTGCTCGTCCGCGAGAACCCGAGCCTCCAGGTGCACGTCTCCGCGATCGGCGCCCCTCACCTCGTCGACCCATCGCGCCTCGAACGGAGCGCGAGACGGCTCTACGGCGACGCATTCGACTCGCTCTGGGGCGAGCTCGCGCCCGTGCCCCAGGAGAACGTGCAGGTCGTCGGCGAACAGGTGCTCGGGCTGGAGTGTTTCCCGACGCCTGGACACGCATCGCACCACGTGTGTTATCTCGACGGCGATGGAATGCTCTACGCCGGCGACGCTGCCGGCGTCCGCATCGCCCCGGACTCGGCGGTGCTGCCGCCGACACCCCCTCCCGAGTTCGACCACGAGGCCTGGATCACGACGGCGAACGAGATTCTCCGCCGTGATCCGCGCCGGCTGGCGCTCATCCACTTCGGCGCCTTCACCGATGTCCGACGTCACATGGACGAGCTGCTCTCTCGGCTCGAGGACTGGACGAAGTGGACCGAAGGCGGCCCGAGTGAAGCGGAGTTCTCCGACCGCGTACGTGAAAGCCTGGCGGCCGACGACACACATCCCGACGTCAGTGCGTATGAGAGCGCGATGCCGTTCTGGCAGTCGTACGCCGGCCTGAAGCGCTACTGGGAAACACGAGGAGAGGCGGCCTGATGCCCGAAGCGCCGGTTCCGGAGATCGTCAGTGAGTTCCTCGCTCGCCCGAACCCGGCGATCGTCGCGACGCTGCGCCGCGACGGCTCCCCGCACTCGGTGCCGACGTGGTACGACTGGGAGAACGGCCGCGCCCTCCTAAATATGGACGAGAGCCGGCTCCGCGTGTCTCACCTGCGCCGCGATCCACGCGTCGCCCTGACGGTGCTGGACGCCGGCGGCTGGTATCGGCACGTGAGCCTCTTCGGGAGGGTTATCTCCATCGAAGCCGACACCGAGCTCGCGGACATCGACAGGCTCGCGCTGCGATACACGCGCCGTCCGTTTGGGAGACGCGACAGCCACCGCGTCAGTGCCTGGATGGTCCCCGACCGCTGGCACGGCTGGGACGACAGCGGCCCGTGGCCCTAGAGGCTTGGTGTGGGTTCGGGGTGCGTGCGGGGAGGGCCTGCGCCAAGCAGCGCGCACAGCTCGACGCTCGCCAATACTTGATCGTATTGGCGAGTGGCGAGATGGGCGCGATGCGCCGCGCGCAGGCCCCCATCCGCGCGCGCCCGGAGCCCGCATCAAGCCTCTACCCATTGAACTTCTGGATCGCTACTTCGTAGGCAGCGACGTAGTCGCGGACCATGTGCTCCGGGGAGAACTCCTCCTCGACGTAGCGCCGTAGCTCGAACGGATCGAGCTGGTCGGCGGCCTCGAGCGCTGCAGGCATCTCGCGGTAATGGTCGACGACGATGCCGCTCCGCCCGTGCTCGATCACCTCCGGCACCGCACCCCAGCGCGTGGCGACGACCGGTGTGCCGCACGCCATCGACTCGATCATTACGAGACCAAACGGCTCCTCCCACTCGATCGGGAACAGCGTCGCGCGCGCGTTCTGGAGCAACTCGACCTTCTCGCCGTGGGTGACCTCGCCGAGGAACTCGATCCCGTCGACGAGGTGCGGCTCGACGAGCTCGTGGAAATACGCCCGCTCCTTCGGCTCCTGCATCTTGCCCGCGATCTTCAGCGGCAGCCCGGCCTCCATCGCGACGGCGACCGCACGATGCGCGCCCTTGTCCGGGCTGAGGCGCCCGAGGAACAGGAGGTAGTCGCCACGATGTGGCTTCACGGGATAGACGGAGAAGTCGAGCGCGTTGTGGCAGTTGGCGATCCAGTTCAGATGCGGCTTCGGCTTGCGCTGATTCATCGAGATCGAGATCAGGCCGACCTTCGGTGCGACCTTCGAGATCAGCTCGTAGATCTCGCCCGGCTCCCCGCCGAGCGGGCCGTGCACGGTGTGCACGACCGGGGTCGATACGGTCCCGCCGAGGACGGCGCCCATCATGCCGGTGTGGTCGTTGATGATCTCGAACTCGTCTGCCCGCGCGTAGCAGGCGAGCCCGTGCTTGAGCTCCCAGAAAGTGCGGCCGATCTGCCGGCTCGGCGCTTCGGGGAAGACATAGCTGAGCGTCGCCTTCGTGCGCGAGTCGCCCGATGCGAAGAGCGTGACGTCGTGCCCCGCCTCGGCCAGTCCGTCGGCCAGCAGCGCGACGATCCACTCGATGCCGCCGTAGCCCGTCGGCGGGACGGCGAACCACGCCGGCGCGAGTATGGCGATCCTCATGCCTCTTCCACCCGAACGCGGCCGTCCTCGACGCGTGCATCCCAGAGGCGCTCGAACGCGCGGATCCCGGAAAGCCTGATCGAGCCGGCCCACGACGGCAGTTCCGGCGGCGCGACCGTCGCTAGCGCGTGGCGCCGGCGCTCGGGCTGCAGGCCGAGCAGGATCTGCAATAGGAGGACGGGCGTCCCTGCCGCCCACGCCTGCGGACGCGCCGCGGTGGGATAGGCGATCGGGAACGGCGTCTCGGAACGGCGCATGCCGGCAAACACCTCCGGGAGTTGATAACCGAAATGCTGCGCCGCCGTCAGCATTCGCTGCACGACGCGCTGCGCCTCCGGCCAGCGCGCGCTACGGGCGAGGCCCGCCGCGATGATCGAGTTGTCGTGCGGCCACACGGTGCCGTTGTGGTAGGCGAGGGGGTTGTAGCCGGCGTCTCCGGTCGACATCGTCCGCACGCCCCACCCCGACCAGAGCTCGTCGCCCATGAGCTGGTCGACGACGGCGTCGACACGGTGCGGTGGGACGATTCCGCTCCAGAGCAGATGCCCTATGTTGGAGCAGAGCGAGTCGACCTTGCGCTTCTCGCCGTCGAGCGCCAGCGCGTAGAAGCCGCCGCGCTCGTCGATCCAGAAGGCCTTGTTGAACCGTTCACCCAGCTCGTCAGCCTCCTGATCGAGCCGCGACGCAAGTTCGCGATCACGCCACACGTCGCGGGCAAGATCCGCGGCCCGCCGCTTCGCGTCGTAGACGTAGCCCTGCACCTCGGCGGGCGCGATCGGCGGTCGGGCGATGCTCCCGTCATGGAAACGTTGCGAGTCCCCGGAGTCCTTCCAGGACTGATTCTCGAGCCCGTGCTCGGTGCGCCGCTCGTATTCGACGAACCCGTCGCCGTCGCTGTCCCCGTACTTGTCGATCCAGTCGAGAGCGGCGAGGGCAGGCGCCTTCAGATCGCGTACAAGCGCGGCATCGTCGGTCCAACGCCACACCTCGGACAACAGGATCAGGTACAGCGGCGTCGCGTCGACCGTCCCGTAGTAGCGCTCGTGCCAGCTCCGCGCCGCCTTTCCGTGGCGTACCTCGTGCACGATCTTTCCCGGCTCCGCGTCGATCGTCGGATCGTCGCCGCGCGCCTGGAGCTCCGCGAGCACCTCCAGCGCCGTCCGCGCAAGCTCGGGCCCGAAGAGCAGCGTCTGCAGACACGTGATGATCGTGTCGCGTCCGAAGACCGTCATGAACCACGGCACGCCGGCCCCCGGGAGCTTGCCGATCCCTGAGTTGTTCGAGCGCATGCGCAGAGACGCGAGGTCCGAGACGGATTGTCCGAACGAGTGCGTGAGCGCGTCCCAGGAAGAGCGGAGCTGAGGAACGCGGAGCTGCCACGCGGCGAGTGAATCGCGAACGCGCCCGACCTCCTCGCCGAACCGCCGCTCTGCGAACCGCGGAGTGACCTGTTCGCCGTCGGGAAGCGGCAGCACCTCGATGTGCAGATCCCAACGCTGTCGCGGATCGAGCGCGACGCGGTACCGGACCTTCGAGTCGGCGACGTCCCCGCGCTCCGACAGGATCACCTGTGTCTTCAGCGGCAGGTCACCGTTGTCCGAGATCAAGAACTGATTCCGGTCGGCGTCGTACTCGCTCGGCTGCGGCGCCGGCAGCGGTCGGGCCCGCAGCGGGTCGCCCAAGGCGAAGTCGTAATCCTTCACCGCGAAGATGTCGGCGAAGTCGGATCCGACCTCGACCTCGAGATCGAACTCGACGCGCTCCATGCTCTCGTTCTGGACGACGACAGCGTCCTGCAGACCGTCGCCGATGAAGCGTTCGCGACGGATCGACAGGGCATCGTGTTGCAGGCCGCCGGCGAGCGGATTCCGCATGAAGAACGCCGCCGAGAAGTACTCGATCTTGTCGGACGAGAGCAGTAGCGGACGGTGGCCGTTGATGGTGAGTCGGAATCGGGACAGAAAGCGGGTGTCGTCCGAAAAGAGACCTTCCGCCTCGCCGCTGAGGTCGCCTAGGTCGTCACAGATGCAGAAGTTCGCCCCTTCGAGGATTCGAAGCTGTCCCGCCACTCAGGTCTCTGTCCGCAGTATGCGTCCACCGCTCGACTGCGCAAGGGCCTTGACGACGAGCTCGTCGACGTTGACGTGCGGCGGCCTCGTGACTGCGAACAGCACACATTCCGCGATGTCCTGGGGCTTCATCGCATCGACTCCCTCGTACACCTTGCGCGCCGTCTCCTCGTCGCCTCGGAAACGGACGAGGGAGAAGTCGGTCTGCACGAGCCCTGGGTCGACGGTTGTGATGTGGATCGGGCGCCCGAGGAGGTCTTCGCGCAGCGCGTACGTGAAGCCGCGAACCGCGAACTTGGAAGTGACATACAGGGAGCCCTTCTCGTAGGCCTGTCGTCCGGCGACCGAGCCGAGGTTGACGAGGTGACCGCCGTCGCGGAGGTGCGGCAGGACGAGCCGGGTCATTCGGATCAGCCCGTTGACATTCGTCTCGAGCACAACGCGCTCGTCTTCCTCCGTGCTGTCGTCGAACGGATCGCGGCCGAGGGCCAGGCCTGCTGCATTGACGAGGATGTCGATGCCGCCGCCCAGCTCGTCGGTCGCGGCGGCGGCGAAGCGTTCACAGCTCGCAGGGTCGGTGACGTCGAGCTCCAGCGAGATGACCGGGGGCTGGATCCGATCCGTCCGCCGCGCGCCGCCGACGACACGCGCACCCTCGCGCGCGAGGGCTTGCGCGGTCGCGGCGCCGATCCCGCTCGACGCGCCGGTGACGACGGCCGACTTTCCCTCCAGAGCGGGCACCGGCGGACTCTAACGTCGTTGCAACGGTGTGGAGCGCGCGGTTGCTTCGCCGAGCTCGAGCGTCGCCTGCTCGACATGGTCTACCTGGAGCGTCGTGTGCGTGAGGCCGAAGCGCTCGGCGAGCGTGCGCTCGAGCCGTCGCCGCGCCGCGTGGCAGTCGGCGCCCGGGGTCACGAGGATGTGTGCGGACAGGGCGGGAAAGCCACTCGTCACCGTCCAGACGTGGAGGTCGTGCACCTCGACGACATCCTCCTCGGCGACGAGCGCACGTCCGATCTCCTCCGGGTCGGCGTCGGTCGGCGCGCGCTCGAGGAAGATCGTCGTCGACTCGCGCAGAAGCTGCGCGCTCGACCAGAGCATCAGCGCGGCCACCGCGAGGCTCGCTATCGGGTCGAAGCGATCCCAGCCGGTCGCGAGGATCAACGCGCCGGCGACTGCCGCGGCGCCGAAGGCGGCGACGTCCGTGAGGACGTGCAAGAAGGCGCCGCGTACGTTGAGGCTCTCGCGGCTCGCCCTCGCCAGCACGAGACTCGCTGCCAGGCTGGCCGCGGCCCCGGCGAGCGCCACGACGAGCACGAGGCCGCCGCGCACCTCGGTCGGATCGACGAGACGGTGGATCGCCGACCACACCACCCAAAGCGCGATCAGCCCGAGTGTCAGCCCGTTCGCCTGCGCAGCGAGAATCTCGAGGCGCGAGTACCCGAACGTCCAGCGCCCCACGGCGGGTCGCGCCGACATCGCGGCCGCGAAGAGGGCAAATCCCAGCGCGGCCGCGTCGGTGAGCATGTGGCCGGCATCGGCGAGGAGGGCGAGCGAGCCGCCGACGATGCCGGCGACGATCTCGCCCACCATGACCGCGAGCACGAGGACGAGCGCGATCGTCAACGCACGGCGATCGGCTATGAGGCGATGCGAGTGATCGTGTGTGTGGTCCACAACGGAGAGGTTAATCCGGAGGTTGTCACCGGGCGGTTGATCCGCCACACTGGAAGCTCATCGGCGGAGGCGGGGTGGGGTTGCACGCGACGAGCTTCTCCGCTGCGGCAGGAGCGCACCGGAGGCGGCGCGCGTTGTGGGTCGTCGTGGCGAGCGCGGTCGCGATCACACTCGCGGTTGCTGTGACGGGCCGGCCGGCTCCGTCGGCCACGAACGCTCCGACGCCGCCGCTCGTGCAGGTTCACCCGAGTGAGCTCCGGCTGAGCCAGCCGCTCGCCCAGGCTGGGCTTGCGGTCGAGGGACGACGCGCCGCGTTCGCGTTCTGCAACCAGCTCGTGGGCATCTGGCGTCCGGGCACCGGCGGTGTCACACGTCTCGGCCCCCTCGCGCAGTGGACATGCCCGCCGCCGAGAGGTCTCGAGCGGATCTACAGCATCGCGTTCGCGGGGGATCGCGTCGCCTGGATCGCGGAAGCCGGCGGCAATCAGGTCACCAATCTCCTCTTCCTCGTCGTGCTCGGCCAGCCGCACGCGTTGACGATCGCTGCCGATTACGCGTACTGCTGCCGCGGCTCCGACCCCGACCTCGAGCGCATGGGCGATGTCTACGGTGACGGAAACTTCATTGCTTTCGGCTCGCGCGTGAAGTGCGGCGACGGCCCGGGCATTCCCGGCTGTCCGACTCCGACGCGAACGCTGCTTAGCCAGACGGTCTGGCGCCTGCGGCGGCCGCCGTTCCAGGCGCAGTGCGTCGATCAACCCGGCCC
>JBKPMS010000050.1:0-31399 GCA_046732275.1 Actinomycetota bacterium | reverse complement strand
CTGTTCTCGCGCGTCTACATGGACGCGGTGACGCACACGTTCAAGCCGTACGACCCGGCGGCTCCACCGGCCGCGGCCGCTATTGCGACCGCGACGACCGACCAGGGCCGCACGGTCCCGTACATCGTCCGCCTCGAGAAGGGCGCGATGGATCGCGGCCTCTACGACGTCGCTGTGCTCGACAACCCGGCCGGGAATTGGGTGCCGTGGGCGTCGCAGCCGGGCTGGAACCACAAGGTGCTCTACCAGTTCGGCGGCGGCACGGCACCGTGGCACACGAACGGCGCGCCTCAGAACGACCTGATCGACCTCGCGCTCTCGCGTGGCTTCCTCGTTGCCAACAACAACCTCAACATCCGCGGCCAGAATGCCAACGACGTCGTCTCGGCCGAGGCATTGATGATGCTGAAGGAGCACATCGCCGAGACGTACGGCTCGATCCGCTACACCATCGGCGCGGGCTGCTCCGGCGGATCGATCCAGCAACACGTCATCGCCTCCAGCTACCCAGGCCTGCTCGACGGCATCCAGCCGAACTGCAGCTACCAGGACAGCTGGACGACCGCGAACGAGGTCAACGACTGCCACCTGCTTCGCAACTACTTCAACACCATCGCGCCTTCGACGTTCAGCACAGCGCAGCAGGCCGCGGTGGCAGGGACACAGGACACATCGGTCTGCCTCTTCTGGGACCTGAGCTTCGCTCCGGTCGGCATTCCTTCCCGCGTCCAGAACTGCAACCTGCAGGGCACGCCGCTCGCATCGGTGGTCTACAACGCGCAGACGAACCCGAAAGGCGTGCGTTGCACGGTGCAGGACTACCAATCCGCCATCTGGGGCTTCCGTCCGAAAGACGGCTTCGCTCGAACTCCTTACGCAAACGTCGGCATCCAGTACGGCCTGGCTGCCCTCAGTGCCGGCACGATCACACCGGAGCAGTTCGTCGCGCTCAACGCTGGTATCGGCGGGACGGATATCGACCTCAACTTCACGACGGAGCGCGCGCAGCCCGACCTGGTCGCGCAATCGATCGCGTACCGCACCGGGCAGGTGACGAATCCGGTCGAGCTCGCAAACGTCCCGATGATCGACCTGCGCGGCTCGCACAACTTCAACGACATCCACACCGACTACCACTCGTACGTGATGCGAGCCAGGCTCGACGCCGCGAACGGCGGGCACGGCAACCAGCTCATCTGGACGTGGAACGGCGCGCTCTTCGGCATCGGGCCGCCGGCCTCGATCGCAGTGAAGTCGTTCCTGCTCATGGATAAGTGGTTGTCGAACATCGAGAGCGACGCCCGGGGTGTGCCGCTGTCGCAGAAGGTGCTCGACGACAAGCCGCAGGGATCGACCGACGAGTGCTGGATCGGTCCGGCGTTGACCGAGACGACGGATCCGACGGCATGCGCGAGCGCGTTCCCTCACTACGGTGATGCGCGCCTCGTCGCCGGCGAGTCGCTGGTCGACAACGCCATGCAGTGCCGGCTGAAGCCGCTGGATCGAACGGCGTACGCCGTCAGCTTCACGGACGCTCAGTGGACGCGCCTCCAGCAGGCATTCCCGGACGGCATCTGCGACTGGAGCCAGCCACCCGTCGGCTTCCAGCCGTCGATCCCGTGGTTGACGTACGCCGGCGGCCCGGGCGGCCAGCCGCTCGGCGCGCCGCCCGAGTCTCATCCGGGACCGGCGAAGTAATGCGAGGGCCGGGCGGCGGTTCACGCCGCCGCCCGGCCGCTCGGGTCTCAGCGAAGCGAGACCGCCGTCTGCTCCAGGAGGTCGAGCGCATCCTGCATGCCGGCCTCCATGCCGGACTCGATGATGGCGTCGCGAATTTCCTTGCTCGGCGCGTCGACGAGAATCGTCAGGGTCGTGCGTCCGTCCGCTTCGGCGAAGGTCGCCGTGTTCACCGTCCCCTGCTCGGGCCCGTCGTCCGGCTGGGGCGCGCCCTCGTAGATCTCGGTCGAGACGACCCGCTCGTTCGGGACGATCTCGCGATACTCGCCGTGGAACCCGACCTCGGTGCCGTCGGGCGTGACCGCTACGTATCGCCAGGCGCCGCCGACCCGCAGGTCGATTTCGACGACCCTCATCTCGCCCCGATTTGCGTGCCACCAGCGCCTGACGAGCTCGGGCGTCGTGAACGCCTTGTATACGAGGTGCTTCGGGGCATCGAACTCCCTCGTGATCAGGATCTGCTCGTCGTTCGGGAGTGTCACCGTTGCTGTGCCGCTACTCGTCTGAGCCATCGTCTTCCTCCTGTTGTCTTAGTTCCTCCAACACGACGTCCAGCTGGTCGAACCGCTCGGACCACGTGCGCTCGTACGCCTTCACCCAGTCGTGGATGGGCTTGAGCGCTCTGCCGTTCAGCCGGTAGAGCCGCCGCCGCCCGTCTTCGCGGACGTCGACCGCTCCCACTTCTCGCAGCACGCGGAGGTGCTTGGACACCTGCGGCTGCGCCAGGCCGAGCTCGCGGACCAGATCGTTCACGGGACGTTCTCCACCGGCGAGCAGGTCGAGGATCTCTCGCCGCCTGGGCTCCGCTACCGCATTGAACGCATCTGCCGTCGTCGCTGCTCGTGCCATCGCACGATTATATTCCTATAAAGGAATATGTCAACTATGCCTTCCGGCCGGCCCTGCAGTCAGCCGTCCCTTCAGCCCTCGATGAGCGCCCGGAGCGCGTGGTAGGCGCTCGCCTGGGCCTCCTGGATCCGGGGGATGTGCTCGGAGCGCGTGACGACGACATGATCAGCGAGCTTCTCCGCAGCGATCCGACCGCCGTCGTAGCCGACTAGCGCGATCGTCGTCAGCCCGCGGCGGCGCGCTTCGGCGAGCGCTTCGACGATGTTCGCCGAGCTCCCGCTCGTAGAGATCGCCAGTGCCACATCGCCGGTCCTGCCGTATGCGATCAGCTGCCGCTGGAAGAGCACTTCGTCGCCGATGTCGTTGGCGAGGGCGCTCAGGATCGCCGAGCCCTCCGTCAGATCGAGCGCGCGCCGCTGCGGCCACCCTTGAGGCGCGGCGCGGAAGTCGGCGACGACGTCCTCGGCGTCGGTGGCCGAGCCGCCGTTTCCGAAGGCGAGCAGCGCCCCGCCCTCGTCGAAGGCGCGGCGGAGGACGTCGGCTGCGGCGACCAGCTCGTCGCGACCGTCGGTCAACGTCTGCTCGCGCAGCGCCGCTACTTCCTCGGCTTTCATCACCACCGATCGCGCAACGTCGGCGACTACGTGGTCGAGCGCGCTGATGCTGTCATCGAGGAACGGATAGAGGAAGGCCGACGCGCCTGCGCCGGCCGTCGAGCTGCCGAGGTGCTCGAAGAAGACGTGCACGAGCTCCCACAGGACGTGGTAGAGGGTCTCGCCGAGCTCCTGTTGGATGAACGGGTCGTCGGTCGGCGGGTCGAACCGCCACTCGGCGCCCCTGACGGTCACGCGCAGCGGCTCGAACGCAATCACCCCGTCTGCCGGGTCGGCGATCAGGTCGAGATCGTCCGGGCCGACGGCGAGCGCCGGGAGCGCACGCTTGCCGACGATGACTGGATGCACGAACTCCACCGCGACGTGATGGGCGTCCGACCACGCCTGCGGCGAGCCGCCGACTGCGAGCAGCCGGCCGCCGTGCACGAACGTCTCGGCGAGTTCGCGGCACAGCGCGGCAATTCGCTCGTTCTCCGCCGCGAAGAACCGATCGTTCGCCTCCGTGCGGGTGTCGAGCAGCGCGTCCAGCCCGAGCGCCGGCATCAGACAGCTGCGGGTTGCCGCGACACCGCACGGATCAGCCACTCGCGCCACGCGGAGATGCCCTCGCCGGTGGCGGCGCTGACGAGCAACCGCTCGACGCCGGGATGCACCGCGTCGAGGTGATACATGAACTTGTCGAGATCGAAGTCGAGGTGTTCCAGCAGGTCGATCTTGTTGATCACGACGAGCTCGCAGGCGCGAAACATGAGCGGATACTTGAGCGGCTTGTCCTCTCCTTCGGTCACCGACGAGACCATGACTCGATGGTGCTCGCCGACTCTGAACTCCGCCGGGCACACGAGGTTGCCGACGTTCTCGATCACGAGCAGGTCGATCTCGTGAAGCGGAATCGAGCCGAGCGCGGAGCGGACCATGTTCGCGTCGAGATGGCACTCGCCGCCGAATCCCGGATCGGTGTTGACCTGCGCGACCGGCACGTGCAGAGACGCGAGGCGATCCGCGTCCAGCGTTCCCTGCACGTCCCCTTCGAGGACGCCGACCCGGATGCCCTCCAGGTCTCGCACCGTCCGCTCGAGCAGCGTCGTCTTTCCGGCGCCGGGGGAGCTCATCAGGTTGACGACGACCACGGAGTGCTCGTCGAAGTCGTCTCGATTTGCGCGCGCGATCGTGTCGTTGGCATCGAGCACGCCCTGCACGACCCGGATCCTCGTGCGATGCATGGCCTACATCCGCTCGATCTTGATGTAGCGCTTGATCGCCGGCAGCTCGCTCTTCAGGAGCAGGGCGAGCGCGACGAGCCCCAGCGCGCCGAGTAGCAGCTTCATCGCTCCACCGCCTTTCGTGTCGACTCCAGTTCCTGTAGCAGCTCGGTGACGACGGACTCGACGAGCGGCACAGCCTCCTCGACCGCTGCTCGGACCGTCGGGCTGAGCTCTCCGACGAGGTCTTCGTCGTGCTCGCCGTGCACGACCCGCTCCGGCTCGCAGGCGACGACGAGCACACGGTCCGGGACGCGCCCGAGGGCGCGCGCATGCGCGAGCACCCGAACCGGGTCCATCCCGTGCGTGTCGATGGCTATGTCGTCGTCATCGAGCTCCGCCTCGATGACGGAGACCGTGCCCGGTGGCTCTCCGCGCGGGGCCGCGTCGACGAAGACGACCGCGTCGTAGCCCGATTGCAACGCGTAGGCGAGGTCGAGACCGCGGATCCCGAAGTCCGCGACCTCGACACCGGGCGGCAGCTCGTGTCGCTGGAGGCGCCGCGCCACCGCGACGCCGAACCCGTCGTCCGCGAGAAAGATGTTGCCGATGCCGGCGACGAGCACGCGTGCTGCCGCAACGCCGACCTCGGCGCCGTCTCCCACCGGCTCGATCTCGTCGAGGCGGAAGAAGAAGCGGTGGCCGAGGAAGCGTGCCTCGCCGAGATCGCGCCCCGGGTCGTCGTCGAGGGCAACGGCTACCTGGACGTCGCCCTCGGCATCCTCCTCGAGCGCCTCGACGACGCCGAGGCGGCCGGCGAGCGCAAGGTCGAAGATGTCGCCGCCCTCGCGGGGAAGCAACCTTACGCGGCTGCCCTTGGCGATCTCCGTCCCGCCGACGGCGGCGGACGCCGGGCCCGGGCGGCCCATCAGCTCCCAGAAGTCGCTCACGGCGGCGCCACCGGTCGGAGCTCGCGGATCGCGCCGTGGAGTTGCATGAGCTGCTCCGGCGAGAGCGACGCGCAGCGCTCGAGGATCTCGCGTGCGCGCGGGTCAGACGCGCGCATCTCCTCCTGCTCCTCGGGAGAGAGCGCGAGCACGTTCAGGATCAGGAGCTGGTCGATCTCCGTGGCATCGAAGAGGTCGCCCGGACTCTCGGGCGCGATCCGCGGATAGTCGGAGAGGATGATCGGCGCGGCGAGCACTGTGTCGGTCGCTCCGTCCTCGCCGACGAGCACGGGCCAGAGCCCGATGTTCTCGCACTTCGACTCCGTCGCCGAGACGAACGCGCCGTGGTCTGTCCGCATGACGACGTGTGTCGAGCAGAACGTGTGGCGGAGCGCATCCTGCCGGTCGCCGCCTTCCCATGGTGTCTCGTTCTCGACCCGTACCGTCACGCGAAACACGTTCCCTTCAACGGTAGTGACCGCGACGTCGACGGCGCCGCGGAGGTGCGTCCAGGACCGCGCGATCGTGCCGGCGCCGCCGGGGAGGAGCTCGGTCTCGGAGCCCGCCGAGATCTCGATCGCGGTGCGGCCCGGTGACACGCAGACTTCTCGTTCGGTCGCCTCCTCCCAGGCGAGATGACGCACGCCGTCGACGACCAGCTCGTCGACAGGATCACCCGTAGCATTGCGAACGCTCCGCTCGACGACGTGCAGGAAGCGCACAGTCACATCGACGGACTCGCTCCCCGCGAGCAGCACTTCCGCCTGGAGCCGGCGCGGATCGTCCGGGTGTGCCTCACTGTGCCTCGGCGGAAAGACTCCGCCGAACGTCCAACGCTGCTGATTCTTCGCCGCTGACCTGCGGTACGGCCACAGGATGTAGCCCTCGTAGAGGACCGCGTCCGCGATCTGGCGAACGGGATCGTTCATTCGCGGCCGTCCAGCAATTGCTCGAGCGTCGCCTCCCACGTGGGGAGGGCGTGGCGCCCTTTGTAAGCGACCAGGCGGTCGAACATCTCCTCGTGCACTCGGAGCCACGCCGCACGGGGAAAGTGCTGGGCCATCGCGTCCTTCCAGGCGTTCACCGGCATTCGATATACCGCCTCGCAATCCCAGGGGATCTGCCCCGTCTGCAACCTGAGGAGCTCCGAGACGAAAAAGATCGTCCCGCTGAACAGGAACTCGAGCGGGACATCCCCGTCGTCGAGGGCGTAGAAGTACTTCGCCGTTGCGACTTCGAGGTCATAGGTGCACGGCACAGCGAGCTCGACCGCCGTGTCGCGCTCGAACGGCGGCACGAGCGCAGATACCTGCTCCCATCGGAACGTGCGCAGGCTCTCGCTCCACTGCTCGGCCGGACCGAAAAGCTCGACGAGCCGCTCCTGGTCGGCCTCGCTGTATTGCCTGCGGGTCGGCGCGATCCGGATCTGCGTGTTCAGAGCGAGCGACCGAACCGGCCGGTCGCTCGTGACCCGCAGCGTGAACGCGACCGTCGGGGCGGCGGCGAAGCGAACCGCCTCTGCCGACTCGATCTCGAAGTCGAGAGCGGGGAGGGTCGTGGCGTCCGCGAGGGGCACGAGCTCTAGGGAGGAGACAGGTTCGGCATCCGCGGGTCGATCGGGTCGTGGTGACGCGGGTTAACGCCAGTCGACCGCTTCGCCGTCGACCGGCCGTCGGCGGTATGACCTCTGTTCTTCTCGTTCGGGCCGGTATTGCCCTGGTTCACGCCTGGTGTGTGTGCCGGCGTGTCGGGCTTCACGTCCGGCTTACCGACCTTGAGCGTCACGTCGCCTCCTCTCCTCGAAGAACTCCTCCAGCTTTGCCCACACGTCGTCACCGCCGCTGAAGCCGCGCCAATGCGTGCGGACGAGCCCGACGACTTCGTAACAGCGGTCGACCGGGAGGATCCAGTACTCGCGCTTGGCTCTCGCCCGGTTGACGAACAGCGCCTCGACGTCCGGCTCGAGCTCCGCCAGCACTGGATTCGCCGTGACGAGGTCGTCCCACGCGTCGAGCTCGAGTAACGACTCGGTGGCGCCGAGCGGGCTCGGGTAAAACGCGACCGCGCGGCCGGCCGCTGTGCTGTGGAAGAAGAACGCCATGTCGACGGGAATCTCGAGCCGTTGCCACGTCACGTCGTCGAGGTCGAATTCCTCCAGGAGGACCGCTCGCTCGGGGATGAGACGGTAATGGCCTCCGCCGGCGCCACTTCGGTCGAAGAGGATCGAGCACGCGCGGCACGCGCAGAGCAGCCGGCGGTCGTTCAGGTCGAGCAGATGCCGGTGCTCGGGCGCAATCGGCTCAGCGCACAGCTCGCACTGCTCCTCGACTGGCTGCGGCCGCTCGCGACGCCGGGCGACCGTTTGCAAACGCGAGCCGCTCATGCCCTCTGCAGCTCCGTCGGGCATTGCAGCGACCCGATCTGCAGAAGCGCCGGCTCCGGCTCGGCCACGCCGTCGGCGTCGACCCCGACGAGCTCGGGGGCAGCCTTCATGATCGCGTCCTCGATCGCGTTCCGGAGCGTCACGCTCGAGGAGGGGCAGCCGTTGCACGTACCGCCGAGGCGGAGCCGCGCGACTCCTTTCTCCACGCCGAGTAGCTCGACATCGCCACCGTGTGAGCCGAGATACGGACGCACGTCGTCGAGCGCACGCCGCACACGAGTCTCCACGTCGACGGGGTGGAGATCGTGCACGAGCAGTAGATGAGACAGGAGCTCGTCGTCTACCGGGTCGGCGCCCGCCAGGATGCGCGCGAGCGCCTCGCCGTAGAGCGCGACGAGCGCCTCTACGGCCGCGCCGGCTTTCGGGTCGCCGTCGATCTCCTCGAGCAGGCTTTCGATCCGGCCGACGAGCTCGCGGACCTCCTCGTCGGTCATCAGCTGCTTCCGGCCATGCCGAACATCGGCGAGTGCACACGCTTCAGGGTCTTGCCTTTGCCGAGGTACATGTGGACGCCGCACGGCAGGCAGGGATCGAAGCTGCGGACGGTCCGCATGATGTCGATGCCGCGGAAGCTCTCCTGGTCGTTCTCCTCGAAGATCTTCTGCCCCTGCACCGCGTCCTCGTACGGTCCCGGCGTCCCGTAGAAGTCACGCGGGCTCGCGTTCCACGGTGTCGGGGGATACGGGTGGTAGTTGGCGATCTTGCCGTCGCGGATGACCAGGTGGTGTGAGAGCACACCGCGCACCGCTTCGTGAAAGCCGCAGCCGATCGCCTCGTCGGGCGTTTCGAAGTCCTCGAACACCTTCGTCTGGCCCTTGCGGATCTCGGCGAGAGCCTGCTCCACGAACATCAGCGCCATGCCGGCTGCGTAGGCGATGAAGTAGACGCGCGCGCGATCCCGCTCGATGGTGTTGGAACCCCACTGCGGGATCTTCCACTCGAAGTCCATCTCCGGAAGCTGCGCCGAGCGCGGCAGGTTCATCTGGACGCTCGAGCCCGTCGACTTCACGTACGGCGTGTCGACGAGGCCGGCAAGCGCCGTCGCCCAGAGCCGCGCGAGCGGGCCGCCGCCCGTGTCGAGCGCAAGGTGCTCACCGTTGTGCAACCAGCGCGGGCTCATGACCCAGCTGTAGTTGCCGCCCTCGAGATCCCGCTTCTGAGGAGCGGGGATCGTCGTCTGGTTCCACGGGTGACGCTTGTCGACCGGGTTGCCGAGTGGGTCACGGTCGACGTAGGTCGCCTCGTTCGCCCAGTCCTCGTAGTACGAGCTCCCGAGCAGGATGCGAAGGCCGAGATTGATGTCGACAAGACTCGTCGTCACGAGCTCGCCGTCGACCACGATCCCCGGAGTCACCTTCATGGCGCGACCCCACTCCTCCATGTGGTCGTAGCGGTGGTCGCAGATCCACGGATCCTGGAACGCGCCCCAGCAGCCGAGGAGTGTCCGCCGCAACCCGACCTCGTGATACCCGGGGAGGGCGTCGTAGAAGAAGTCGAAGACGTCGTCGTTCAGGGGGACGGCCCGCTTGACGAAGTCGAGGCAGCGCATCAGGCGGACGAGGTAGTCCGTGAAGACCTGTGGCGTCGGGACCGTCCCGGTTCCGCCCGGATAGACCGTGGACGGATGCACGTGGCGTCCCTCCATCAGGCAGAACATCTCTCGCGTGACGCGGCTGAAGTGCAGCGCCTCTTTGTAGATGTCACCCTCGAAGGGGTTGAACGCGCGCATGATGTCGGCGATCGTCCGGTAGCCGTGGACCGCCGCGTTCGGCGCGTCGGCCGTCTCGGCCTTCGCCAGCAGGCTCGGATTCGTCTCCTTCACCATCTGCTCGCAGAAATCGACGAAGACGAGGTTGTCCTGGAAGATCGTGTGGTCGAACATGTACTCCGCTGCCTCGCCGAGGTTGATGATCAACTCGGCGAGCGGCGGATTCGTGATGCCGAACGCCATGTTCTGGGCGTAGTTCGCGCAGACCAGGTGGTTGTCGCCGCAGATGCCGCAAATCCGGCTCGTGATGAAGCCGGCGTCGCGCGGGTCTTTGCCTTTCATGAAGACGCTGTAGCCGCGGAAGATCGATGACGTGCTACGGCACTCGATCACCTCGCGGTTGTCGAAATCGATCTTGGTGTAGATCCCGAGGTTGCCGACGATCCGGGTGACCGGATCCCAGGACATGTCGACGATGTTCCGCTTCTCGGGCTCGATGCGTTCTCGAACGGCCATCGCTACCTCCCAGCTCCCCACCGGGGGTCGTACCCGGTCGTCAGCTCGTCACGGTTGTGGCGCCATTTCGGCTCCTTGTTCGCTGTCTTGTTCGTGTGGCCGCGCATCAGGCGGATGAACGGGCCGTAGGGGCTCTTGATCATTGCGCCCGACAGCGATGCGCCCGGCGGCTCGTCCATGAACGGCATGAACTTGTCGGGGAACCCCGGCATCGTGCAGGCGATGCAGATGCCTCCGACGTTCGGGCAGCCGCCGATCCCGTCCATCCAGCCGCGCTTGGGCACGTTGCAGTTGACGACCGGCCCCCAGCAGCCGAGCTTCACGAGGCACTTCGGCGAGTTGTAGTCGTGCGCGAAATCGGCCTGTTCGTAGTAGCCGGCGCGGTCGCAGCCCTCGTGCACTGTCTTCCCGAATAGCCACTGTGGTCGCAGCTTCTCGTCGAGCGGGATGACGGGCGCAAGTCCCGCTGCCTGGTAGAGCAGCCAGGTCAAGGTCTCCATGAAGTTGTCGGGCTGCACCGGACAACCGGGGACGTTCACGATGGGCAGGCCGCTGACCGGCGAGCGCCACTCCCAGCCGAGGTAGTCGGCCAGGCCCATGGAGCCGGTCGGGTTCCCGGCCATCGCATGGATGCCGCCGTAGGCCGCGCATGTGCCGATCGCGACGACTCCCCAGGCTCCCGGTGCGAGGTGGTCGATCCACCAGTTGAGCGTGAGCGGCTCGCCGGTCGCCTCGTCGTTGCCGAAGGACGTCCAGTAGCCCTCGCCGTTGATGTTCTCGTTCGGTATCGAGCCTTCGATCACGAGCACGTACGGCGCGTCCAGCTCACCGCGGACCGCCTGGCGGAACGGGAGCAAGAACTCCTCGCCGCCGAGCGTCGGCGAGAGCACCTTGTTGTGCAAATGCACCTTCGGTAAGGCCGGAATCAGCCCGAGCACCACCTCCTCGAGCGCAGGCAGCGTCGCCGCCGTGATGGAGACGGTGTCGCCGTCACAGCTCATGCCTTCCGAGATCCAGAGGATGTGCAGCTCGTCGACGCCGCCGGCGGGCTGCAGCTCCTCGTAGCCCGGCATGCCTCTGCTCGCTTCCACGTTCTACCTCCCTCCGACCAGCGTCCGTTGTTCTTCGGCGATGGGCTCGTCCTCGAGCTCGAGCGCCTCGACGAGCAACTCGTCGCCGGCGACGACCTGAACGTCGACGTTGCCGCAATGCGCGCACGTCAGCGGAAATCCGTCCCGATCGCTTTCCGACCGGCAGCGTGCGCACAGGACGCGCACGGGAATGTGCTCGACGTTCAGCCTTGCTCCCTCAACGTTCGTCCCACTTGCGACGAGCTCGAAGGCGAACTCGAGCGCGTCCGGCACGACCTGGCGCAGGCGGCCAACTTTGACGTCCACGCCGTGGACGCGGCGGCCAGCCGCATGGTCTTGCGCGATGGAAACGATTGCGTCGGCGATCGAGAGCTCGTGCACTGGGTCAGGCCTTCACCGGGTGGTAAAGGGAGCGCTCGAGCGCCAGATCGTACGACGCGGCGAGCTTCTCGGCCGCCTGACGCTCGTTGACGAGGATCTTGTCCGCCATCTCGACCGTATCCGAGTCGCTCACGCGGTCTGCAAGCCGTTTGAGCAGCTCGTACATCGCGATCTCGAAGTGCTCGAACCCATACGCGACCGCCACGAGCTTCGCCGGAGTGTTCGAGTCGGCGATGACGCCCGCGCCGAGTTGGGCGGCGGTCAGGCGTCCGGCCAAGTCCTTCACCAGGGAGCGCGAGCCGTCGTAGTGCTCCAGGCGCTCCTTCAGCAGCTCGAGATGGCCCTGAGTCTCGGCTACGTGTCCTTGATACAGCGACTGGAGTTGTGGATCCCCCGCCACCGCCACAGCCGCCTCCAGCGTCTGCAGCGATTGCTGCTCCATCCCGTGCGCGTCCTGCAGGAACTTCACAAGCTCGTCCTTCAAGTCTTCCTGGCTCACGTCAGCCTCCTTGCGTCAACAGATGCGGGGTAACGGATCCCCCACGAGCAGATCCATGACACGTCTCCCTCCGAAGGCCGTCTCGACGATTACAAGGCCAGGCTGGTCCTCGGTGACCTGGCCGATCTCGGCGGCGCGCTCGCACCCGGGAACGGACCTCAGGGCGTCGAGCGCATCCCCGGCGGCCTCTCGATCGACAAAGGCAACGAGGCGCCCTTCGTTCGCGACGTACATCGCATCGATGCCGAGCACCTCGCACGCGCCGACGACCGCGGGGTCAACGGGGACCTGTGCCTCGCGCACGACGATGCCCACGCCTGAGGAGCGTGCGAGCTCGTTGACGACGCTGGCGAGGCCTCCGCGCGTGGCGTCACGAAGACAGCGAAGCTGCGGACCGACTGCGTCGAACAATGCGTCGACTGCGGCCCACAGCGGCTGCGTGTCGGACTCGACTTCGGCCTCGAGCTCGAATTCTCCGCGTGCGAGCATGATCGCCGTCCCGTGATCGCCGATCGGCCCGGAGACGAGAATGCGGTCGCCGGGCTGCAGGGAAGCCGGCGAGAGTCGTGCCCTTGCGTCGATGCGTCCGAGCCCGGTGGTCGTGATGTACATCGCGTCGCAGTGGCCGCGCTCGACGACCTTCGTGTCGCCGGCGACCACGTGGACCTCGGCGGCGTCCGCGGCTCGCGCGACCGCTTCGACCTCCCCGCGGAGCTCATCGGTGGGCAGGCCTTCCTCGAGAACGAGCGAGAGGGTGAGCGCGAGCGGCTTCGCTCCGCCGACGGCAAGGTCGTTCACCGTCCCGTTGACAGCCAGCTCGCCGATCGAGCCGCCGGGGAACCGGATGGGCTTCACCACGAAGCTGTCGGTTGTCAGAGCAAGGTCGCCGACCGCGGCCGCATCGGCCAGCTCTTGGATGCCGAAGGCCGGTGCCAGCAGACCTTCGATCAGCGTCAGCGTCGCCTTGCCGCCCGCACCGTGCGCCATCGTGATCTGCTCGTCTCGGAAGCGCAGCGGCTTTGCCTTGACACGCTCGATCAGCCCGAGGACGTCGCGCTCGCTGCGCTGCTCCACGGCCATCAGACGACGGCCCGTTCGCGCGCGAAGCGCCCGTAGTTGTAATAGGCGGCGCACGCGCCTTCGGAAGAGACCATGCACGTCCCGATCGGGCGTTCCGGCGTGCAGGCGGTCCCGAAGACCTTGCACTCCCACGGCTTGATCACGCCCTTCAGCACCTCACCGCACTGACATGCCTTCGGGTCTGCGACGCGGATCCCGGGGACGTCGAAGCGAAGCTCGGTATCGAAGTCGGCGTACGCCGGGGAGAGCTTGAGCCCGCTGTGCGAGATGAAGCCGAGCCCGCGCCACTCGAAGTGAGGCCGGAGCTCGAATACCTCGGCGAGCACGTTCAGCGCCTGCGGGTTGCCGTCATATGGAACGACCCGCTTGTACTGGTTCTCGACCTCGCAGCGACCGTCGCGAAGCTGTTTCAGGATCATGTGCACCGACTGGAGGAGATCGAGCGGTTCGAAACCGGAGATGACGACCGGCTTCTTGTAGTCCGCGGGGATGAACTCGAAAGGGCGGGCTCCGACGACCGTCGAGACGTGGCCCGGGCCGACAAAGCCGTCGAGACGAAGGTCTGGCGATACGAGGAGCGCGCGTAACGGCGGCACGATCGTGACGTGGTTGCAAAAGACCGAGAAGTTGCGCCGTCCTTCCGCCTTCGCGCGCATCAGAGTCAGCGCCGTGGACGGCGCCGTCGTCTCGAAGCCGACGGCGAAGAAGACGACCTCGCGGTCGGGGTTCTGCTGCGCGATGCGGAGCGCGTCGAGCGGCGAGTAGACCATGCGCACGTCTGCGCCCTGCGCTTTTGCCTCGAGCAGCGTGCCGCTTCCTCCCGGCACGCGCATCATGTCGCCGAAGCAGGTGAAGATGACACCAGGCTCCTTGGCGACCGCGATGCCGTCGTCGACCCGACCCATCGGGATGACGCACACCGGGCAGCCGGGGCCGTGGACGAGCTCGACGTTCTCCGGGAGCAGGTCCTCGACGCCGTACTTGTAGATGGTGTGCGTGTGGCCGCCGCAGACCTCCATGACCTTGTACTCGCGGGCGGGGTCGACGGTCGCGACGATCTCGCCCGCAACCACGCGGCCGAGCTCGGCGTCGCGGAACTCGTCGACGAATCTCATTCGAGCCTCGAGATCGCTACGCCGGCGTGGACGAGCAGCTCCTCGCCGGCATTGACTTCACCGACGAGATCGGTCATCACCTCGACGTCGCCCTCGCAGAGCGCGAGGCCGGCGTCGCGCACCTCGACGACGCGCAGCGGGACACCTTCATCGGAGCATGTGACGCAATGTCCGTCGCCGCAGTCCGCGTTCACTGGATCACGCTCGTCTTGAGATCCTCCAGCTCCTGCTCGTAGGCATCGCCCATCTGCTGAAGGAGCCGCAGCTGGGCCTGCGCTTCGTCTTCGTCGACCTTCGACAGCGCGAAGCCGACATGGATCAAGACCCAGTCACCCGGCGTCACCGCGTCGAGCAACCCGATGTTCGCGTTGCGTGTCACGCCGCCGACGTCGACCTTGGCCAGGCGATTTTGCTCGTCGACGACTTCCACGACCCGCCCCGGAATCGCCAGACACATCAGCAGCTCGCCCCGGTTCCCACTGAAGCCTCGGACGCCGTATACCGATCTCGCCAGCTTTGAATCCTCCCAGCGAGCACGCGGAGGACGTGTCCCGGGGACAGTCCCTCGGACATGTCGTAGGGACAGTCCCTCGGACATGTCGTAGGGACAGTCCCTCGGACCTGGCTGCGGGGGAGAATCAGGGCGTGGAACGGCGGAGATTCCGGGTTCAGGGCGTCGTCCAGGGCGTCGGCTTCCGGCCGTTCGTCTACGGATTGGCTCGGCGGCTCGAGCTCACCGGGTTCGTCCTGAACGACGGCTCCGGCGTTGTGGTCGAGGCCGAGGGCGCGGGCGAGAGCCTCGACCGATTCGCAACCGCGCTTCGCGCGGAGGCTCCGCCTCTTGCCCGGGTCGACGCGGTCGTGGCCGACCGGATTCCCGTCGCCGGCAGCGAGGCGTTCACGATCGCGGCGAGCGCTGCCACGGTGGGGAGTGCGCTCATTCCCGCGGACGTCGCGACCTGCGAGGACTGCCTACGGGAGCTCTTCGACCCCGCCGACCGGCGATTCCGCTACCCGTTCGTCAACTGCACGCAGTGCGGGCCGCGGTTCACGATCGTCCGCCGCGTGCCGTACGACCGGCCGAACACGACGATGGCGGACTTTCCGCTCTGCGACGACTGCCGCCGAGAGTACGAGGATCCCGCTGACCGTCGCTACCACGCGGAGCCCATCGCCTGTCCCGATTGCGGCCCGCAGTTGACGATGCCGCTCACGGAGGCTGTGTCCCTGCTCTCCAAGGGCGGCGTGCTCGCGGTAAAGGGGCTCGGCGGCTACCACCTCGCCTGCGACGCGCGGAACGAAGACGCTGTCTTCCGCCTTCGCGCGCGGAAGCACCGCGAGGACAAGCCCTTCGCCCTCATGACACGGGAGCCGGAGTCGATCGCCCTTGTCGACGACGCCGAACAGGAGCTGCTGCGTTCACGCGAGCGCCCGATCGTCTTGCTCCGTCGCCGAGACGACGCCGCGGTCGCGCCTTCGGTCGCGCCGGGCACTCGCTGGCTCGGGATCATGCTCCCCTACGCGCCGCTGCATCACCTGCTCTGCGGCGACGTCGGTGCGCCGCTCGTGATGACGAGCGGGAACCGCTCCGACGAGCCGATTGCGTACGAGGACGCGGACGCGCACGAGCGGCTCGGAGACATCGCCGATGCGTTCCTCGCCCACGACCGGCCGATCCACCGCCGCTGCGAGGACTCGGTCGTCCGGCCGACGTTTCCGATCCGGCGGTCGCGCGGCTTCGCACCGGGCGCGATCTCGCTGCCGGTTGCGGCGCGCAGACCGCTCGTCGCGGTCGGGGCCGAGTTGAAAAGCACGTTTTGCGTCGCACGCGGCAGTGACGCTTTCCTGTCGCCGCACCTCGGAGATCTCGACGCAGAGCAGGCGTATCGCGCTTTCCAGACCGATCTCGAGCTGTACCTACAGATGCTCGGCGTCGCGCCCGCGTCGATCGCCCACGATCTTCATCCGGAGTACCTCAGCACGAAGTGGGCCCTGGAGCAGGACGTGGAGACCGCCGCCGTGCAGCATCACCACGCCCATGCAGCAGCGTGCCTCGCGGAGCATGGGCGGACAGGCCCTGCGCTCGCCCTCGTGTTCGACGGCACGGGCTACGGGACCGACGGGACGCTGTGGGGCGGCGAGCTCCTCCGCTGTGATCTGAGCGGTTTCGAGCGTGTGGCGCACCTCGACCCGATCCCGCTCCCGGGCGGTGAGGCGGCGATCCGGGAGCCGTGGCGGTCGGCGGCCGTCTACCTCGACTACGCCGGCCGGCCCGTCCCGTACGCGCGCTGGGAAGACGTGCGGCCGGCGCTGGCTGTGAATGCGCCGCTGTCGTCGGGCATGGGCCGGCTCTTCGACGCCGTGGCGGCGGTGCTGGGCGTCCGGCACGAAGTGACCTATGAGGGTCAGGCGGCGATCGAGCTCGAGCAGCTTGCCGGCGAGACGGTTGCGGAGCCGTACGCGTGGCGGTTCGGCGACGGGACAGCACTCGTGCGGGCGGCCTACGACGACCTCGCGTCGGGGCGCGCGCGTGAGGCGATTGCAGCCGCGTTTCACGAGGCCGTCGCGACCGGCGCGGCCGAGGCGTGCGCGGATGCCTCTGATCCGCGCCTCGTCGTCCTCACCGGCGGCACGTTCCAGAATCTCCGCCTGCTCGCATCGACGCGACGCCGTCTCGAAGAGCTCGGATTCGAGGTGTTGACGCACCGCCTTGTGCCGCCGAACGACGGCGGGGTCAGTTACGGCCAGGCGGTCGTCGCGGCGTCGTGGTCGTAACGTTTACCCCGGCTGAGCCAAGGAACAGACCGCCGGTGGAGCTCGGCTACGCCCTGTCATCCGAGGAACACACACCCTCGGATCTCGTCCGCCACGCGCGGGCTGCCGAAGAAGCGGGCTTCGGCTTTGGCCTGATCTCCGATCACATCCACCCCTGGGTGGACGCACAGGGCCACAGTTCGTTCGTGTGGTCGGTGCTCGGCTCGATCGCGCAGGCGACGGACGAGTTTCGAATCGGGACCGGCGTGACCTGCCCCATGATCCGAATCCATCCGGCGATCGTCGCCCACGCCGCCGCGACCGTCGCGTGTCTGATGCCGGGGCGTTTCTTCCTCGGTGTCGGAACCGGCGAGAACCTCAACGAGCACGTGCTGGGCGCCAAGTGGCCGGCTTCCGACGAGCGGCTCGAGATGCTCGAAGAGGCGGTCGAGGTCATGCGCTTGCTATGGCAGGGGGGTTACCAGACGCACCGGGGCAAGCACTACGCGGTCGAGAACCTTCGGATCTTCGACATTCCCGAGGAGCCGATAGAGGTCGCCGTCGCAGCGATGCAGCCGCAAGCGGCCGAGCTGGCCGGACGCATCGGCGACGCGCTCGTCAACGTCGCGCCGAAGGAAGAGATCATCGGGAACTTCGAAGACGCCGGCGGAAAGGACAAGCCCAAGTACGGCCAGATCACGGTCTGCTACGCGAACTCCAAGGACGAGGCCAAAAAGACTGCGTTCGAGGTGTGGCCGAACGCGCTGGTCGAGGGCACGGCCTCGCAGGAGCTCCCGCTTCCGAGCGACTTCGAGCAGCTCGTCGAAGGCCGCGATGCCGACGAGCTCGAGGGAACGCTGACACTCGGCCCGGATCCCGACGAGTACCTCGACCAGATCAGGGAGTACGACGAAGCGGGTTACACGCACGCGTACTTCCACCAGATCGGCCCCGACCAGGCCGCGTTTCTCGATTTCGCGCGAAACGAGCTGCTCGTCAAGGTGTAATGGCGGCAGCGCGCGAGCCGGAGGAGATCTACCGGGAGACGCGCAGGGAAGGACAGCGGCGGCTAAGCCGTCCACGCGCAGAGCTCGCGGCCACCGCACTGGTGGGAGGCTTCGACGTGGCTTTCGGCGTCGCCGCCTATGCGCTGGCCGTGCGAACCGTCGGGGGAAGCGCGGCGCAGCTCGTCGGAGCAGTTGCCTTCGGCATCGGATTCACCTTCGTCGTCGTGGGCCGGTCGGAGCTCTTCACCGAAAACTTCCTCATCCCTGTCGCCGGGCTCGAAAAGAACCGGATCGGGTCCTGGTTCAAGCTGGGTGAGCTCTGGGCCGTCGCGCTGGTGCTCAATATCGTGGGCGGGACGCTCCTCGCCGTGATCCTCACCGCGCAAGGCGTCCTCCCGACCGGCAGTGACGAACCGCTCGTCGGGCTCGCCGACCACATCGCCGGCTACTCCACGCTGACGGCTCTCCTCAGCGCCCTCGTTGCAGGTGCGCTGATGACGCTGATGACGTGGTTCGTCGAGGGAGCGTCCGACTCGCTCGGCGTGCGGATCGTAATGGCGTGGATCGTCGGGTCGTTGATCGTTCTCGGCAGCTTCAACCACGCGGTCGTCAGCACGCTGGAGCTCGTCTTCGGGATGAGATACGACGCCGACGTCGACGTGTCGCAGCTGCTCTCCAACCTCGGCCTGGCCGTCGTCGGGAACCTCGTCGGCGGTCTGCTGTTCGTCACGTTTGCGCGGACCGTGCAGGCCGCCGAGGGCTCACGGGACTAGGGGAACGTCCGGCCGCCGCGAGCAGCGGCCGGACGTCCTCTCTCGTACTACGTTGCCGCGCGCTGGTTGACGCCGGTCCGGAACATGCCCCCAGTCGCGATCTTCGTCAGGAGCTTGTCGGCGTTGGCCTCCTCGTCCAGTGTCTGATCGAGTAGGTCGGCGGCGCCGTCGAGATCCAGTTCGTCGGCCAGCGTGCGAGCCGTGCCGTACGCAGCGATCTCGTAGTGCTCGATCCGCTGCGCGGCGGCGATCAGAGCCGCGTCCTTTGCGACCGGGTCGCCGGACTCAGCGATGACCTCCTCGCCTTCGGCGATCAGGCCCTCCATCCCTTTGCAGTGCGCGGAGGGGGAGACGCCGAGTTGGCCGAGGATGTCGTTCAGCCGCTGCACGTGCCCGCGCGTCTCGGCCAGGTGCTCGTCGAACGCCTTCTTCAACTCGTCCGAATCCGCAGCCGCGGCGACCTTCGGCAGCGCCTGAACAAGCTGGTTCTCGGCGCTGTAGAGATCCTCGATCTGCTCCTGGAAGACATCCTGAAGCGAAGCAAGCGACATCTGCATCAACCCCTTCTCGTAGTGGTCGGAACGGTTGATCAGTGCCCGTCTCATTCGTTGTTACACGCGCGCGCGCGAATAGCACAATGTGTCTAGGCGTGCAAGCTACTCGTCCGGAGTCGCGTGCTCCTCGAGCCAGGCCTTTGCAACGCGCTTCTGCGCCCGGGTGAGCCACGCCTCGACCACCAACTCTTCGAGCTCATCGCGATCGAGCCGCACTAGATCCGGAATCCGCAGCAACACGGCCGGGTACCCATTGAAGTGCGGCGTCGTGAAGAACAGACCCCGCGCGTCGGAGAGCAGAAGCTCTTTGACGCCCGCGTCCGCCACCCGGAACATCAGGACGTCGTCGAGTCGCTCGCCGGTTTCGGCATCCACCGCATCGCGCCGACGGCTGCGGTGGCAGCAGAAGAGCTTGCCGTGCACGTGGTACGACGGGCGCCCGTCGGCAGAGAGCTCCTTCGTCGTCCGCGGGAGCGACAGCGCTAGCTCGTCGAGGTCCTTCATAGTCGTCATGGTGCCTGGTTGACGCTACAACTCATCCCGAGGACAAAGAGAATCATGAAGGGTGCATCGCGGCTCGTCCTCAGGGCTGGAGTTCTGGCGCTTGTCGGAGGCGTCGCGCTCGCCGCGTTGTGCGGCGGGGCGGTTCTGGCGCGAACAGCTCGCAGGCCGGCGGGTGTGCGCCTGCACCGACGCTTTCGGCCGTGACACGGCGACTCACGGTCGATCCAAGCGATTTCGCCACCGCGTGCGTGATCAGCTCCTGCAGCCTTCGTCTCTGAAAGTTCAGAAGCTCTGCGCGCGACCATCGGTCGCGGACGATCAGCTCGGCTCCCTCGGCCATCAGCGTCGCCATCTCGGCGGCGTTCGACGTGGCTGTGGTCATCGGGCGATGGTTCCTTCCGGCATTGGCCGGCCGTCTTCGGCGAATTCCGTCAGACCGTTGCAGTAGGCGACGTGCATCTCCTCGAACAGATCCGAGGAGACGGTCTCCGGCGACAACAGCCGATCCAGTGCGAGACCGCGCGCGAGCGCGCTCGTTCCGCGCGCCGCCTCCCGGGCGGGGATCTTCAGGCGAGCCCCGTGACGTGCTGCGAGCTCCTCGATCAGGCCGGCGACGATCGTGAAGAACCGCTCTCGACGCTCGGCCACCGCGGCGCGGAGCGCCGGCCTCCGGGAGGCGTGTGCCCAGAACTCGAGCACGAGTGGCGTCCAACGCGGCTCGCCTTCGTCGGCCGCCGTGATGGAGCGCGCCATTGCGCGGAAGCTGTCCTCGATGGTCTCCTCGTCGAAGAGCGCGTCCGCAAGCACTCGCGTTCGGCGCTCGGCGTACGCGTCGAGGACCGCGAGGAAGAGCTCGTCCTTGCCGGCGAAGTTCGAGTAGACGGCCCCTTTCGAGTAGCCGGCCTCGTCTGCGATCTCATCGAGCGACGCGCCGTGGAACCCGTGCTCGAGGAACGCTTTGTGCGCTGTTGCGACGAGGTCGGCCCTCGTCCGCTCTTTTCGCTCGGCCTGAGTCAGCCGGGACATTTAGATACCGTCGGTATCCACATACCAGCGGTATACAACCCTTCCACGTACGTTGTCAAGACCCTAGATCTCGTCCCACGGCACGGCGGCGTAGATGCGCGCAATCGTTTCGAGCCGGTCCCGCGGTATGGGCAGCTTCGCGTCGTCGATCTGGCTCACGGCGGCGACACCGCGCGCGTTTGTGACGAAAGCCCCGTCGAACGACCCGAGCTCCTCGACGAGGACCGCGCCTCGCCTCGACGACACGCCTTCTTCCGGCAGCTCCCGCTCGAGGAGTTGCATCGTGATTCCGTGAAGAAGGGGTGCATCCGGCCACACGACTCCCGACGCCTCCAGGAAGCCGATGTTCGCGATCGACGTTTCGGAGACGACGTCGTTCGGTGATGTCAGCAATGCGTCGTCGAAGCCGTTCCGGCGGGCGAGTCGCGAGTAGAACCCCTGGCCGCTGGCGAGGTGCTTGATATGTGCGGCGGGCCGCTGATAGCGGACCGACTGCAGGCGCTGCGGCGACACGATTCCGCCGGGCTCCTTGACCGTCACCATGATCGCCGGCTGCGGATCGGCCTCGAAGACGTAGACGCGCACCGATGCGTCCTCGACATCGCGAAGGGCACGCCGGATGAGAACGCGGACCTGCTCGGCGTCGAACCCCGCGCCGAAGAGCTCTGCATTCGCCCTCTCGAGCCTCTCGAGGTGGAGAGCCAGTCCGCGCGTGCGACGGGCGCGCACCTGCATCGCGGTGAAGTGTCCGTAGGCCGACGCCGTCGACCAGAGCGCCTCGGCAGAGACCTCCCGGCCGTCGATCTCGACGAGCACCTAGCTCGCCTCGTGCGTTTCCGTGGTGAACGCGTGGGGACGAGAAGGGGGCGAACCCGACCGAGGAGGAACGATGGCGACTGACATCCAGGAGCAGCTCACGAAGTACCTCACGGACGCGCACTCGATCGAGGCGCAGGCGCTCGCCCAGCTCCGAAGAGCTCCCGATGCAGCCGGCGACCCGGAGCTTGCGCGGATCTTCACGGAGCATCTCGCCGAGACGGAGGAACACGAGCGGCTCGTCCGGGCTCGTCTCGAGGCCCGAGACGCTTCGCCGGCCGCCCTCAAGGAGCTCGTCATGCGTGTCGGCGGCGTGGGGTTTCTGCTGTTCGCCAAGTTCCAGCCGGACACTCCGGGGAAGCTAACGGCACACGCGTACTCATACGAGCATCTCGAGCTTGCCGGCTACGAGTTGCTCGGCCGCGTGGCGCGCGCCGTGGGCGACGCCGAGACGGAAGAGATGGCGCAAGAGATCGGTGCGCAGGAAGAGTCGATGGGTGAGCGCCTCGCCGGCTCGTTTGACCGCGCCGTCGAAGCCTCGCTGCGCGAGGTCGGCGACGACAACATGCAGGAGCGGCTGCGGAAATACCTTGCGGACGCGCATGCGATCGAACAACAGGCGACGGCTCTGCTCGAGCGCGGCCCGAAGATCGCCGGCGACTCGAACCTCGCGCGAGTTCTCGCCGAGCATCTCAACGAGACCCGTGAGCACGCGCGCCTCGTCAAGGAGCGGCTCGAGTCGATCGGAGGCTCGACGAACGCCGTGAAGGACGCGGCGATGCGGCTCGGCGCGCTCAACTGGGGGCTCTTCTTCCAGGCGCATCCGGACACTCCCGGGAAGCTCGCAGCGTTCGCGTACGCGTTCGAGCACCTGGAGATCGGCGGGTACGAACAACTGAAGCGCGTCGCACGGCGTGCGAACGACGACGAGACCGCCGGGCTCGCGGAGCGGATCCTCGCAGAGGAGCGGACGGCAGCAGACAAGGTCTCGGGGACGTTCGACCAGGTCGTCGAAGCGTCGCTCGAGGCGGTCGGCGTGGAAAGCTAGGACGCCGCGAAGCGAGTCCCGGCGCGGGCGCAGCCCGCTGATTCAGCCTGGCCGCCTTGTCCGCAACGGACCTCGTCCGCGCGGCCGGGTCCGGGGACTGTCCCCAGCCACGGCCCGAAGGGCCGTGGCGCAGGCGGCTGTTCGGGGCCATGTACTTCGGGCTAGGGGTGTGACGATCTATCCACAGGCTGGAGCGGGTCGGCTTCGTTATGCGACGCTCTCGTCCGGGTGCCGCGTGGTTCGCTGTGGGACATGTCCTGGGCGGACGGCAACGCGCTTCGCTCTCGTGCGGCCTCGACGCGATTCCTGGCGCCGCCGCGGTCGCCAACTCCTCGTGTGGTTGAGTTCGTTGCTCGGACGTCGAAGAGCGAGGAGGTCGAATGGACATCGGAATCGGGTTGCCGAACGCCGTACGCGGGGTCCAACGCGACGGGATCGTGGACTGGGCACGTCGCGCCGAGGAGGCGGGCTTTTCGTCTCTCGGGACGATCGACCGGATTGCCTATCCCAACTACGAGTCACTGATCTCGCTCGCGGCGGCGGCAGCGGTCACCGAGCGCATCAAGCTCGTCACCGACATCCTCATCGCGCCGCTCCGCTCGAACACTGCGCTCCTGGCAAAGCAGGCCGCGACGATCGACCAACTCTCGGGCGGGCGCATGGTCCTCGGGCTCGCACCCGGAGGCCGGCAGGACGATTACGAGGTCAGCCGTCTTGACTTTCACAGTCGCGGTCGAGCGTTCGACGAACAGCTGGAGGACCTCCATCAGTTCTGGCGTGGGGAACGCAACGTCGGTCCTGTTCCGGCGCAGCGCCCGCGGCCGGCCCTCCTCATCGGCGGGTCCGGCGCGGCCGCGATCCGGCGTGCGGCTCAGTACGGCGACGGCTGGACGATGGGCGGCGGAACGCCCGAGATGTTCTCCCAGGTGCTCGAGCGCCTTCGCGAGGCCTGGCGCTCCGCCGGCCGTGAGGGCGAGCCGCGAACGATGGTGCTCTTCTATTTCGTGCTGGGTCAGGACGCAGGCGAGATAGCCCGGCGGAACCTCGGGGACTACTACGCGTTCCTTGGCGACTACGCCGACATGATCATCGCCTCGTGCGCCAAGGACGAGGCCACCGTCCAGCAATACATCTCGGGATTCCAGGCAGCGGGTGTAGGCGAAGCCATCTGTTTTCCGGCTTCTGCGGACCCGGGGCAGGTTGAGTTGCTTGCGGCTGCCATAGGTCGGTAGAGCCTCGAGGTGCCCAGGCCGCGTAACGGCAGCCGCGTCCCGCGGCCGTCGGCGTTCTCGGGACGAACGGCATGGGCGCGAAGCGCGCAAACGCCCCTGCGCAACTTCCTCCGAACGGAGACCGGCGGCGCCGCGGTCTTGCTCGCCGCTGCGGTTGCGGCACTCGCATGGGTGAACATCGACGAGCACTCCTACGAGCGCCTGTGGGGAACGATGCTGTCGATCCAGCTCGGCGACGCGGGCATCGCCCTCGATCTTCGCGGCTGGGTGAACAGCGGGTTGATGACGCTCTTCTTCCTCGTGGTGGGGCTGGAGGCGCGCCGCGAGTTCGACATCGGCGAGCTGCGCGAGCGCCGGCGCTTCGCGCTGCCGCTCCTGGCCGGGCTGAGCGGCGTCGCCGCGTCGGTGGCCATCTATCTCGCGTTCAACGCGGGCCGCTCGTCCGCGGGTGGTTGGGGCGTCGCGATGTCCACCGACACAGCTTTCGCATTGGGCCTGCTCGCCCTCGTGGGCCCGCGGTTCCCGGACCGCTTGCGCGCGTTCATGCTCACGGTGGTTGTCGTCGATGACGTCGTCGCAGTCATCGTCATCGCAACCGTCTACACGGAGAACCTTCGCGTCGTGCCGCTGCTGATCGCCATCGCGCTCCTCGGGGCGATCCTCGTGGCCCGCCGTTTCAGAGTTCCGGCCGGCATTTCCTTCGCGATTCTGGGAACCGCCGCCTGGGTCGCACTGCTGAAATCGGGCATCGAGCCCGTGGTCGTCGGTCTGGTATTGGGGCTCCTGACGTATGCCTTTCCGCCGCCGCGGTCCAGGCTCGAACAGGTGACGGAGCGGGTCCGTGAATTCCGCGAACAGCCGACCGCGGAGCTCGCGCGCGTAGCGCAAACGGAGCTCAGATCGGCCACTTCAGCGAACGAACGGCTGCAGCAGAGGTTTCACCCCTGGACGAGCTACGTGGTCGTACCGGTGTTCGCCCTTGCCAACGCCGGTATCGCCGTTACCGGCTCCGTTCTCTCGAGCGCGTTCTCCTCGCCGATCACGCTCGGGATCCTCGTCGGCTACATCGTCGGCAAGCCGGTCGGCATTGTCGGCAGCTCCTGGCTGCTGACAGAGCTGAGCCGTCGACGACTGCGCCCGCCGGTCGGCTGGGCTGCGGTGGCCGGCGGTGGGACGATTGCCGGGGTGGGCTTCACGGTCGCGCTGCTCGTCGCAACGCTCGCCTTCGACGGCCGAGAGCTCGAGGACGCGAAGATCGGCATCCTCAGCTCCGCCGCGGGCGCCGCGGTCGTTACATGGCTGTTGTTCCGGGCGACTGCGCTGCTGCCTCGCCGGCTGCGGATCAAGAGCTTGCTCGGCACCGACGAGCCGATCGTCGATCTCTACATCGACGTCGATCCGGAGCGAGACCACTACCGAGGCCCGGTCGATGCTCCTGTCACCGTTGTCGAGTACGGCGATTTCGAGTGTCCGTACTGCGGGCGGGCGGAGCCAGTCGTGCGCGAGCTCCTCCGTGAATTCGGTGATGTCCGCTACGTGTGGCGGCATCTGCCTTTGAGCGATGTCCATCCGAATGCGCAATTCGCCGCCGAGGCGTCCGAGGCCGCGGCCGACCAGGGCGCCTTCTGGGAAATGCACGACCTGCTCTTCCAGCACCAGAACGCGCTCACCCCGAGCGACCTCGTCGCGTACGCCGGGCAACTTGCGCTGGACGCCGAGCGTTTCATGGAGGAGCTGCACCGGCACGCCTACACGACGCGGGTGGCCGAGGATGTTGACAGCGCCGATCTCAGCGGCGTCACCGGCACGCCGACGTTCTTCATCAACGGCCGGCGCCACCACGGCGCATACGACATCGGCGCGCTCTCCGCTGCAGTCCATGCCGCCGGCGCGCGGGCGTCACTGGTGACTACGCCGACGCCGTGACCGTCGCGTCAGGCGACGTCGATAACGACCTTTCCGACGGCGCCGCCTTCGACAGCGTCGTGGGCGTCGGCTGTCCGCTCGAGCGGGAAGCGGTGCAGCGGCAGGCCCGCGTCTTCTCCGACCGGCAGGGCGCTGTCCGCCGCCGCGGCGCTTACGTCCTCGACCGCTTCCGCCTTTGCCGTCGCCGGGACCGTGTAGACGAGGACGAACTGGTAGCGGACGTTGCGACGCATCAGATCCCACACCGGGGCTTCCAGCTCGTCTCCACCGTCGGTCGCGTACACCGCGACGGTGCCGTTGGCGGCGATTACGGCACTGTCCAGCACGGCGTTCGGTGCGGGTGCGACCTCGACGATGACGTCCACGCCTTCGGAGGAGACGCCGCGAATCTCGTCCGCGGCGCCGTCGCTCCGGTAGTTCACGACGTGCTCCGCGCCGGCTGCGCGCGCTAGCGTTGCCTTCTCGTCGCTGCTGACCGTCGTGATGACGCGTGCGCCTGCCCAGCGCGCGAGCTGGATCGCGGCGTGCCCGACGGCGCCTGCACCGCCGGCAACGAGCACCGTCTGCCCCGCCAGCGCGCCCGGACTCAACCGGCGCGGCCCCGCGTCGGAGACGGTCAGGCAGCGGTGCGCCGTCAGCGCCGGGATTCCCAGGCTCGCGCCAACGTCGAACGACACGCCGTCTGCGAGCCGAACGGCCTGACGCTCCGGCAGCACGACGGACTCCTGCGCGGTCCCGTCGGCCCGCCGCCAGGTCGCTTCCCAGATCCAGACACGCTCGCCGATGCGGGAAGGATCGACTCCGTCGCCGACCGCATCGATCGTTCCCGCGCCGTCCTGATTCGGGACGATCTCGGGAAACGCGAGTCGGCCGCCGCGCCCGCCGAGACGAGCCTTCCAGTCCGTCGGATTCACGCCTGACACGGCGACGGCGACGCGAACCTCGTGCGCTCCGGGCTCGGGGATCGCGCGCTCGACGACGCGGAGCGTGTCCGACCCACCGGCTTCCGAGTAGACGACGGCTCTCAATACGGGACTCCGAGGGCGTCGCACAGGAACCGCATGAGCGGCGCGGCTGCGCGGCAGATGCTGGCGTAGTCGTCGACGAAGTCCGCCGCGACGACCTCCTCCTCGGTCAACCGCGCCCAGCCGAAGAAGTCCTTGCGCCTCAGGTCCTCGGCGAAAGGGTGCTCGGCATCTGCCCACGACGGCACTCGCTTGAGCTGATCGCCGCCGAGCTCCAGGCGCTTGGCGAATGCGCCGGCGCGAGTGGCCTGTCGCCACCGTTCGGGATCCGCGACGATGGCCGTGCGAATGCTCGTCGCTGCAGCGGTGTCCGGATGCCAGATGCCGCCGCCGGCGAAGACCTCGCCCGGGCCGATGTGAAGGTAGTAGCCCGGCGCATGGGCGTCCTTCGCCCGCTCGTGACGGAAATGGATGCCCAGGTTCGTCTTGTACGGCGACTTGTCCTTCGAGAACCTAGTGTCGCGATAGATCCGGAAGAGGGACCCACCACTGGGCCGCGCCTCCGCACGGAAGTGTGGGCTGATCTTCTCCAGGTGCGGTGCGAAGGCGTTTATGAAGTCAAGCGCCGGTTCGAGGAGGTGCTCCTCGTAGCGGGTCTTGTTGGCCGCGAACCACTCCCGGTTGTTGTTCGCGCGCAGGTCAGCGAGAAACGAGAAGAGCTCCGGACCAAAATAGGACTTCCGTGTCTGCACCACGGTGGTGTCACTCTAGAGACCACGCGCTGCAGAGCGCCGCGACCGCGCCTTCCGGCGGGGTCGCGGCTCAGCGAATGCTCGATCAGCTCACGTAGTCGCGGCCAGTGCGCGGCGCCGGTTGAAGCGCTCGACGCGGTCCCCGCCGACATGGGCCCGCGCCGCTCCGGTGTAGGCCGGATGGCAGTTGGAGCAGGTATCAGCGGAGATCGTCTCGGCCGTTGAGCGCAGCGTGAACGTCCTCCCACACGAGGAACAGCGCACGTCGATCAGGTGCAAATTGGGATGCTTCGTCACAGGAATTCTCCTTCGTCATGAACGGCTGCGCGTGATTTCCTCGCGCGCCGCCTCAGGTGTTAACGACGACAGCTCCGCCGGTGTTCCAGCCTCGTTCGCCGGCATCCTCGTCGCAACGCCCACGACCCGGGGGTAACCCTTTTCGCCAGGAGCGGCCGCCTATTCGTGGTGGCTGGCACCGGGACATGTCCTGCGGGAAGCGTCGCGTATGCAGGGAGAACGGTGTCGTCGTCACACTCTTGCGCCGGTCACGTGGCACTTTCGTAGCGGTGCCTGGCACCGGGGGTGGCCGGTTCGGACCAGAGTGCCCGGCCGCTGCCGGAGACGTCAGCGGGCTTCTTCTTCGGCCGTGCGCTCGGCGGTGGGGATCGCCTCGAGGCGCTCGTCCGGGATCGATTCCCCGCTCTCGATCGAGATGCCGTACGTCCCGGCGGCTAGGCGTGCCTCGGCGCGTTCCACGGCGGCGAGGTCCTCGCGGAGATCGTCCGCGCGCCCCTCGTCGAGCTCGTCCTGGTACAGATCGGACCCAAGATTCCCTGCATCCTGTGAGTCGGCCGGCTCGCCTGTGTCCTGATGCCTCAGGCGCGCGAGCGCTCGCTCGATCCGGTCGCGCTCGGCCGCCAAGAGTTCGCGCGCTCGCTCCGGATCCATGCGGCCACGCTACCCGATCGCAGAAGCCGCCTGGGGGCGTCGCCCGGCAGGTGGCCGCGGAATCTCGCTGACGAGGTCGCGGCCGAGGTCGTTGACCAGGCGTTGCAGCTCGGCGTGCTGGTCGGGCTGCCAGCCGTCGAGCAGCTCGCGCAGACCGGCGCACTTGGCGGCGACGAGCCGCTCGTACTCGACACGGCCCTCGGTCGTCAGGGCGATCGCGCCGCCGTCTCGGCCGTCGACAAGGGAACGTTGCTGGAGTTGCGCGAGTGCTTCGGCGACCGCATCCGAATCAGCTTGGAATTGCGCGCCGAGGACTGGCTCGGTCAGCGGCGCGCGCTCGCCGAGCCGTGCGAGCAGCCACAGCTCGGGTGGGGCGAGGTCAAGGCCGGCGCGAGTGGCCAGGCGCTCGTACACCGACCACCTCTGGTCGCGGCCTGCGAGCAGCGAGAGCGCGCGCTCGATCTCGCGGAGCGCATCGTCGTCACGGGCGCCGTGGAAGCCGTTGCCGACATCGGGCGCCTGGGTCGTCGCTCGCAACGGCACTTCCCGCAAGAACCAGGTCAGCGCGAAGGCGAGTACGGCCGCCCCGGACGCCGCGAGAAAGACCGGATGCAGCGCATCGGCGATGGCATTGACGTAAACCGCATGAATCGCGGCCGGCAGCCGTTTGAGCGCTGAGGGGTTCGGTGACGCGAGGATGCTCGCGTCGGCCGGCAGCTTCTCCGCGAGGTTGTTTGCAAGCTGGTTGGCGAAGATAGCGCCGAAGATCGCAACGCCGAACGAGCCGCCGACCTGGCGGAAGAGAGTCGATCCTGAAGTGGCGACTCCGAGGTACTTGTAGTCCACGGCGTTCTGGGCTGCGAGAACGAGCACTTGCAGGACCATCCCCAGGCCCAAACCGAGGACGAGCATGTAGACGCTCGCCTGCCCCGTCGAGGTCTCGACATGCAGCTGCGAGAGCAGCCAGAGCCCCAGGGCGACGATCGCGGTACCGGCGATCGGAAACGGTTTGTACCGGCCGTAGCGACTGATCAGCTGGCCGCTTCCGATCGACGTGATCAGAAGGCCCGCCATCATCGGAGTGATCAGCAGCCCCGAGGTCGTCGGACTGTGGCCTTTGACGTCCTGCAGATAGAGGGGGAGGTACGTGATCGCGCCGAAGAACGCCAGCCCGATGATAAAGCCGATGACGCTCGTGACGCTGAACACGCGGTTGCGGAAGATCTCCAGGGGCAGAATCGGTTCCGCGGCTCGCGACTCGGCGAGGACGAACCCCGCGAGCAGGACGAAACCCGCCACGAGCATCGCGATCATCTGCGGCGCGTCCCAGGCATACGTGGTGCCGCCGAGGCTGGTGTACAGCACGATCGCCGACAGACCGCCTGCGAGAAGCGTCGCACCGAGATAGTCGATCGTGTGCTTGGTCTGCTCGCGCGGAGCCTGGAACGCCGTCGAGATCACCGCCAACGCGACCAGGCCGATCGGGATGTTGACGTAGAAGATCCAGCGCCAGGACAGGCTGTCGACGAAGAAGCCGCCGAGCAGTGGGCCGATCACAGTCGAAACGCCGAAGACCGAACCGAAGAAGCCCTGATAGCGGCCGCGGTCCCGCGGCGGGATGATGTCCCCGACGACCGCGATCGTCGTCACGAACAGGCCGCCGCCGCCTAGCCCTTGGATCCCGCGGAAGACGATGAGCTCCGTCATGTTCTGGCTGATTCCGCACAGCGCTGAGCCGGCGAGGAAGATCACGATCGCCGACTGCAGGACGATCTTCCGGCCGTATTGATCCCCGAGCTTCCCGTAGAACGGCCCTACGACCGTGGACGCGAGCAGGTACGCCGTGACGACCCACGAGAGCTTGGAAATTCCTCCGAGGTCACCGACGATCGTCGGCAGCGCCGTCGAGACGATCGTCTGATCGAGGGACGCAAGGAGCAGGACGAGCAGCAGCGCGCTGAAGATGAGGCGCACTCGTTGCCGGGCAGCGCTCGCCGCAGTCACACTTGCGGCCAAGTTGAGCTCCTCTCCGCGATAGCGGAGACGAAACTCTATTCAGGCGGTCTCGGCGAACTGCGCGAGGGCCGTCACCAGCGACTGCAGCTGACGTCCGCGCTCCGTCAGCCGGTACTCGACGCGCGGAGGACGTGCGTCGATGACTTCACGTTCGAGAACGCCGGCCTCTTCCAGGTCGGCGAGGCGCTGGGCGAGGGTCGCCGGCGGGATGCTTCCGAGTGCATGCAGGAACTCGTTGAACCTGACCGCGCCGCCCTCGTGTGAGACGTAGATGATCGAAACCGTCCAACGCCGTTCGAGGAGGCTCGCCGCACGGCGAACCTCCTCGGGGAGCGGCGGGCAGCTACGACAACGCATGCGCCGGCTGCGGCTCGAGCGAGAGCTCGAGCACCTCGTCCAGGCTCATCACCGGGTGGAAGCTCATCTCGTCGCGGACGTCCTCCGGGACATCGTCCAGGTCGGCGCGGTTGCGCTCAGGGATGATCACGTCGGTGAGACCCGCGGCGTGGGCGGCCAGCGCCTTCTGCTTCAGGCCGCCGATCGGAAGCACCCGCCCTTGCAGCGTGACCTCGCCGGTCATGCCGACAGTGTGCTTCACCGGCCGGCCCGTCAGGAGCGAGGCGAGTGCCGTCGTCATCGTGATGCCGGCGCTCGGGCCGTCCTTCGGGATCGCGCCGGCCGGCACGTGAACGTGGAAGCTCGCGTCGTCGAACGCATGGTCGTCGAGCCCGAGCTCGTCGGCATGCGACCGTACGTACGAGAGTGCGATCCGCGCCGACTCCTTCATCACGTCGCCGAGCTGGCCGGTCAGGACGAGGCCTTCCTTGCCGCCGGGCATCCTGGTCGCCTCGACGAACAGCACGTCGCCGCCCGTCCCGGTGACCGCGAGTCCCGTA
>JBKPMS010000049.1:0-5333 GCA_046732275.1 Actinomycetota bacterium | reverse complement strand
GGACATCCCCCAGTACATCCACGACAACGCCGATGACGAGCAGAGCCACGCGAACTTCATCAACGCGTATCTGCGGGCGAACGGCGCGGACCCCATCAACCTGGACAAGTTCCGCACCCTGCCCAGCAGCAAGGCGACCGGCGCGCGTCAAATCGGCCGGTTGACCAACCTGATGAAACTGACCATCGACACCAGCTGGTGGACGCGCTACCGCAGCGACTCGAAGAACCCGGACCTGGGCGACAGCGTGCCGCAGGCCGTCCCCGACCTGGCCGTAGGAAGGCACCCGGCGATTCCGCGCAGCGACGAAGATCTGAGGCCGCACAAGCATCTACAGGCGATCGCGAACACGGCCGGCTTCCATTTCGGCACGATCGAGCAGGGCGGCACGAGCCTGTACGCCTCGCTCGCGCAGCGAGTGACGAGCCCCGAGGTGCTGCGTATCTTGCTCAGCATCGGCCCGACGGAGACGATGCACTTCCAGACCTGGCAGGACAAGGCCGGCAACGCTCCGCCGCTGACCGACCCCACCACCGGGCTCACGTTCCCCGACCTGAACGCGCGAGGGCCGCTGTTCAAGCCCAACCGGATCATGCCCGAGCCGACGAAGTTCCTCGATCGGAAGTTCCCGATCTGCTCGATCATCCGGCCCACCAACACCGAGGGCGCCGCCCTGGGCGCGGCGACGTTCCTGACCGCGATGGGGCTGTTCCACGGACAGTCGCCGGAGTTCTTCGCCGGCGTCAAGGCGCTCGCGGAGGCCGCGGACGCCGCGCAGCGTCAGTAACGAGCGTCGTCGCGAGAGCACGACGAGGGCCCGCTGAAGCGGCGCCCCTCGTCTTTTGCCGTCCGCAGACAGGGAGCAATAACGATGCCCTACCGGGCAATCGCCCAGCGTGCTTGAGCTGGTCGCGGCGCGCTTACAGTCGAGCAACGGACCCGAACCCCAAGGACCACGCATGATCGAGAACATTCTCAGCCCCAGTCACCTCCTCCTGATCCTGGTCGTCGCGCTGATCGTGCTCGGCCCCAAACGACTCCCGGAGGCAGGCCGCGGGCTTGGCTCGGCGATCCGCGGCTTCAAGGACTCGCTGTCCACGTCCGAACATCGCGAGGAGCAGCCCGCGATCCAGCCGTCGCGCGAGCCCGATCACACGCCCGGCGCCTAGCCGTAGCGGCCGCGATCCGAATGGAAGCGTTCCCGCTACGAGCCGTCGCTCACGGCGAGCGCCTGACGCTGACGGAGCATCTCGGCGAGCTGCGAGTACGGCTCCTGCTCAGCGTCGCGGTGCTGACGGTGCTGTTCGCAGGTTGTCTGTGGCAGAGCCGCTCGCTCCTGCACGTTCTCAACGTGCCGTTGGCCCAGCTCAGAATCAGCTCGGCAGCGGAGGGAGCCCGCGGCGACCTGCCCCAAGCGCTGGCGCGCAGCGCCAGCGCGTTCACCCGGCTTGCGCACGCCTCCTCCCTCGCCCCGGCCGACCAGCGGGCCGCGCTGAGCGCGGCCCGCTCCCTCGCGGCCGCCAGCCAGTCGCTCGCGCGCCCCGACGCCCGCGCGCCTATTACGCTCGGGCTTGGGGAGCCGTTCTCCACCTCGGTCACGGTCGCCTTCGCCTTCGCGCTTCTCCTGGGACTGCCGTTCCTGCTGATCCAGGCGTGGGCGTTCATCTCACCGGCGATCGCACCCGCCGAGCGGCGCGCGGTGCGCCCGCTCGTGCTGTGCGCGCCCGCGCTCTTCGCGACAGGTGTTGCGTTCGCCTACTTCCTGGTCCTCCCGCCGGCCGTGAGGTTCCTGCAAGGGTTCAACCGCGGCGCCTTCGACGTCATGGTTCAGGCGCGCGCGTACTACCACTTCGAGCTCATGACCATGCTCGCGCTCGGCGCGATGTTCGAGATTCCCGTCCTGCTGCTGGCTCTCGGTCGGGTGGGCATCCTCAGCTCGGCCACGTTGCGCCGTCATCGCCGTTACGCCATCGTTGGGCTCTCCGTCCTCGGCGCGCTTTTGCCCGGTACCGACCCCGTGACCACGCTGCTCGAGACGCTGCCGCTCTTCGGCCTCTATGAGGCAACGATCGTCTTGCTTCGCTTGAGCGAGCGCAGACGCAGCCGGCGGCAAGCGCTCTCCGGATAAGGGGGCGCATTCGGATCCCCGACAGCACCCTGGCCCAAGAACCCCAACGTGTCAGGCAACCAGCGAAGGGATGCAGCATGAACGCGCCCCAAACCTATGACGCCGGCTTCTCCCACCAGATCGGCCGCTACTCGGACGCCATCCGAGTGCCCTCAGACTATGACCAGATCGTCGTGTCCGGCACTCCCGGCCTCGACGAGAGAACGGCAACATCCCGGCCCACTTCGCTGACGAGGCACGGCAGGCATGGCGAAACGTCGCAGCCATCCTAGAGAAGGCTGGAGCCTCGATCAGCGACATCGTCAGCATCCGCCAGTACCTGACCCGGGAAGAAGACATCAAGACTTACGTCGCAGTGCAGAAAGAAATGATCACGCACGAGCCTGCGGGCATGCTCCTGGTCCCCACGGCAAATGGTGTGGCCCGAGATCCACGTCGAGGTCGAAGCCGTAGCGCTCATCCCATCGGGCCACTGACCTGTCCGCACGCCTTAACCGAGGATTCCGGGCTGATCGGCCAACGGCCAGGTCGCGTGTTGGTCACAGTGCTGTATTCGCCTCGTCCCGGGCCGTGGCGGGCTCCGGCGCGGGCGGGCCTGCGCTCGGGTCAGTAGGGGGCTGGTGCGGCACCGTCGGTCGCCCGTCCTACGCCATACTTGCGCGCAAGGGAAGGAGCGAGTCGAGGTGGACGGGCAGCAGCGTGTGCCGCAGTCCGAGACCGAGCTGCAGGAGTTCTTCGATCTTTCGATCGACCTGTTGTGCATCGTCGGCTTCGACGGTTACTTCAAGCGCGTGAACGCGTCGTTCGAGCGCACGCTCGGTTATCCGAAGGCCGAGCTCTTCTCGCGGTCGGTCTTCGACATCACTCATCCGGACGACGTGCCGCCGTCGCGCGAGGCGCTGGCGCAGCTCGGGGAGGGACACGATCTCGTCGGGTTCGAGTCCCGCGTCATCTGCGCCGACGGCTCGGTCCGGTGGCTCGAGTGGAACACGCGGACGATGCCGGAGCGCGGCGTCGTGTTCGGCGTTGCACGGGACACAACCGAGCGCCGGCGCGCCGACGCCGAGCTACGCGAGGCACAGCGCATGCTCGAGGCGAGTCGCGACGAGCTGCGCGTGCTCGCCGGCGAGCAGGCTGCGCTGCGGCGCGTGGCCACGCTGGTCGCTCGCGAAACGCCGCCGGACGAGGTCTTCGCCGCGGTGGTGCGGGAGGTCGGTGAGGTGCTCGGCGTGGACGCCACGCACCTGGGCCGCTACGACGCGGATGGCACGGTCGTCAGCATCGCGCAGGGGGGACGCTACCCGGGCGTCGCGATCGGGGCGCGGTTTCCGCTCGAGGGCGACAGCGTGTCCGCGCGCGTGTTGCGGACCGGGCGACCGGCACGCATGGACGGCTACGAGGACGCCCCCGGCGTCATCGCAGCGACGATCCGGGAGACCGGCATCCGCTACTCCATCGGCGTCCCAATCTCCGTCCAGGGGCGGCCGTGGGGCGTGATGATCGCCACGTCGAAGAATGTCCCGTTCCCTGCCGAGACGGAGTCGCGCCTCCAGGACTTCACCGAGCTCGTGGCGACCGCGATCGCGAATGCCCAGGCGCGGTCGGAGCTGCGGCAGCTGGTGGAGGAGCAGCGGGCGCTGCGCCGCGTGGCGACGCTGGTAGCGCGCGCCGCTCCGCAGGACGATGCGTTCGACGTCGTCGTGCAGGAGGCGTACCGGCTGTTCGGCGAGGACGTCGCGTTTCTGCTGCGCTATGAGTCGGACGGCACCCCCGTGATCGCCGCGATCCGGGGAGCGCCCGCGGAATTCACGCCCGGGACGCGGCTCTCGCGCGAAGGTGACGGCGTCCCCGTGCGCGTATGGCGCACCGGCCGGGCGGCTCGCCTGGACAGCTACGAGAACGTCTCCGGCCGCGACGCGGCGCGCGCCCGCAGCCTGGGGGTCCGCGGGTCGGCCGGGGCGCCAATCGTCGTCGCCGGTCGTGTCTGGGGGGTCATCGTGGTGATGACGCGCGGCGACGCTCTCCCGGCGGCGACCGGAGGGCGCCTGGCGCAGTTCGCCGAACTGGTCGCGGCGGCGATCGCGAACGCCGACGCGCGGGCCGAGGTGACGCGTCTGGCGAACGAGCAGGCGGCGCTGCGGCGCGTGGCCACGCTGGTCGCGCAGGGCGCGGCTCCGAGCGCGGTCTTCGAGGCCGTAACCGCGGAGGTCGCCGAGGTTCTGGACGCCTCGGCGGTGTCGCTGGGGCGCTACGACGACGATGTGCTCACGGTCGTCGCCCACCGCGGGGCCGCCTACCTGCGGACCGGCGAGCGCTTCTCGCTCGGAGGCACGAACGTCCCGTCGACAGTGCTCCGCACGGGACGGACCGCGCGTCTCGATGACGTCGCGCAGGCGACCGGGCCGATCGGCGAGGTCGCGCGCGCGGCCGGTGTCCGGTCGGTGGTTGGGGCCCCCATCGTCGTCGATGGCCGCACGTGGGGCGTGCTGGCCGCGATCTGGACGGACCGCGGGCCGCCGCCCGACGACACCGAGGAGCGGATGGCCAGGTTCGCCGAGCTGCTCGACACCGCGATCGCCAACGCGGACAGCCGCGACCAGCTCACCGCGTCACGCGCCCGCGTGCTCGCGGCCGGCGACGAGGCGCGGCGGCGCGTGGTCCGCGACCTGCACGACGGTGCCCAGCAGCGGCTCGTGCACACGATCGTCACGCTCAAGCTCGCGCAGCGAGCGCTCCGCGAGGACCGGAGCAACGCGGAGGCGCTCGTGGCGGAGGCGCTCGGTACCGCCGAGCGGGCGACGGCCGAGGTGCGCGAGCTGGCGCACGGGATTCTGCCCTCGCGGCTGACTCACGCAGGCCTGCGCGCCGGCGTCGACGCGTTCGCGTCGCGACTGGATCTCCCCGTCGATCTCGACGTCTTGAGCGAGCGACTGCCTCCGGACATGGAGGCGAGCGCGTACTTCGTCGTCGCCGAGGCGCTCACCAACGTGGTCAAGCACTCGCAGGCCGCCCGTGCCGAGGTCAGCGCGTCCATCGAGGACGCGATGTTGTGCATCCAGGTCCGCGACGACGGGATCGGGGGGGCAGATCCCGACGGCCACGGCCTCGTGGGCATGAAGGACCGCGTCGCGGCGCTCGGGGGACGCTTGGAGATCGCAAGCGCGGCGGGTCGCGGGACCTGCGTGACCGCCACGCTGCCGCTGCC
>JBKPMS010000048.1:0-23444 GCA_046732275.1 Actinomycetota bacterium | reverse complement strand
TCCCGCAGCAGAAGATCGCCGTCCCGACGCCGATCGGCAGCGACGTGGGCAGTGGGATGTCAAGGGCGAGGACGAGGCCAGACATGGGCGCGCAAATGTACGCAACACGCAACGAGGCCCGCCGAAGCCTCGTGTCGCCGTCGCTACGACGTCGAGGTCCGAGCCAGCCCGCAGAGCATCGCGCGATCTGCGGGCGCCAGGCGCGCGCGCCACGGAAGGGGTGACGCGTCAGCCTCGATGCGCAGCGTCGCCGCGGTCGAACCCACCAACCGGCCCACCGGCCGCCACTGGTCTCCGAAGCGCCGCACGCTGACGGTGACCGGACCGCCGTGCGCGGTTACGAGCAGCCCGGTGGCCGGGAGCCTGAGGTCGACCGCGTTTGCCGTGCCGGGCGGCTTGGCCCCGGCAGGCCGAAAGGCGATGCAGCTGCCCCGCCGAGTCACCGCCCCTCCAGTGACTGCAGCGATCCGAGGGGCGCTACCGAGTCGGATGCCCGCTTGGGCGGGCTGCAGGGCCAGGTTGAGGTCGGCGATCAGCTCGAGGTCGGCTACCCGTCGCGAGCCTTCGGGCTCCCGGGCGATCTCCGTGGGCGTGTCGGCGGGTGTCCCGAGCTCCCGCTGGGCCGCGAAATAGCGCTCGGCCTGTATCAGCACAAGGGGGAAGCCGGGGAAGTGCTCGAGCACACGGTTGGGGTTCATCCGTGATCGCGCGAGCTCCACCGCACCGAGGTCCGCGCGGGCAGTCTGGGCCTGGCCCTTGAGGTAGCGCGCGGCTTGACGCATCACGCCGACGTTCGACACGATCGCCAGGGCCACCCCGGCGGTCAGGACCACCGCCGCGCGGCGGGAGACCGAGCTCCCGCGCGCCAGCTCGGCCGCAGTCAGCAGCACGAAGACCGCCCCGACGTACACGTAGCGGCTGGAGGCGGGATCGCCGATGTGGGCGCGGTTGAGCGCCGTCAGCGTCCAGAAGGAGAGGACGGTCGTCAGCAACGCCAGGATCCGCGGAAGCACGGGGCGGAGTGCGGCCAGCCGCCACAGCAGCACGACCACCGCCAGCAGTGCGAGCGGCCGGCCCCAGCCGAGCGGGACGTCCGGCGGCAAAGAGGTGGAGCTGGCAAGGCCAGCCAGGGCCCCGACCGCGCCCGCGGCTGCGTCGGCCACGTAGGTCGGCACGAGGACGACGTTGTGCCGGACGAAGGCGCTCGAGTCCCCGTAGCCGATCCACCACAGGCCGTACAGGGCGAGCGGTGCCGCGACGATCCAGGTGTCGCCGAGGCGGCGGCGCCCCCACAGCACCTCGACGGCCACGCCGAGAGCGATCGCCACGCCAAGCCCCGAGGACGCGAGAGAGAGCGCCACGAGCAGACAGGCGACCGTATCCGCGGCGCGATCGCGACGGTCGAGCATGAGCAGCGCGCCAAGGCCGGCGGCGAGCGAGATCAGCAAGCCGATCTGAAAGGGCCAGAGGATGTCCTGCCAACCGGGACCGAGAAAGAGGATCAGCGCGGCGGCGAGCAAGGCCAGGTAGCCGCCCAGGCGCCGGCGAACATAGATGAACAGCAGCGCCACGTACGCGAGATGACAGGCGATAACGGCCGCTCGGTACGGGCCGTAGTCGTCGAGGCCCGCGGTGTCGAACAGGAGCTTGTACACCGCGACGGGGATCAGCGAGAAGTGGCCGTTGTGCGGACGCAGCAGGGAGTCGACCCCTCCGCCGTGGCGCTCGAGCGCCCAGCGCCACTCGTCGAACCAGAACGTCGTGCCCCGGGTTTCGTAGAAGAGGAAGACGGCCGCGATGACCAGGAGTGCGCCGAGCGCCAGCCAGGTCAGGATCGCCGGCTCGAAGCGCTCCAGAACTCGCCATCCCCGCAAAGGAGCGCGTCCGCGCAGCGTTCCCTCTGCTTCCATCCTGCCACGATAATTCGAACATGATCGTCTTCGCCGCCTCCATCACCTCACCGGAGACGTACGAGCGCTGCGCCGCGCCGGGGATCCGACGCGCCGCGGAGCCCGACTCGGAGGTGCGCCCGTACCAATCAGCCGGCTCGATCTTCCGCAGCTACAACCTCATTCTCGACGACGCCGCCGAGATCGCGGACCTCGAGGCACTGGTACTGGTCCACCAGGACGCCGAAATCGCCGATTCCGATTTCTGCCCGAAGTTGCGTCGCGCGCTCGAGCAGCCCGACGTCGGCGTCGTCGGCTGCGTCGGCGCAGTCGGCGTCCGGAGCATCGCCTGGTGGGAGGGATCGGTGACCTGGGGATCGTTCACGCACAGGTACGAGGAGATGGGTGGTGGCGAGATCGCAGCGCTGTCCTGGAACGTCGATCGCCAACCCACGTACGCGCACACCGGAGAGGTCGATACGGTCGACGGCTTCGTGCTCGGGCTGTCACCGTGGACCGTCCGCAATGTCCGCTTCGACGAGTCGTTGGGGCAGTTGCACGGCTACGACTTCGATTACTGCCTGCAGGTCCGGGGGGCGGGCCGCAAGGTGGTGACCGAGGACCTACGGGTCGTGCATCACCACCCGCTCGAGCTCGTGAGTGAGCCCGAAACCTGGGTCGCGGCGCACATGCGGATCGCAGAGAAGTGGGACGGTCGCATGCCGGGCGTCGGCACGGCCGGGGGCGACTGGAGGCACCGCGCGCGACGCGCCGAGGCGGAGGCCGCCGTGGCGCGTACGGAGCTCGTGGCCATGTCGATGCAGGCCGAAGCCCGGGTAAATGAAGTCACCCGCAGCCTCAGCTGGCGGCTTACCGATCCGCTGCGGCGGCTCAACGCGCTCCGGAAGGCACGCGGGTCGGCCTAGGTGACACCGATCAGGTCGCGCTCGCCGCTTCCCGTCGGGAGCATCGACGTGCCGGCGCGCGGGTCGCTGGTGCATCGCGGCCCGCTGATCGTGGCGGGCTGGGCGCTCGGCGCCGACGGCCCCGCAACCGAGGTGCTCGTGGTCGTGGACGGCCGGCGGGCGAGCGGCGCCCAGGTCGGCAAACCGAGACCTGACGTGGCCCAACTTCACCCTTTCGTGCCCGGGGCGGAGCGCGCGGGCTGGGAGGCCTCGGTGGACGTTCGTGGCTTGGCCGGCCAGACGGCGACGCTCATGCTGCTCGCCCGTGTCCGGCCTGGCGACTGGATCGAGCTGGACCGCTCCGAAATCGTCTTGGAGGCACCCGGCATGTCCACGGCCGGCCGCCGCGCCGTCTTCACGATCGCTCGCAACGAGTCGCGCTTCCTGCCAATCTGGCTTCGGTACTACGGTCGGCATTTCGATCCGGCGGACATCTACGTGCTGGATCACGACTCGAGCGACGGAAGCACCGAAGGCCTCGCCGGGGCCTGCAACACGCTGGCGGTGCACTGCGACCGGATCTTCGACCAGATGTGGATCAAGGGGACGGTCCAGGACTTTCAGGCGTTCCTGTTGCGCTCATACGAGTCGGTCCTGTACGCGGAGGTTGACGAGTTCGTCGTTGCCGATCCGTCGCGGCATGCCGACTTGGGTTCGTACATCGACCAGTTCGACAGCCCCGCGGCGACCTGCACCGGCTACAACGTCGTCCACTGTCCACAGGAAGGCGAGCCGCCGCTGCGCTTCGACGAGCCCGTGCTGTGCCAGCGACGCTTCTGGCACCGCTCACCGCAGTACTCGAAGCGGCTGCTGAGCCGCGTCCCGCTGACCTGGAACGTCGGCTTCCACCAGGAGTTCAGCGTGCCGGATGCCCCACCCGATCCAGGCCTGCTGCTCGTCCACCTGCACCGCGTCGACTACGACTACTGCCTGGCCCGCCATCGGCTCGCGGCAAGCGGGACCTGGAATGAGGAGGACCTGCAGTTCAACCTCACCTGGCACCAGCGCGTCATCGAGCCGGATGAGTTTCACCACTGGTTCTTCCACGGCGAGGACCTCGAGGGACAGGAACGGGAGCCCATCCCCGAGCGAGTGCGGGACGCGTTTTGAAGCCCCCTGCGCCGATTGACCCGCGGCCGCTGGGACGCGACGCGAGGGCGTTCTAGCCCGGGCGCCGGGCAAAAGCCCAGACCTGCACCGGGAAGTCGGGCTCGTTGCGCATCGAGTGCCAGCGTCGGCGTGCGGACCAGCGGTTGAAGTTGCCGATCACGCACTGCCGGTTGCCCCAGGTGCCGATCTCGTCGACCTCGAGCCCGGCCCGCTCCAGCAGCAGGCGCAGCCCGCGCGGAGTGAAGCGCCAATAGTCGAGGATCGCCCCGAGCGCGAGCTCGTGCACCTTGATCAAGAACGGCGTGGAGACGATCACGTGCCCGCCGGGGGTGCACAGCTCGCGCAGGTTCGCGGCCGCAGCGCACGGGTCTACCACGTGCTCGAGCACCTGCTCGCAGATGACGACGTCGAACGCGCGCGGCTTCGCGATCGGCGCGCAGAGGTCGAAGTCCGGATAGGAGAGTGAGGTATATGCCTTCCACGGCCGTCCCGAGTGCGCATCGCCGCTGATCTCGGCGGCCATGCACTGCCCGGGCCCCAGCGACTCCAGGTGCCGATCGACCGCCGCGTACATGACCAGGCGCTGCCAGTGCTCGGCCGGCCCGGAGGCCGCCGGGAAGACGAGCCGGTCGACCAGCCTCATCGCCCGGCGGGGAAGTTGCCGGTACCGCTCGGCGCGCGCCATCGGCCGAGGCACGCTAACAGCGACCATGCGGGCGCGGCTCGAACTCGCTATATGACGGCGGCAGGATGATCGCCTTTGGCTCCCCCATCGTCCACCCCGAGGTCTACGACCGCATCGCGGGACCGGGCATCAACTTCGCTGCGGAGGCGGACTCGCAGGTCCTGCCCTATCGGGCGGCGGGGTCGATCTTCCGCAGCTACAACCTGCTGCTCGACAGGGCCGCCAGGTTTGAAGACCTGGAGGCGCTGGTTCTGATTCACGAGGACACCGAGATCGTCGACCCTGAGTTCTGCGCCAAGGTCCGCCGCGCGCTTTCGGACGAGGATGTCGGCGTGGTCGGATGCATTGGCGCGAAGGGCGTGCGCAGCATCGCCTGGTGGGAAGGGTCGGTGACCTGGGCCTCCTTCATCCATCGCTACCGGGAGCGCGGCGGTGGGGACCTTCCGGGCTTCGCCTGGAAGGACTCCGAGATGCCCGCCTACGCCCACACGGGCGAGGTGGACATGGTCGACGGCTTCCTCATGGTGCTCGCGCCTTGGACCGTGCGCAACATGCGCTTCGACGAGTCGCTCGGAAAGCTGCATGGATACGATGTCGACTTCTGCCTGCAGGTGCGGGAGGCGGGCAAGAAGGTGATAACCGCCGACCTGCGGGCGATCCACCATCACGGATTGGACCTCATCAGCGATCCGGATGGATGGATCGAGGCCCACATCGCCGTGGCGGAGAAGTGGGATGGCAGGCTGGCGCGCGTGGGTCAGGCCGGCGGCGACTGGAAGCAGCGAGCACGGCGGGCCGAAGCCGAGGCGGAGCTCGCCCGGGCGAGCGCAAGGTCGCAGCAACTCCACCACGAGGCTCGCGAGCGCGAGGTGAACGAGAGCATCAGTTGGCGGCTCACCCGCCCGCTGCGGTGGATCAACTCCTGGCGTGCGGAGCTCAAGCGAGCGCTCCGGCCTAATCGGCCAGCACCCTACGGACTTCTTCCTTTGAGACGACGGTCGCGCCGGTAGCGATGCCCGCACGGTCGCGCAGGCGCGACAGGCGCTCGGCGAGCCCGAATGCACTCGAACCGAGGAGCCGGGTGAGGACGGCCTGCTGGCGTGCGTTGCGCACCACCTGGACATGCTGCTCAGCGAGGTGGAAGACGCGGTTCTGCTCGAGCCGGGCGAGGACAGGGTTGCGGTCCCAAGGGCCGATCACCGCGGACACCGCCTCGGCCCAAGGGGCGTTCTGATCCCAGGCGACGCCCAGGCCGAAGAAGGCCGGTACGACTGCCAGGCGCATCGCTTTGCGCTGGGACAGGAAGTCCTCGACCGCAGTGAGCACTCCATTGCGCGGCCCCCCCTCGCGCGCGGCAGCAGCACGGTAGGGGAGCGCCCCAGGCCGGATCCCCAGCTCGTCGGGGTGCAGGCCGCCGCCCTCGGCAATCGGCTGCCGATGTTCCGGCGGTATCCGCTCGACCGCGTAGTAGTCGTCGCGACGCCCGTGCGGCCAACACACGTCGTGAAAGATCAGCAGCGGCAGCTCGCCCTCTGCGGCGCGCTCGCCGATGATGCGGAGCTCCTGGCTGACCGTGTAGTAGTTGTGGTCCCCGTCGATGATCACCGCGTCGGCGAGCGGCACCTGGCTAAGGGCCTCGAAGCTCGTCTTGCGCACCAGCTCGAGCTCCGTACGCTCCTTGTCGAGCTGGACCAGGCGGTCCTGTGGCGAGGGATCGACCGCCCACACCCGCGCGGCGACGCCCGCAGCCCAGTCGACAAGCGCGCCGGTGAGGTCGCCGGCGTAGGCGCCCACTTCGATGACGGATCGTGCACCGGCCGCATCGAGGCAGGGCAGGAGTACCTCCGCGAGGTTGAGCAGGGAGTGCCCCCAGCGCCCGGGATCGGGTGCATGGGGATCGGTATCGCGGCGGAGCTGCTCCATGGGCGCGCGAGTGTAATCAGCGGCGGCGCAAGGTGAGCATGACCTGGTACAGGTCCCCGATCAGCAGGTCCACGTCGAGCAGCTCGAAGCGCTCGGACCAGCGCTCGCGGACGTAGGGGAGTGTGACCACTGTCTCCCCGTAGGTCATCTCCCCGCCGGCGTACTGAGGGTGCCCGTCGGTTGCGTGCGCGACGAACAGGTACCTCGCCTCTTCCGGCCGGACTGGGTATTCGCCACCGAGCGACTCGAGCAGCGGGTGCATGGTCGCGCAGAACAGCAGGTAGTCGGGCGGGCGTACCGTCACCACCAAGATCCCCCCGGGTTTCATCGATGCGTGCAGCGCTCCCAGGCACGCCTCGTGGGCGTCCTCGGAGAGGTGCGTGAACACCGAGAACGCGAGCACCAGGTCAAACGTCTCAGCGAACGGAAGCCTGTCCGGCACGAATTCGGTGCGGTCGAGGATGGCCGGCACCCGGCTGCGCCGGCACTCGTCCAGTATGCCCTCCACCGGGTCGCAGCCATACAGGGAGCCCGGGGGGACATCCCGCGCGAAGAAGCGGGTGAGGCGGCCCCAGCCGCAGCCGAAGTCGAGGACGCGGCTCTCCGCGAGTCGCCGCCCAGAGTGCTCGGCGTAGCGCCTACAGACCTTCGCATAGAACGCCGCTCCCTGGCCCGCGAGCGCCGCCCCGCTTGCTCCGTTCCAGCGCTGCTGCAAGCTCGCGTCGGGCACGTCCGGGAGCAGCGCGCGGATGCTCGGATAGGCGTCGTACTCGCGCGTCAACAGCAGCGCCCACAGCTCTGGCTCCAGGTCGCGGAAGAGGGCGAACGCCTCAGGCCCCGCGTCCCGGCAGGCGGTCTCTATTCGCTCGAGCTGGTGGCCGTAGAAGTGCTCGAGCCAGGAGTCGTACCGGGCCGCCGGCGCGGCGCGCCCGCGCAGCGCGCGCGCCCGCCGCCGCAACGCACGGAACGGGTGGCTCGACATGGCCGCACAGTATCTGGAGATAACGTGGCGCCCGATATGGCGCGCGCCACCGCATCTCCCGACCGGGCCGGGTTCGAAACAGCCCCCGCCCCACCGAGCGAGCTGCGTGTGGGGCTGGACGTCCCGCTGCCCGCGGAGGTGCGGATTGGCCGCGGAACGGCGATCTTGGTGCTCGGATGGTGCTTCAGCCCACAGGCGCGGATCCGCTCTCTCAGCCTCGTTGTCGACGGACACATGCAGGCGGTGATGGCTCACGAGATGCCGCGGCTCGACGTGCTGCGAGCGCTACACCCGGGCCTCGATTCCGATGCGCTCGCCGGAATCGAGAGCGACCCGACGTCGACAGAGGATCCCCGGATGCTCAGCTACCGCAGCGGGTTCTGGGGCGTGGCAGCGGTCGCGTCGCGCAAGGGAGCGCGGGACTCGGAGCTCGGCGTCCGGGCCGACCTCGCGGACGGCAGCGTCGCCGTCACGGACCTCGGTCGGGTTCCAATCGCAGCGCTACCGGCCCCGCTGGAGGCCGAGGCGCCGGAGCCCTCGAGTGGCCCCTTCGTCGCGATCGCGATGGCCACGTTCGAGCCCCCGATGAACCTGTTCGCGCGCCAGGTCGAGTCGATCCGCGCCCAGAGCCACCGCAACTGGCTGTGCGTCATCAGCGACGATTGCTCCGAGCCGGAGCGCTTCGCCGCGATCAAGGAGGTGGTCTCGGGCGACGAGCGCTTCCTGGTCTCGCGCTCGCCGCGGCGTCGGGGCTTCTACGAGAACTTCGAGCGCGCCCTGTCGCTGGTGCCGGCCGCGGCCAACTTCGTGGCGATGGCCGACCAGGACGACATCTGGCACGCCGACAAGCTCCGGACGCTCCTGGACGCGGTGGGCGACGCCCAGCTCGTCTACAGCGACGCGCGCATTGTCGGGCCCTACGGCGAGCTCACCTCCGACACCTACTGGACGGCCCGCCGGAACAACTACACGGGCTTCCTGTCCCTGCTGGTGGCCAACTCGGTGACGGGCGCGGCCTCGCTGTTCCCCCGCCGTCTGCTCGACCTGGCACTGCCCTTCCCCCCGGCGCAGTTCGCGCACTATCACGACCACTGGATCGCGTTGACCGCCCTGGCCATCGGCCACATTGCCTACGTCGATCGGCCCCTGTACGACTATGTGCAGCACAAGGGCGCGGCGCTCGGACACGTCGAGGCCAGCAGGGTCAGGGGGCTGCGCACGCGGATTGCCTCGCTGCGCACCGACCTGCGCGAGCGTCTGAGGGCCTGGAAGATGCGCTACTTCTTCGACGTCTGCCGCCTGGTTCAAGTCGCGACGGTGCTCGGGCAGCGCTGCGGCCCGGCAATGTCGCCAGACAAGCGACGCGTGCTCGAGCGGTTCCTGCGCACGGACGGATCGATTGCATTGCCCGTGGACCTGTGGCGGCGCGGATTGCCCGAGCTTCTCGGGCGCAAAGAGACCCTGGGGGCCGAGATGAAGCTCGCCTACGCATTCGCGTGGCGTCGTGCCCTGGCGGCGACCGCCGGCAATGGCCCACGCAGGCAGCTGCGGCTCGACGCGGCGCCGCCCCCGAACCTCGCCCCCAAGAGCCTGCGCTCGAGCCCGGCGGCATCGGGACCGCGAGAGATCGTGCAGAAGACCTCTCCCCTCGAGTTCTCCGTCTCGGACGTCGCGCCGATGCGTGTCAATATTCTGATCCCGACGATCGACCTCGACCACTTCTTCGGCGGCTACATCGCCAAGCTGAACTTGGCTCGCCGCCTCTCCGAGCGCGGCCTGCGCGTGCGGGTCCTGACGATCGATCGCGTGCCACCCCTGCCGCGCGGCTGGCGCCGGGACGTCGAGGCATACCGCGGCCTCGCCGGTTTTTTCGATCGGGTCGAGGTGGAGTTCGGCCGCGAGTCGAGCAGTGTCGAGATCGGCCGCTCTGACCGCTTCGTCGCCAGCACGTGGTGGAGCGCCTACATCGCCAACGAGGCGATGCGCCTGATCGGAGGAGGGCGGTTTCTCTACCTGATCCAGGAGTACGAGCCGTTCACCTATCCCATGGGGACGTTGGCGGCGATGGCGAGCGAGTCCTACCGGCTCCCCCATCGGGCATTCTTCTCGACTGAGTTCCTGCGCGAGTACTTTCGCCGGCACCGGCTCGGCGTCTATGCGGACGGCGTGGCGGAGGGGGACGCCGCATCCGCGTCGTTCGAGAACGCGATCACGCCGGTCAAGCCGCCGGTGGCCACCGAGCTCGAGGCGAGGAGGAGCCGCCGGCTGCTCTTCTACGCGCGGCCCGAGCCCCACGCGGCGCGCAACATGTACGACCTCGGGTTGCTGGCACTGGGCAACGCGGTGCAGCGCGGACTCATCCCACCCGGCTGGGAGCTGCACGGCATCGGGACGCTCACCTCCATGAAGCGGGTCGACATCGGGAGCGGCGCTACGCTGACGCTGCTGCGGCGCTCCGCGCAGGGTGAATACGCCCAGCTGCTGCGCGCTCACGATGTCGGGCTGTCCCTCATGTATACGCCCCATCCCAGCTTGGTGCCGATCGAGATGGCGTCGGCGGGGCTCATCACCGTGACGAACAGCTTCGAGAACAAGACCCCCGAGGCGATGACCAGGATCTCCTCCAACCTTGTGACCACGCCGCCGACCATCGAGGGGATCGCCGCTGGCTTGGGCGAGGCGGCGGCTCGTGTCGAGGACTTCGACGGGCGGGTGGCGGGCAGCAACGTCCGGTGGAGCCGGAGCTGGGACGAATCGTTTGGCGACGCGGAGCTCGACTGGGTCGTGGCGGCGGTCGAGTCCTAGCCCGCTGGAGCGAAGCGATGAGAATCGGCATCGATGGCCGCACCTTCGCCGACCCGGCGGCGAGAGGAGTGCGACGGTACGCAAGCCGCCTCATCGCTGCGCTTGCGGACGGGTTCCCGGAAGACGAGTTGTCTGTGCTGGTACGCGGCCGGGCGATTGGCACCGGGCCGGAGCTGCCACCGCGCCCAAACGTGGTCGGGTACCGCCGTCGCCTTCGACGCGTGCCGCACGCGGCCGCCGGCTTGGCCGGCTTCCCGCGCATCGACCGCACTTTCCCGGAGCACCCCCACGTCGTCTGGATGCCCACCATTGCGCCGCTCGCGACCTCACGCGGCGTTCCCCTGGTGCTCACCGTCCAGGATCTCTCCTGGGACCGGCGGACCGAGGACTTCACGCGCTACGAGGTGCTGTTCCACCGCATCGCCCGCCCGCACCGCTTGGCCAGGAGTGCACGGCGCGTGGTCTGCCTGTCCAGGGCGGTCGCCGACGAGGCCACGAACCGCTGGGGCCTCGATCCAAATCGGGTCCGCGTCGTGCCCGCGGGCGTCGATGCCCAGTTGCTCACGGAAGCCGAAATCGCCGCCGTGCGCAAGCGGCACGGCCTCGCCTCCCGCTACATCCTATTCGTCGGGGCGCTCGAGCCGCGCAAGGCGCCCGATGTGCTCGTCGCCGCTTATGAGCGAGCACGGGCCGCTGGCCTCGACGCACAACTCGCACTCGCGGGGGTGGGCCGCCTTGCAGCCAGGCTTGGAGGCGACGGGGTCCGCCTGCTCGGTCGCGTGCCGGATGCCGATCTCGCGCCGCTCTACGCGGGCGCGACCGCGCTGGCCGCCCCCTCGTGGCTGGAGGGGTTCGGACTCACGCCGCTCGAGGCGGCGGCGTGCGGCACGGCGGCAGTCGTGAGCGACCTACCTGCATTCGCCGAGACGCTGGGCGACGCGGCCCTGCAGGTGCCACCCGGCGATGTCGACGCACTCGCTGCAGCCCTGACCCGCATTGTGGGGGACGGCGATTTGCGCGAGCACCTCCGGGCGTCGGCCCGTGCGGCCGCCGAGCACTACACGTGGGAGCGGGCGGCCAGGGCCACCCGAGGAGTGCTGGCGGAGGCAGCGGGCCAATGAGCGAGCCTAGCTTCGCGGCCGTGGTCGTGATCCATGACTCCGCCCCAGAGCTCGCCACCCTGCTGAGCTCGCTCGAAGGCCGCGTCGATCCGGCGCCCGAGCTTGTCGTTGTCGACACCGGTAGCACGGACGGCGGCGCCGAGCTGGCGCGCGAACGCGGCGCTCGCGTGGTGGAGCTGCCGCACAATCCCGGCTTCGGAGCGGCCAACAACGCCGGCGTCGCCCGTACCTCGGCGGCGGTCACGGCGCTGCTCAACCCCGACATCGAGCTGCTCGACAGCAGCCTGGTGTCGCTCGTGGCCACGGTGCGCGAGCGGAACGTTCTGGTGGTGCCCCGGCTCATCGATGCCGACGGTACGGTAGAGCGCAGCGCCCACCCCAAGCCGGGCCAACTTGCCGGGTTGGTGCCTGCGGTCGTCCACCCACGCGCGTTGCCGCGTTCGATCCGGCTGCGTGCCGACCCGTGGCGCACCGAGCGCCCGCGCCGGGTGGGCTGGGCGGTGGCGGCGTGTCTGGTCGCCCGCACGGAGACACTGCGCGCGCTGGGGCCCTTCGACCCACGCGCGTTCCTCTTCTACGAGGACATGGACCTCTGCCTGCGAGCCAGGGAGGCCGGTGTCCCGACGGTCATCGACCCCGACGTACGGGTGCGCCACATCGGCGGTCACGCAACGGAGGCTGCCTACGGAGGCGAGCCGTATGAGCTGATGGCAAGCCGTAGGCGCCAGGTTGTGAAGGAGCGGCTCGGCCGTAGCGCACTCGCGCTCGACGACGCCGCCCAGGCGCTGACCTTCGCCACACGCGCCTCAGCCCGCCGGCTCCTCGGAGGTTCCGGAGGACGCGAGGCCGCGCAGCTCCGCGCCGTGCTCGGCGCGAGGCGCGGAGCCGATCCATTGGACATCCAGGACGGGCCACGCCGGCGAGGCGACGGCTAGGCTGCGGCGGTCTTGGTGGTCCCCCGCACGTGCGCCATTTGTGGCGGCGAGCTCGAGCTCGCCTTCCCCGGCACCGCGATCGCCTGGGACGCCGCGTCGCTCTCCCCCACCCGCCATCGCGCCGGCGAGCACGGCGACCTCTACCGCTGCCTACGCTGCGGCACCGTCCACCAGCCCGACCTGCCGGTCGGCCGTGAGCTCTACGCCCTGTATCGCACGATGCGTGACGATCACTACCTGGACGAGGAGGCGGGCCGCCGCCGCACTGCCAATCGCCTGCTCGACCGCATCGGCCGAGTGGCAGGCCCGGCGGTGCGGCCGGACCGCACGCGCCAGCGCCTCTTGGACGTCGGCTGCGGGCCCGGACTGCTGCTCGATGAGGCCCGCCGTCGCGGCTATGACGTGTTGGGAGTCGAGCTGTCCGAAGCCTCGCTGACCTACGCTCGCGAGACGCTGAAGCTGCCGGTGCAGGCCACCCCGCTGGCCGACTTCGCCGACGGCGAGTTCGACGTCGTCGTGCTCGCCGACGTGATCGAGCACCTTGACGACGTGCTCGGCGGGCTGAATCGCTGCCGGGAACTGCTGGCGCCAGGGGGAACGCTGTGCGTGGTCACCCCCGATCCCGGTTCCCGCACCGTCCGCGTCGCGGGTGGCGGCTGGTGGGGCTACGTCCCCGCCCACACGTTCCTGCTCCCACGCGCCACGCTGTTGCGCCTTCTCCGCGAGCGCGGCCTGATGGTCGTCACGGACGTCTCGCTGGTCCGCACGTTCTCATTGGACTACTGGGCGGCCGGGCTCGGCGAGCGGGGCGGCCCGATCGGGGCTGTGACTTCGGCCGTGCGGCGGGTACTGCCTCGCTCGGTAATGCTCTCGTTGTCGCTGGGCGACGAGCGCGTGGTCGTGGCCCGCAAGCGGGCGCTGGTCACCGGCTCCGGTGACGGACTCGGTCCGGCCGACCGGGCGCGGACATCAGGCCCGCATCCGGGCTGACAAACTGCCCAGCTTCATTCCACACACGGCCGGCGCATGGTCAAGACTCAACGGCAGCGCCCTGCGCGTCGCCCCGCCTGACAACGCGCGCTCAACGCGGCGCCCCCGGCCCCCCGCTTGGCGCTCGTCGTCACGGCGCGGCAGACTACGCGCCGCGTGCCGCAGCTCATCCGTATCCCCGCGCCATCACGCCCATCGCCTGCTCCTGGCGCCCCCCAACGGATCAAGATGGAGCGCCGACCGAGCGGTTGGCCGGTATACCTGATGCTCTTCCTGATCGCTGTCGGGCTGTCAGCGATCACCGTCTACAAGGGCCTCCAGCCCAACGACGAGGGCCTGATGCTCCAGGCGGCGCGCCGGATCGCCCAGGGCCAGGTTCCCTACTCCGACTTCTGGTGGTACTACCCGCCGGGCCAGCCCTACCTCCTGGGCGGTCTCTGGAGTCTGGCCGGCCCATCGCTGATGACATGGCGCGTCGTCCGGGTCCTCGCCGACGCCGCGGTCGCCGTCCTCGCCTATGCCTTGGCGCGCCGCGAGGCCGGCCCCCGGCTCTCGCTGGGCGCATGGGCGGGCGCGGCGCTCGCGATGGGCCAGCTTCCGCAGCCGCACCCGTTCCCGATCGCCCTCGCCCTCGCGCTCGGGGGGCTGCTGCTGTTCGAGCGCCGCCCTGTGCTGGCGGGGATCCTCGCCGGCGTGTGCGCGGCTTGGCGCCTGGAGTTCGCGGGCTACCTGGCGCTGGGGATCCTGCTCGCGTTCGCGATCCGCCCGGTCGCCGGCGCCGAGCGCGTGCGCGCCGCCGGGCGCTTCGCCGTCTCGGCGCTGGGGACCGGCGCCGCCCTCTTCGCCCCCGTCGTCGCGGCCGCCGGCTTGGACAAGTCGTGGGACATGCTCGTCCGCTATCCGATCGTCGACTTCGGCAAGTACCAGTCGCTGCCGTTCCCGATCGACTTCGACGGCCCCCTCAACACGGAGTCGGTGGGCGGCTTCCTGTCGGACTCGTTCGAGAACCTGCTCCAGTTCTACCTGCCGCTGGCGCTCGTGATCGGCCTGGCCGCCTCGCTGCTCGCGCTGCTCATCCGCGCCCGCCGCGACGACTGGGCGTGGCTGGGCACCGCCGTCTTCGCGTTGGGGATGACGCACTACATGATCGTGCGTCCCGACGAATTCCACACCGCCCCGCTCGCGGTGCTGGTGTGCGTGTTGGCGGCGTGGGGCATCGCCCGGGTCAACCTGCGCGTCCCGGTGCGTCGCAAGCGCAAGGTCCACGCCACCATGCCGTTCCCGCGCAGCGCCGCCGGCCGCCATCCGGGCCAGGTCAAGCCCGCCGATCCCCTGCTCGAGCGCCGCGAGGGCCGGCCCCCGCGGCTGACGCCGTTCGTCGGCGCCAGCGGGGCGCGCCCCCGCCGCGCGCTCGCGCTGATGCCCGCGCTGGTGGCGGCGGTCGCGCTCCTGTACGTGATCGCCGAGGGCCTTGACCGCAAGGTCCTCGCGCTCGGGGACGACACGGCTCCGCTGGACCTGTCGGTCGCCGACGGCGTCCAGGCCAATCCGCGCTCGGTCGGGCCGCTCGAGCGCGCGGTGCGCATGGCGGACGCCCGCGTGCCGCCCGGGCGCCCGATCTACGTCGCCACGCGCCGCTCGGACCTCGTCACCTCGGGCGACCCGCTCTTCTACCTGCTTGCGCTGCGCAACAACCCCACCCGCTACGACATCGCCGCCCCGGGGGTGATGGCGAGCGCTCCGGTCCAGCACGAGATCGTCGCCGACCTCCAGCGCACGCGCCCGCCGGTGGTCATCCGCTACGACTCGCCGGTCACGGCCGCCCCAGAGCCCAACCGCGCCGGCAAGTCGACCGGCGTGACGATCCTCGATCGGTACCTGGCGAGCGCGTACCGGCCCGTCGCGCGCTACGGGTTCTACGTGGTGCTCGAGCGCAAGCCGCCGCCGAAGCCGGCGCGCCGGCGGCATCACCGCCGCGGTCGCTAGCCGGAAGGCTCGACCAGGACCGGCCGAAGACGGCCGCGGGCGCGCGGGCGCGAGGGCGGGCGTGGCGGGCGCTCGAGCTCGCTCGTCTCCTCGACCATCGCCCGCAGCCCCGCCTGGAAGCGGCGCACGTCGAAGCGCCGCGCGTTGTCGATGCAGGCCTCCGGGGCGACCGAGTCGGCGTCGAAGCGGCGGACGGCCTCGGCCAGCGCCTCGGGCCGGCAGGGGTGGAAGAGCGTCCCGGTCTCGCCCTCGGTCACCGTCTCCAGGGCGCCGCCCTCGGCGTAGGCGATCACCGGCCGGCCGGCGGCCTGGGCCTCGACGGCGGCGATGCCGAACTCCTCCGTCGCAGTCACCACCAGTGCGCGGCAGCCCTCGAATAGCTGCGCCGCGCGCTCGTCGCTCACCCGCCCCTCGAACGCGACGTTGGCCGGCGCCATGCGCCGCAGCCGGCGGGCATCGGGCCCGTCGCCGACCACGACCAGTGGCCGCCCGAGCCGGGCAAATGCCTCCACTGCAACCGATATGCGCTTGTGCGGCATCAGCTCGGAGACCACGAGGTAGTAGTCGGCCACCCGGCCCGGGTTGAAGCGCTCGGTCTCAACCGGCGGGTACAGCACGGTGGCGTCGCGGTTGAAGTAGCGGGCGATGCGCCGCGACGTCGTATGCGAGTTGGCCACGTACCGGTCGACACGCTGGGCGGCGATCCAGTCCCACTGGCGCCAGCGATTAAACACCACCGAGAGGGTGGCGCGGCCGAGCCCGTTGCGGCCCGACAGCGTCTCGTCGCGCGCATTCCAGGCGTAGCGGAACGGGTTGTGGCAGTAGCAGACGTGGGTGGCGCCCTCGTCGACGATCACGCCGTGCGCCCAGGCGCTCGACGACGAGACCACGATGTCGTAGCCGCGCAGGTCGAAGGACTCGATCGCGTAGGGATAGAAGGGAAGCAGCGGCCGGAACGTGCGCGCCGTCGGGCGCAACCGCTGCAGGAACGACGTGTTGATCGGTCTGTGCGCGAAGCGGCCCTCGGTCCCGTCCTCGTCGTAGACCGCCGTGTAGACGTCGGCGTCGGGCCAGACGTCGCAGATGGCCATGAACACTCGTTCGGCTCCGCGGATGTCGAGCAGAAAGTCGTGGACGAGCGCAACGCGCGCGGAAGCGGGAGCAGCAGCCGCCATGTGGGCGGCGAGTCTATTCATTAGGGTGGCCCGGCCCATGAATGCGGTAGCCGTTGCGATCTCCCTGTTGGTGGCCGGCCTGGGCGCGCTCACCGGTTCGGCGGGGGCGGCCAAGGTGCCCCCGAACTTCTTCGGGGTCATGGCCGACGGGCCTCTTCTCCACGACGGCTTCGACGAGCAGTCTGAGTTCGATCTCATGAATCGGAGCGGGGTCCAGACCGTCCGCATCGCCATGCCGTGGAGCGCTATGGAGCCGCAGCCAGGCGTGTTCGACTTCAACGGCACCGATGCAGTGGTGACCCAGGCTGCCATCCACGGGTTTACCCCCTTGCCCACGGTGACCTTCGCCCCGGCTTGGGCCGCTCGGCACCCGGGGAGCTCGAACTCACCCCCCGAGGGCACCGATAACTACGCCAACTTCATGACCACGCTGGTGCAGCGTTACGGGCCCAATGGCGGGTTCTGGGCCGCGCACCCGGAGCTGCCGCCGCACCCGATCCGCGCCTGGCAGATCTGGAACGAGCCCAACCAGCCGGTGTTCAACTGGTCCGACCAGCCCTTCGGCAGCGACTACGTGGCGCTGCTGCGGGCCGCTCGCACGGCGGTCAAGACCGCCGACCCGGCCGCGAAGATCGTGCTCGCCGGCCTCGTGGGCACGAGCTGGAACGCCCTCGGCCACATCTACAAGGCCGGCGGGAGGAACCTTTTCGACGTTGTCGCCATCCACCCGTTCACCCTCCAGGCCAGGAACGTGCTCCTGATCCTGCACAAGGTGCGGGCGATCATGGCCCGCTTCCACGACTCCCGGAAGCCGATGTACCTCACCGAGCTGACCTGGCCGGCGGCCAAGGGCTTCCGGCTCACGCGCACCTACGGGTACGAGGTCAACGACGCCCAGCAGGCCCGCAAGCTCGGGCAGGTCATCCCCCTGCTCGTGGACGGGCGCCGATCGCTGCGACTCGAGCGGGTCTACTGGTACACATGGATCTCGTCCGCGCCCGAAGCGAGGAACGACCCGTTCTCGTACTCAGGCCTGCGGCAGCTCCAGAACAACGGCACCACGGTGCAGTCGCGCCCGTCGCTGGCGGTCTACGCGCACATGGCGCACCGGTACGAGTAGCCGGGGCGGGACGGTGCGCCGCACGGCCCACCGCCGAGGGCAAAGCCAGCGGCGCCCCGACGCCGCCAAGGCGCCTACTCGCTCGCTCTTCGACGAGAATCGCGATGCGAATGTGCGCGCGCCACTCGTCCAGATTGTGCCCGCGCCGCCCGTCGACCGTCTTGATGTTGCGCAGGGAGCGGGCGGCGGCCCGTGACGACGCGTTGCAGGCGCTGACGTTCGCGAACCGCGCGGCGCTCAAGCGCCTGCTCGGCCGGCCGGCCGTCCGCGAGCGCGAGCAGCTCGCGGCCGTCCGGCGGGCCAGGCGCTGACTACTCGGTCACTCGTTCGACGAGGAATGCGACGCGCACGTGCGCGCGCCACTCCTCGAGGTTGTCGCCGCGCAGGCCCGTGGACACGACGTCGACGGCCTTGATGTTGCGGAGGGTCTGACGCGCGTCGCTGAGCGCAGCCTGGACGGCGGCGTCTGACCCGTCAGGCGAGCTTCCCACGAGCTCGATGATCTTGACGACCGACACCTCTCCTCCTCTCATGGCAGGGCGGGACAGCGTGGCACCCTACTCCGATGCCGCTTCGGTGCACCTGGGACCAGGTGGCGGCGTTCCGGCTACGCCGCCAGCACCTCGCCGAGCCCGGCGACGACCCTGTGGCGGTCGCCGACCGCCTCGTCGGCGTCCACGCGCAGATCGCTTCGAGCGCCGAGATGTCCCTCGCCGCGCGCGTGCCGGGGCTGAGCGCCGCCCACGTCCGCGGCGCCGTCGCCGTGCGCCGCAGCTTGATCAAGGCCTGGGGACTGCGCAAGACCCTGCACTTGTTCGCGCCCGCGCAGCTGACGGTGGTCCTGGCCGCCCTTCGCACCTCGTCGCTGTACCGCAACGCCCACCTCAGGCCCGCCTGGCTGCGCTACCACAAGGTCACACTCGAGGAGATGCAGGCCATCGACGCCCACGTGGGCGAGGCGCTCGACGGCCGCGCGCTGACGCGGGACGAGCTCGCCTCCGAGCTCGAGCGCATCACCGGCTCGGATTCCGTCGGCGAGGCCGTGCGGTCGGGCTGGGGTGCCGTGCTCAAGCCCGCGGCGTTCCGCGGCGAGCTCTGCTTCGGCCCCGACCGCGGGCGCAACGTCACCTTCGTCCGTCCCGACCGACCAGCACGAACGGCCGCATCGAGGTCCAGCCGTTCGGGAGGCTGCCGCGAAGGGCGGTCGACGCCGAGATCGAGCGGATCCGGGCCTTCCGCTAGAAGAGCCCGAGCTGCTCGCGCTCGGGTTCGACCTCGGGCCCGGGCATCGGCTCCGGCGCCACCTCAGGCACCGGCTCGGGCTGGTCGGGCGCCGGCTGGGCGAGCAAGTCGGGGATGCGGGCAAAGTCGGCCCGCAGCGTCTCGAGCATCGACGGCGTGTAGAGCGCGGCCGCCGGGTGATAGAGCGGGTACAGCCGCACGGCCCGCGGGCCGATCACCCGCAGCTCGGCCTGTCCGTGCAGCCGGGTGATCCCGGTCGGGTCGCCGCGCAGCAGTTTGGTCGAGAAGTTCCCGAGCGTGCACAGCACCCGCGGCTCGATGAGCTCGACCTGCCGCCACAGGTAGTCCTGGCACGCCTCGATCTCGTTGGGATGGGGGTCGCGGTTCCCGGGAGGCCGGCATTTGAGGACATTGCTGATCCACACCTCACCCCGCTGGAGCCCGATCTCCCCAAGCAGCTTCTCCAGCAGCTTGCCCGCCTGGCCCACGAACGGGAGGCCCTGCTTGTCCTCGTTGGCTCCCGGGGCCTCGCCGACGAACATCAGGTCGGCGTCGGCGTTGCCCGACCCGAACACCACGGTCGTGCGGGTGGCCGCGAGCTGGGGGCACTTCTCGCAGCCGCGCGCCTGCTCGTAGACGGCCTTCAGCGCCTCGCGCCGGTCCGCGGCGGACTGCATGGGGCGAATCTAGACCAGCGGGCAGAGCGAACCGGACGGCGGTTCCCGCATTTTCGGACGGGTATCCTCCCTGACACGGCCGTCACTGCACGCAGGACGGACCGTCCACCGATGTTCGACGCGTCCCCAGTAGCCATCGTGGGTCGGGGCCGCCTTGGCGGCGCGCTCGTCACCGCCCTACGCGGCGCCGGTTTCGCCGTCGACGGGCCACTCGGCCGCGGGGCCGACGGCGCCGGCGCGGACACCGTCATCCTCTGCGTCCCCGACGGTGAGATCGCCGCGGCCGCGGAGCATGTCGTGGCCGGCCGCCTCGTCGGACACTGCTCCGGCGCCACCACCCTGGCGCCGCTTGCGGCGCACGAGGCCTTCTCGCTGCATCCGCTGATGACCGTCCCCGAGCACGGCGCGAGCTTCGCCGGCGCCACCGCCGCCATTGCCGGGGCGACGCCGAGAGCCCTCGAGGCGGCACGCGGCCTCGCCCAGCTGCTCGGCATGCGCGCCGTCGAGGTCGCCGACGCCGACCGTGCGGCCTACCATGCGGCCGCCAGCATCGCCTCCAACTTCCTCGTCACCCTCGAGGGCGCGGCCGAGCGCCTTGCCGCCACGGCCGGCGTCGACCGGGAGGCGCTCGCCCCCCTCGTCCGGGCGACGGTCGAGAACTGGGCGCAGCACGGCGCCCACAAGGCCATCACCGGCCCCATCGCACGCGGCGACGAGGCGACGGTGACACGACAGCGAGAGGCGGTGGCCGAGCGGGTACCGGACCTCTTGCCGCTATGGGACGCACTGGTCGAGAGCACGAGGAGCCTGATCCCCGCATGAGGACCGTGCGCACCGTCGCCGAGCTGCGCGAGGCCCTTGTCCCCCACCGCCGTGCAGGGCGATGCATCGGCCTGGTGCCCACGATGGGTGCCTTCCACGAGGGGCACCTGTCCCTCATGCGCCGGGCCCGCGCCGAGAACGACGTGGTGGTCGTCTCCCTCTTCGTCAACCCGGCGCAGTTCGGTCCGGGCGAGGACCTCGCCGCCTACCCGCGCGACGACGCCGGCGACGCCGCCGCAGCCGAAGCCGAGGGGGTCGACTTCCTCTTCGTCCCGCCCCACGACGAGGTCTACCCGCCCGGCTTCGCCACCGAGGTGCGGGTCAGCGCGCTCACCGAACCCCTCGAGGGCACCTCGCGCGGCCCCGAGCACTTCCACGGCGTCACGACCATGGTGACCAAGCTCTTCAATATGGTCTCACCCGACGCGGCGTACTTCGGCCAGAAGGACGCCCAGCAGGCCGCGGTCATCCGCAAGCTGGTGCGCGACCTCGACTTCCCGGTCCGGATCGAGATCTGCCCCATCGTCCGCGAGCCCGACGGCCTGGCCATGTCCAGCCGCAACCGCTACCTCGCGGGCGCCGACCGCGAGCGCGCCACCGCGCTGTCGCGCGCGCTGGCGACGGCGCGAGAGGCAGCGGAGGCCGGCGAGCGCGACGCCAGGGCGATCGTTGCCAAGGCCAAGGCGGCGATGGTGGAGCACGGCGTCGAGCCCGAGTACCTGGAGCTCGTCTCCACCGACACGCTGTCCCCGGTGGAGGAGGTGGGCGACGCCGACGTCCTCGTCGCCGTCGCCGCCCGCGTGGGGGCGGCCCGACTGATCGACAACACCGTGATCGACGCCGATGGGAGGCACTGAGGCGCGATGCAGCGCGTGATGCCGAAGTCCAAGATCCACCGGGCGACGGTGACCGACTCCGACCTGCATTACGTCGGCTCGCTCACCATCGACCCGGACCTTCTCGAGGCCGCGGACATCCGCGAGTACGAGCAGGTACACGCGGTGGATGTCGACAACGGCGCCCGCTTCGAGACCTACACCATCGCCGGCGAGCGAGGCGCCGGCGCGATCCGTGTCAACGGCGCCGCCGCTCGCCTCGTGCACCGCGGCGACACCATCATCGTCATTTCCTACGCGTCCTACGACGAGCGCGAGCTCGATCGCTACGAGCCGCGCGTCGTCCACGTCGACCGGAGCAACCGGATCGTCGACGTCGACGCGGAGGTCGCGACGTTGCTGACTCCGGAGGCTTCCTGATGTCCACCGCTCCCAAGACCCCCGACACCCCCACCGACGAGCGTCTGCCCGTGACCCTGCCGGCGCTCATGGACAAGCGCGAGCGCGGCGAGCCGATCGTCATGGTCACCGCCTACGACTACCCGTCCGCGCAGGTGGCCGAGGCGGCCGGCGTCGACCTCGTCCTGGTAGGCGACTCAGGCGCCATGACCGTGCTCGGCTACGACTCCACGGTGCCGGTCACGCTGGACGAGATGCTCGTGCTGGCCTGTGCCGTGCGGCGCGGCCTGAAGACGCCGTTCCTGGTCGGCGACCTGCCCTTCGGCTCCTACGAGGCGTCCGACCAGCAGGCCATCGCGACCGCCCAGCGCTTCGTCAAGGAGGCGGGCTGCGACGCGGTCAAGCTCGAGCGCGGCGGCATCGCCGTGCAGCGCGCCCGCGCGATCGTCGACGCCGGCATCCCGGTGATGGGCCACGTCGGCCTGACCCCGCAGACGGCCACCGCGCTCGGCGGCTACAAGGCCCAGGGCCGCACCGCGCAGCGCGCCCTCGACGTCCACCGCGACGCGCTCGACCTCCAGGAGGCCGGCTGCTTCGCGATCGTGTTCGAGGCAATCCCCGCCGCCGTGGCCGAGACGATCATGGCTCGCATGGAGGTCCCCGTCATCGGGATCGGTGCCGGCGCGGCGACTGACGGCCAGGTGCTGGTCTTCCACGACCTGCTCGGGATCTACGACGGCATGAGCCCGCGCTTCGCCAAGCGCTACGCCCACATCAAGGAGGACATGGTGGCGGGGGTTCGGGCCTACTCCGACGAGGTCCGTGCGGGCCGCTTCCCCGCCGCGGAGCACGCCTACTCGATCGATCCGGACGAGCTCGAGCACTACCGGCAGGCGCTACAGCCGCCCGCCGGCATCGCCTGGGGCCCCGGGGAAGAGATGTGAGCAAACGCGGTCGCGCGGGCGGCCGCCGCGGGCGGCCGCCGGCTCGACCGCTCTCCTTTCGCGTCGTTTTCACATAGCCTGGGGGCATGGCGCGCCTGTCCCAGGTGTTCGTCCCGCGCGACCGCGAGTTCTTCGACCTCTTCGAGGAGGCCGCGGCCAACGTCGTCCGAGCGGCCGACCTGCTCGATCAGATGCTGTCCGCCTTCCCGGACCGGGCCGAACTGGCGCGGGACATCCTGGTCTGCGAGCAGGAGGGCGACCGGATCACCCACGACATCATCCAGCACCTCAACAAGACGTTCGTCACGCCGATCGACCGCGAGGACATCTACGAGCTGGCGTCCGCGGTCGACGACATCGTCGACTACACCGAGGAGGTCGCCGACTACCTCGGCCTCTACAAGATCGAGGCGCCGATGTCGCAGGCCCAGCGCCTTGCCCACATCCTCGTCCAGGCCGCGCGCCAGATCGCCGAGGCGATGCCGCGAATGCGCACGTTCCGCGACATCTCGCACTACACGGTCGAGGTCAACCGGCTCGAGAACGACGGCGACCGCGTCACGCGCGAGGCCATGGCGTCGCTGTTCGACAACGGGATCGACCCGATGGTGGTCATCCGCTGGAAGGACATCTACGAGCGCCTCGAGAACGCCATCGACTCGACCGAGCGCGTCGCCAACATCCTCGAGGGCATCGTCATCAAAAACCGCTGACCGCCGTTGGGCTCAGACCTCATCCTCGGCATCGTCGTCGCGACCGCGCTGGTGTTCGACTTCACCAACGGGTTTCACGACACCGCCAACGTCGTCGCCACCTCGGTGTCGACGCGCGCGCTCGC
>JBKPMS010000047.1:0-51863 GCA_046732275.1 Actinomycetota bacterium | reverse complement strand
AAGTCGTACGCGCCGAGCAGCCACGGTGACCGGGTCGACAAGCCGTCGCCGACCTGAGAGAGTGCGCGCCACGATTCCGGGGGGTGACGCGTGGCCGACGAAGTGAGAATGCGGCGAGGGCAATTCCTTTCGAAGGGCGCGGCCGTGCTCGGCGCGGCAGCGGCCGCTCCGATCGTCGGTGCCGCCGGTGCGCGGGCGGCCGCCGAGCGGGCCCTCGCGGGCGCCGGTCGCGGGCAGCTGGGGCTCGTCGGTCTGGACCACGTCGGAATCACTGTCCCGGACATCAATCAGGCGATCGAATGGTTCGAGGACGTGCTCGGCGCAGTCGCGCCGCTCACGTTTGGTCCGTTCCCAGCCGGGCCGTTCGTCGCAAGCGTCGTCGACGTTGCGGAGACGACGTCGATCGACCAGATCACGATGCTTCGCATCGGCCACAGCGCCAACATCGAGCTGTTCCAGTACACCACGGCGCCGGGTGGACAGCGGCACGACATGCCGAAGAACTCGGATTGGTCCGGCCACCATGTCGCGTTCTACGTCACGGACATCAACGCGGCGGTCGAGTACATGGTCGGGAAGGGCGTCCGCAAGATGCCGGCCGGCCCGTTCACGCTGACCGAGGGACCCGCCGCGGGACAGACGATCCAGTACTTCCAAACGCCGTGGGGCGGCTACATCGAGTTCATCAGCTACCCGAATGGGATGGCATACGAGGTGCCGAGCGTGAAGCCCCTCTGGTCACCGAAGCGGAACGGCACCAACTCCGTCGTCACGAAGGTCCCGGGCCTCCTCGGCATCGACCACATCGGCATCACCGTCCCGAACATCGACGTTGCGGCCGCGTGGCTCGAGCAGAAGCTCGGCTTCGTCAATCCGCTCACGTTCGGGCCGTTCAGCGATCCGACCGGAGACTTCATGACCCAGCTCGTCGACGTGCATCCGCGCGCCGTGGTGCAGCAGATCCGCATGCTGCGTGGCGGCAACGGCCCGGGCGTCGAGCTGTTCCAGTACACATCGCCGGATCAAGACCAGTCGTTCCGGATGAACTCAGACTGGGGCGGCCATCACATCGCGCTCTATGTGCGCCACATCGACAAGGGCGTCGAGTACCTGCAGTCGCAGACCGGAACGAAGCTGTTCGGCCCGGTGACGCTAACGGACGGCCCAGCCGCCGGGCAGTCGATCAACTACTTCCATGATCCGTTCGGGACCGACGTCGAGTTGATCAGTTATCCGCACGGCATGGCGTACGAGGCGACCTCGCCGATCCCGCTCTGGGATCCGCGCGACAATCACCCGTAGCTCCGCCGTCGAACCGGCGCTACCGCTGAATCATTCGATCAGCGTGACCTCGAAGACGTCGTTTTGATCTGTTGAAGTCGCTCCGCCACCGGGGAAGAATCCGCCCGCCGCCGGCCTCAGGGTCACTGCAAAGGGGTTCGAGGCCGGATTCAAGGTGAGCGGGATAGCTGCAGGAACGAAGGGCATGTGGGTCAACTCGGTGTTCGCGAAGATCGAGCACGTACCGACGACGTTCGCGTCGACGAGGATCTCCATCGTGAGCATCGATCCGGCTCGGCCCGCTGCGGCGAATGCGCTTCCCGACACGAGCAGGAGTTGGTTCGGCGCCGTCACCGTCATGTTCGCGACGAGCGGCAGGGCGCCCTTACGAGATATCACCGTGGTGAAAGGCATGCTTGCTCCTCTCCAACCAATCCGGGGTTCGGAGGATGATGCACAGCCAATCACTCATTGCGAAGGGATGCGGTAGAGGTAGCCGCTGCGGTTGTCGGCGAGCCAGACGGCTCTGTTGGCGACCGTGAGCCCGTGGACGTCGAGTCGGCCGCTTGGCCGAGCCATCGTCGAAACGGCGCCCGTCGAGATCGACACGCGCTCGAGCGCGTCCATCGTCGGGAACCCGCTCGGGTCGACCTCAGGGCTCCGCGTCGGAACCCACAGCTCGTTGCCGCTCGCGACGACGTCGATGCCGCTGCCGCCGATCTCGATCGTGCGCTGAATCGCGCCGGTCGCCGGACGCACCTGGAGCAGGTCGGTTCCGCGTCCCGTGACCCAGAGGCTGCCGTCGACCCAGACCATCCGCTCGGGCGCACGGTCGCCTCCGAGAGTCGTCAGCTTCGTCGAGCGGTTCGTCGCCAGGTCGATGCGATCGATCGTCGTGTCGCGGTGGTTGATCACCCACGCCGTGTTGTTGCCGTCGAATGCCATGCTCGCGGGCCCGTCGCCGGCCGCGATGCGCGCGACGACGCGGTTCGTCCGGGGAGACACGCGCACGACCCGCCCGCCGCGGTCGTCGGCCACCCAGACGGAGCCGCCGCCAATCCAGATGTTGTACGCGGCGTAGACGCCGAGCGGAATCCGCTTGAGGACTCTGCCGGTCTTCGGATTGAGACGGTTGAGCGTGCCGTCGAGTGCCCAGATCGACCCGAAGCCCGACCTCACTGCGATGACCGGCCCGCGGAGCCGGACTGACTTCGCCCGCTTGCCCGTGTTGGTGTTGACCCGGATGACGCGTGACTGCTCCTTGCACGCGATCCAGGCGGAGGCGCCGTCGACGGCGACCGTCATCGTCGGCCAGTAGGGACCGGCGGCGGCGCACACGTTGATCGCCTTCGCGCCCGGCAGGCCGGTGTTGCCGGCGCCCGCCACTCCGCACGCAAGGCTGAGCGTCGCGGCGAGCGCGAGCGCCATGGTCTTTGCGCGCCTTTCCATGTCCCTTGCGACGCGGGCCGTAAGATCAGGGTTTGCAAAGGAATTTTGCAATCGCCGAGAGTGTCCCTACACGGGTCGAGATGTGGGCCATGGCCCACCCCCTCCGGCTCCAGATCCTGGGGCTGCTTGTCGAGGGACCGTCAACGGCGTCGCGGCTCGGGCGGCGCCTCGGCGAGTCCAGCGGATCGATGAGCTACCACCTGCGCGTCCTCGCCCGCGCCGACGCGATCGTCGAAGATGCCGAGCGGGGCACGCGGCGCGAACGCTGGTGGCGGCGTCGCGAGCCGCTGTTCGTCGCGCTACCGACCGACGACGACCTCGAAGGCCGCGCGATCGCCGCCCGGATGCACGGCTTCGTCTTTGCACGTGACGAGGAAGCGCGTCGGCGCTTCGTCACACGCGACATGGACGCTGCTTGGCGAGAAGCCGCGGTTGTCGGCAACTGGCTCGTCGAGCTCACCCCACCGGAGGCAAAGGAGCTCGGCGAGCGGTTCCTCGAGCTCGTTCGCGAGGTCCGGCTCCGCGAGGCGCAGGCTGAAAGCGCCGAGCGCGCTCTCGTCTCGGTCAGCGTCCTCCCGTGGCTCGAGTGACGGCGCGCGCCGTCCGAGAGGCCGCCCCGGCGGCTTCAGAACGACAGAAGTGCGGCTAGCCGTACCAACGACACACCGGTTTAGCCCCTTGGGTAGCCAACCCGTCGGCAGGCAGCATGGCCGAGGATGCTTACGGCTGTTTCCAGTCGTTGCCCGGAAACCCGACGCGGGCACCCATACTCTCAAGGAGGTTCTAAATGAGCACCGTCGCAACGAGCGTCGGCAAGTTCGTCTGGCACGAGCAGGTCTCCTCCGACCCCAAGCGGGCGCAGGACTTCTATACGCAGCTGTTCGGCTGGGGCACGGAAGTCTTCAAGCCGGGCGAGATCGACTACGCGATGATCTCGTCAGCCGGACAGACGCACGGCGGCTTCAGCAAGGCGCTGGAGGGAGCACCGCCGCCGCATTGGCTCGGTCACGTCCAGGTCGAGAACGTCGACGAGACCATCGAGAAAGCCAAGAAGGCGGGTGGCAAGCTCGCTGCAGGTCCATTCGACATGGACGAGGTGGGTCGCATCGCGATTCTCGCCGATCCGCAGGGGGCCTACATCAGCGCCTATCAGCCCGCGGAAGAAGGGCCGGCCGCCGCCGGCGTCTTCGTGTGGGATGAGCTCGGCACGACCGACGCCGACGGCGCGCAACGTTTTTACGAGGAGGTCTTCGGCTGGACCACTACCGACATGGGAGCGGACTACGGCGGCTACAGGGTCTTCAATCGCAACGACGCTCAGATCGCTGGCGTCATGACTCTTCCCGACACGTCTATGCCGCCGCTCTGGCAGCCGTATGTTGCCGTGGATGATCCGGATCAGACCGAGGCGAAGGCGAAGGAGCTCGGCGCCACGGCGCTCGTAGAGCCGATGGACGTGCCGAAGGTCGGTCGAATTGCCGTCCTCCGCGATCCGCAAGGCGCAACGTTCGGGATCATCAAGCCGGAGCCGCAGCAGTAGGACTCCGGTGAGGTAGGACCCAGCTGCCAAGCTGAGCAGGCTGCCCCGATGAGCGCGCGCTACGCGAGCGCGGTTTCGTCTTCGTAGAGCTTCTCCCCGCGGTGGAGGCGCCGCGCGATCTCGAAGGTCTGGCGCTGGGAGCGCGTCGTCGTCGCGTGCGCGGCGAGGTAGCCGGCCGCCGCGAGCAACGGCAACCAAGCGTCGTCTGTGCCTGCGAGGAGCTCGTGCTGGCGGACCGCAGCCTCGAGGCATTGGATGGTGTGGAAGTTCCGGTCCTCGCGGACGAGCGCCGCGCCCAGCGCAGCGACGAGCCGAGAGGGTTCGCCGCCTTCGGCGAGGAACGAGGCGACGAGCTGCTTGGCTTCGTCCACTTGCTGCTGCCGATCGAAGAGGCGGGGAAGCTCGGCGAGGAGCGCTTCCGGGCTCGCGCCTTCCTCGGGTGTCGGCAGACGCGTGGCCGGGACGTTGAGAAAGCGGTCGAGATGGACGCTGATCGCAGCGTCGAGAACGCCGCGCAGCAGCTCGATCGACGCCGCACGCCGAAGACCTTGTTCGACCGCGTTCGCGAACGTGAAGGTGTGCAGGGCGGTGTCCCAGTCACCGAACTCGTTGCTCGTCGGGAAGCGCGCGATCCGCATCGCCGCGGCGTACGCAACGGCGGAGGCGACGTCCACCTCTCGGGCACCTTCCTTCAGCGCCTCCACGAGGGCGTCGAGGATCGCCGCCGCCTCGGCCTCCAGCAGCGTCTCGACGAGACCGCGGCGCGCAGACCATCGGCCTCGCCGGGCTCTCCCGGCCACCAGGGCTTGCGGCAGTTGCTCGACCGCGTGCTCGTGGAGGGCAACGAGATCGACCGGATTTCGCCACGCATTCGCCTCCTCCATCCGCTCCGCTCCGGCGAGCTGCGCCGGAAGAGAGCCGAGCACTGCCTCGGCATGTTCCCAGCCGGCCGTATCGAGCGCCTGCAACGCCTTGTTGACGAAGTCGAGCGTGTGGCCTCCATCGAGGTAGCGGTGGTCCGTGGCGGCGGCGAAGAGCATGTCCGCCAGCTGTTGCGACGAGGCGCCGCCGCGGACTGCGGAGATCAAGGCGCGCTCGGCGCCCTCCGCATCCCGGACTTCGACGAACTGTCGAAACCAGGTTGATAGCTGCGCGGGTTTCGGCGCACGGCCCGGGAGCGGTTCGAGTGGAAAGCGCGGCGGGTCCAGGGCCGAGTCCGAAGCGACGTCGGCGAGACCGTGATAGAGCGCCGCCGCCCGATCGGCCGGCTCGAGGTGCGGTATCAGGTTCATGAAGCAGGTGAGTGTCGTGAGGCCGCGGAACCAACCGCCGCCACGGCGCGCGACGCCGAATCCGAGGCCGGCCCGGAACACGTCGACGCCCGATGGATCGGCTTCGAGCAGCGCGATCGTCGCTTTCGCGAGCACGAGCGGAATGTCGCGTTCGAGCCCGACGCGCAGGCGATCGCGCTGGTGAGCAAGCGGATCCTGCAGCGACCGGAGGTCGACAAGGACGTCGTCGCCGTCAAGCTCGACCGGAAAGCGACGCAGCTCATCCGCGAACTGGTCAAAGGTGCCGCCCGTCGCGAGGTCGAACCGTGCGTGGTGCCAGTGACAGATCAGGATCCCGTCGCAGACGGTGCCGCGGTGCAGCGGGAAGCCCATATGCGGGCAACGGTTGTCGACCGCGTACACCTCGTCCCCGTCGGCGAACAGACAGATCGTGTTCTGGTCGAGATGCACGACCAGCCGACCCGCGGCACGCAGCTCGAGCAGCGAGGCGGCGCGGGCAAAGCGTTCAGCGGCGACAGCTGTCATGTGTTTCCTCCTCAGCCGTGGGTGATCGCGCCTCCAGAACGCTAAAACCTCAAGTAAGGTTGAAGTCAAGTGCGAGACGACCTGACGATCGGCGAGCTCTCCACCCGCAGCGGGGTCACTGCCTCGGCCCTTCGCTTCTACGAAGGGCAGGGCTTGATCACGGCCGATCGCACGAGCGGCAACCAACGCCGCTATGACCGTGCCACGCTTCGCCGCGTCGCACTCATCCAGGCGGGCCGCGCCGCCGGCATCCCTCTCGAGCAGATCGGCTCAGCGCTGGCAGCACTGCCGTCGCACCGCACCCCGACGCGTCGGGATTGGGAGCGACTCTCCCGCGGCTGGCGCGGCGACATCGATCGCCGTATCGCCACACTCCACGCCCTCCGCAACCGGTTGAACACGTGCATCGGCTGCGGCTGCCTTTCGATCGACCGCTGCTCGCTCCTCAACCCGGACGACGAAGCGGCCCACCTCGGCCCGGGCGCGCACTATCTCCAGCACGGATCACCCGAAAGAGGCGAAGACGTGCGGCCTCGGGCTCTGCGACAACGGATGGAACAGACACCGCATCGGAGGAGGCAGCCATGAGCTCTCAGCAAAGCGATACACCTGTCCTCGACCTGCTCACCGACATGACGACGGCGTCGATCGAGCGTTCGGATCTCGATCCGAAGACGTTGATGCTCGTGCGTCTGGCGGCGCTCGCGTCCGTCGACGCGCCGCCGATCTCGTACCTCACGAACCTCGGTGTCGGCGCCGATCTCGGCGTCGGGCTCGAGGAGGTGCAGCAGGTGCTGATCGGGATCGCCCCTGTTGTCGGAACCGCACGCGTCGCGTCCGCGGCGGGCAACGTCACCCGCGCGCTCGGCCTGGCGATCGCGGTCGCCGAAGCCGAGCTGGAAGCGGAGGCCGCCGAGTCGGGCGGCTGACAAGCCCGCCGTAGGGAGCTGCGGGCGGCGACTCTCCCCAGGCGGCCTGAAAAAGAATCACCCTCCGGACGCGAGACCGTGCTCTCTCGCGTGACCGAAACGTGCCGAGAGTGCGCCACAACGTGAACGGACACTTTCGGTGGCAGCGGGTCTCGACTATCCAGGACTCCGACCCGTTTCTCGACCGATCGGAGCACTCATATGCCGAGAATCCTGCTGCTCGCGCTGCTCACGGCGCTGATCCTTCTTCCGACGACCGCCGATGCGTCCACCTCGGGCATCGTCGTGAGTCAGGTCTACGGGGGCGGCGGCAACAGCGGCGCCACCTTTCGGAACGATTACGTCGAGCTCTTCAACGCCGGGGCGGCGGCCGTCGACCTGTCGGAATGGAGCGTCCAGTACGCAACCGCCGCCGGGACGTCCTGGCAGACAACGCCGTTGACCGGAACAATCCGAGCCGGCGGCTACTACCTGATCCAGCTCGCCTCGAGCGGGACGGTGGGTGCCTCACTCCCCGCTCCCGATGCCACCGGCACGAGCAACCTCGCCGCGACGAGCGGCAAGATCGCGCTCGTTCGCAGCGCCGTCGCGCTCACGTGCGGAGCGTCGGCAGGGAGCTGCTCGGCGAACCCGCTCGTGGAAGACCTCGTCGGCTACGGCGACGCGAGCGACTTCGAGGGCACCGGTTCCGCGCCCGCACCGTCCAACACGCTGGCCGTTCGTCGAACGGACGAAGGCTGCGGCGACACCGCGCAGAACGCGACGGACTTCGCGGCGGGTACACCCGAGCCGCGCAACTCCACGTCGACCGCGCACACGTGTGCCGGGACGCCGTCCTCCGGGCCGAGCGCTGCCGTCAACGTCGACCTCGACGTGGCCTCCGTGCTGTCCGTCTCCCTCGACCGCAGCTCCTTGAGCTTCGGCACGGCGGCCGCCGGTGCAACGCCGACCGCGCTTCCGGAGAACGTGACGGTATCCAGCAACAACCCGGCGGGCTACTCCCTCGCCGTCGCTCGCACCTCTTTCGCACCGAGGGACCTTCCCCTGGCGATCGCGGCCACGGCGCCGGCAGGAGCGACCGTCGGGCCCCCGCTCGCCGCGGGCGGCCTCGTGCCGATCCCGATTCAGCCGGCAGCCGCGCTCACCGTCGGCACCAAGGATTCTCCCAGTGCCGGTAGCGGAGACATCTGGGCGACGAGGATCGGGTTCTCGTCCCCGTTGCCGCTCGTTGCGACCGGTCGTTATGCCGCGACAGTGACATTCAGCGTCATCGCACGATGACGCCGAAGCTCGCACTGTCGTTGGGGAGCGTCCTCGTGATCGCGTCAGGCTCCGCCGCCGAGGCTGTCGGCGGCGGAGCCCCGCCCGTCGCGCTGTCCGTCTCACCCGCACGAGTGGCGCTCGTCGCGCCGGCGTCGCGAACGATCGACTTGCGCAACGTCGGGAGCGAGCGCGTTGTCGTCGACGTCGCATCGAAGCCGCTCGAGCGGCCGGCGTCGACGAATCGGTGGCTCAGAGTCCGACCGGCCCGGCTCGTCTTGGCGGCACGGTCGCGAGCGGTTGTCACTCTGCGAGCCCGCGCCGGCGGCCTCGTGCGCCCTGGCGATCACCAGGTGTTGCTGATGCTGATCGCGCGACCCGTCAGCCGAACTCGCGTCGCCGTGCGCGTGCGTCTCGGCGTCCGGCTCCGTGTGCGTGTGCCGGGACGCATCGTCCGGCAGGTGGCCGTGCGTGGCGTGCGGGTGCGCCGGCACGACCGGACACGCGACCTGCTCGTCGCCGTCGCCAACCGCGGCAACGTGACGGAACAGCTCCGAGGTCAGCTGACGGTGACCCTCGTCCGCAGCGGCAGGCTCGTGTCCCGGCTGCGGCTAGGCGGGACGCATGAGCTCTTCCCCGGGAGGCATGGGGTCCTTCGAATGCGGTACGTGGGACGCGTGCGCGGTCCGGTGATCGCCCGTGTGAGAGTGCGGCTGAGTGGAGGCCCTGTTTCGGTCGAGAAGAGTTACCGGATCCGACTCTGACACCCCGGTGCTGAACGCGCCGCCGCGGCTCAGCAGCGCGCGCCTGACGAGACGAGCCGTGCAGCACGCCCGAGGAGCGACCACACGGAGGTCTTCGTGCCGTCGTAGTCATACATGCTGAATCCGTCGACGCCGCACGATGCCGTCGTTTGGACAAACGCACCCGCGTCCGCCGCGCCTGTCCTCGCCGCAAGCCCTCCGATGACGTGGATCGGGATCGTTGCGTCGCCGCTCTGGCTGCGGATGATCCTGACGCTCTCCTGGATGTAGCGGCTGACGGCAGCCCGGCCGCGCGCGCGATACGTGAAGTACGCCATCGGCACGAAGACGTCGTACGAGCGGGCCAGCGCAGCGTAGGGGAAGCGCGGCCAGTAGCGCGGCAGGAGCTTCATTCCGACCGGCGACGGAATGATCGCGCCGAGCGCGTAATCGGGACCAGCCCCGGCGCGGAGCCGCCTGGACAGCTCCAGCAAGCGGCGGTTTCGCACGCTGCTGTTGCGCACGCTGCTCGATTCGATGTCCAGTGCGAACGAATCGAAGCGGTCACCACCGGACGTCCGGAAGTTGATCGCGGCGCGCGCACGCCGAAGATCGCGCGCCACGTTGGTGAAGTCGGGGAGGTACCAGGCGACGACCGCGAGTCCCTCCGCGTGCGCAGCTTCGACGAGTGCGCCGACTTGGCTCCGGCCGACAACGTCGACGCTCTGCCGGAAGTTGCCCGTCTCGACGAAGAGTGTTCCCACACCACGTTGGGCGAGTCCCGCCGCGAGCCGGCCGGCGTCGGTCCGAAAGCTCGGTGAATAGATGCTGACCCACGTGCCGAGCCCTGCGTACGGCGTCAGGTCGGGCTCGTTGATCTTGGCGCCGCCCGCACCTGCGCCGAGCAACGCGAGCGCGCACACGCATCCAAGGCTCGCAAGGCTCGAACGAACCAGGGCCACCCGCAGACGGTACCGCTCCCGCGGTCCGAAAGGAACCTCGGCGCCTCGATTAGAGCGCGATTAGTGGCCGCCCTCACCCTTCCGAACAACGAAGGAGGGGTTCATGAAAAGGCAACTTCGACGGGAAGCAGGCGGGCCGACAAGGCTGCTGGCCGGCACAGCGATCCTCGCGGCGGCGCTCGCCGCGGCGACCGGGGCCGCCCGCGCCGACAACTCCGAGCCGTGCTCGACCTCGACGCAAGCTCCATACGACATGCAGCTGAGGGCGCTGACCGGCCCTACCCGGGCCGACCTCACCCTGACGATCACGGCGGCGTCCGGGTGTGCCGTCCCGGACGTGCTGAAGAAGGTTCAGCTGAAGATCTTCGCCGAAGACGGCTCCCACACCGGCACGCGGAACCTCACAGATGTCGCCGCGCCAGGCGGCGTCGCGAAGGACATCGACCTCGGTAACGTCCCGCGCGGTCGCAGGATCGAGGCCGACGTCCTGATCCAGACGGGGACGCCGACGCGAACGTACGACGCCCGGGGGACAACGCGGACGCTGCTTCGTCCTGACCTGGTCGTCGAGGAGATCCGCCCGCAGCAGGCGCTCGTGGGGAAGCCGGTCGCCGTCAAGGTCGTGATCGCAGAGCGCAACGGCGACGTCGGAGCGTCGGCGAACGTTGCCGTGTCTGCGATACCTGGCGCCACAGAGCGCGTCACCGTTCCGGCCGGTGGCCGGGCAACGGTCAGCTTCGCGTACGTCACGTTCGGAACAGCGGTTCCCGTCGAGCTCACCGTGAAGGTGGACAGCGCCGACCCGGCTGAGACGGACTCCGCAAACAACACGCAGACCGGCACGATCGACGTGACCGAGCATCAGCTCTCGACGCCGCAGACCGTGCTCTTCCCCTCCCTTGTCGGGTACGGCTCGCAGTTCGGAATGCATCTGTACGCACCCGTCACGCCGTGGCCCGCCGGCGTCGGCTACGGAAACGTCGAGGACAAGGTGCGGAAGCTCGAGCCGCAGCTCGTGCGCATCTTCTACAACGACAACTGGGACGGGAACGCGAACGGGAAGTTCCCGGACTGGCAGACGAACTACGCATCGTTCGTCAAGGTTGTGCGGCTCGCGCAGGAGAGCGGGGCGACGATCGACATCACCTTTCAGAACCTGGGGAACGCGAGACTCGCTCCCGCGCCGGCAATGAGCAAGTTCGCCGACGTGCTCGAGGAGCTGATCCGGACCTACGGCCTCACGAACGTCCGCTGGGCGGAGGTCGGGAACGAGCCGAACGACCCGAACGCGACAGTCACGCTCGACGAGTACAACACCCTCGTCCGGGCCCTGAACGGCCAGCTGGTGGCACGCGCCCTCCGAGAGCACGTCCATCTGATGGGCGGCGGGCTCGTCGAGAGCGTTCCCGCAAAGAACCACTACATCTGGATGAAGTGGATCGCACAAAACATGGGCGACGTCGTCGACGCCTATGCCGAGCACGTGTACTGGTTCTACGACCGGCCCGGCCGCCTCGAGTATCGGCTGCGGGACGTCTACAACCTGATGAAGAACGAGCTTCCGGCCGAGCAACAGAAGCCGCAGTACATGATGGAGTTCGGGATCCGCGGCTTCAATTCGTGTGGCACGAAGCCGACCTTCGGGAATCTCTATTACCTCGACGACAACTGCAGCGAGATCTGGCGCACGAACATCGCCGGTTTTCAGCAGCTCTGGTTCAACATCGACTCCGCGCAGCTCGGCGTCGCGGGCACGTCGAAGTGGGACGCGTTCTGGAGCAGATACGACAACAGCAGCGTTACGAACCAGCTCTACTGGATGATCGGCCCACCGACCGAAGGCTCTCCCCTGACGTCGACGTATTACGCAATGTCCCTGCTGTTCCACGTCACCGCGCCGGGGTGGCAGATCATCCGCGTCGAACCGTGGGAGTCGAACGATTGGACCGTGCCGGCCTACGGCGGGACCGGGCTCATCGCGTCGGACGACCAGCCGGAGAAGGAGCTCGTCGGCTACGCCGGGCCGAACGGCGAGTTGACGATCGTCGGCCTTGACACGCACGGCCGCGGCTTGAACACGGTTTCGGCCGACCCGCCGTCGAAGTACAGCATCGGCGGGCTGCCGCCGAACACCGCGTTCACCCTCGCGGTCTGGAACGCCACCGGTGACGGAACGAACTCGATCACCGGGAAAGTCACGACGAATGCCGCCGGCGTGGCCCGCTTCGAGGTCCCGCTCCAGGCGGCGTTTGCGCTCACAACGGTTCCGGTTTCGTGATCCATGCAGCGCCATGTCCGCACATCCCACCCCCGGTGCCAGGCACCGTCGAGAAAGCGTCGCGAATCTGAGACGGAGGGCACCCGCGGCCGCCGGTTTGCGTGCAACGGAGCGGCGCTGGGCCGGGACATGTCCGGGTGCCAGGCACCGATACGAAAGCGTCGCTTTCTGTCCACAGCCGTCAGTTCGATACGCGGCCGGGCGGGGTCGTTCTAGGCGCGTCCGCGGGGCACGCCCGGCTCGGCCGCGGTGAAGGATCTCGAAACTTCGAGGTAAGGCCGGAGCCGGTCGCATCGCTCGCCCCGCCCCGCGGCGTTAGGTAACTCACGTCGAGGCGGTACAATTCCCGGCGCCGAGGGGCAGTATCCCCGAACGGGTGACGCTCGTCAGTACGGCTCGCAGCATGAGCCCGGGCGCACCGGCCCGCACCACGAGGCGGGAGAGACCTTCGGCTGATCGTCAACCACGGCGCTCAGTCGAAAGGAGACTCTGAGCAACATGAACATCACAGCGACTCGCTTCGCTACCAAGGCGCGAACCTGGCTGCTGATTGCAGGGCTGACCGGCCTGCTCATAGCGATCGGCCTCGTGATCGGCGGCGGCGCGCTCTACATCTTCGTGGGCCTCGCCGTCCTGATGAACGTCGCCGGCTACTGGTTCTCGGACAAGCTCGCCCTCAAGGCGAGCCGCGCCCAGCCGGTCGAGCCAGGCAGCTTGCCCGAGCTCGAGGGCATCGTCCAGGACCTCGCCCAGCGTGCCCGAGTGCCCGTGCCGAGGCTGTACCTGATCCCGTCCGAGCAGCCGAACGCGTTCGCGACCGGCCGCAACCCGCAGCACGCGGCGGTTGCGGTGACGCAGGGGCTGCTGCACCACCTCCCGCCGGATCAGGTCAAGGGCGTGCTCGCACACGAGTTCGCGCACGTCAAGAACCGCGACATCCTGGTGTCGTCGATCGCGGCGATGGTCGCCGGCGCGATCGCGGCAATCGCGAACATCCTCCAGTTCTCGCTGCTCTTCGGCGGCGACGACGAGGACTCGGGGCCGCTCGGCCTCATCGGGACGCTTGCCACGATCATCCTCGCACCGCTCGCGGCGACGTTGCTGCAGCTCGCGGTCTCGCGCCAGCGCGAGTACCTCGCCGATGCGACCGGCGCACAGCTCCTCGGCCGCGGGGAACCGCTGGCGGACGCGCTCGAGACCCTCGAGCGCGGCTCTCAGGCGATACCGGTGAACGTGAATCCGGCGACAGCGTCCCTCTATGCCGTGAACCCGCTTCCGCGGAGCGGCGTTGCGACGCTCTTCATGACGCACCCGCCGATCGGCGAGCGGATCCGCAGGCTGCGCGCACTGGACGGCGACCCGTCGGTCCGCCTGGTGGCGTAGGGCAGGCGAGAGGGCGGGCGGCCGGCGGCCGCCCGCTCTCACACCGCAGTCAAGGAGCGATAAAGGTAGGCGGCGGCGAGCGTTCGCCACGGGCGGAAGCGCTCACCGATCGCGTCGACCTGCGCCACCGATGCCGGAGGATCGAGCGCCCAGAGGCGCTCTACCGCTCGGCGAAGGGCGAGGTCAGCAGCCGGCCAGACGTCGGGCCGGCGGAGCGCCAGCATCAGCACGCCGTCGGCGGTGAAACGGCCTACGCCCTTGACCTGCGTGAGCTCCGCCCGAGCAGCGTCGTCGTCGAGGCGCGACAAGTGCTCGAGGTCGAGCCGGCCGTCGAGTAGCCGCGCGGCGAGGTCGTGCAGGTACACGGTCTTCGCCCGCGAGAGCCCGACGCGCCGAAGAGTCTCGGCGTCGGTCGCGAGCAGCTCTGCCGGCGTCGGGAGCCGGCCGCCGTGCAACGCCTCGAGCCGCACCAGGATCGAGCGAGCGGCCGCCGTCGAGAGCTGCTGACCGATCACCTGCAGGACGAGCGCGCCCCACAGGTCGGTCGGCCAGCCGTCGAAGAGAACATCCGGGTTGAGCTCGGGGTCCGCCTCCACCAGAGCCGCCATCCGCGGGTCGGCTGCACGCAACATCGCGCGGCCGTCCGTCCAGCGGTCGTCGAAGGCTGTGGCGGCAGCGTCAGTCAATGCGCCGGAGGAGTCGCCGCTCCACCACCAACGGCACGAGCAGGTCGCGGTAGCCGTGGCCGTCGAAGAGCACCGTCATTTGGTCGTCGTCGTAGCGCTGGACAGTGCCCTCTCCCCAGCGGTCGCTCGCGACGCGCTCACCGACGGCGAAGGGCTCAGCGGTCGATGCCGGGACCTGTGCGCCTTGGTCGTTGTCGCAGTTGCCGCATGGGCCGTCATAGCTCTGGCCGAAATACGAGAGGAGGAACGAGCGACGGCAGCCGGTGTGCTCTGCGTAACGACGCATCATCTCGAGCCGCGAGCGCCCGACCTCGTTCTCTCGTTCGGTCTCGGCGTTGGAGGCGTCAACGGCGGCGGCCACGCTCAGGGCGCCCGTCCAACGGACGTCCCCGCCCGCGTCCCAAACAGCAGCGCCGAGGTCGACGAGACGGACGAGGGCGGCGGTCTGCTGTCGCGTGGCGCCGACCTCCCGTCCCGTCGCGAGTAGTTCGGCGGCATGGGCTACGGCCTCGGCGCCGACGCTTCGAGAGGACAGGTGAGCGGCTGAGCCAAAGTCCTCGGCACGGAACAGCAGGCGGGCGTGCGCCGGCTGCTCGTCTCGCCCGGCGCGCCCGATCTCCTGGTAGTACGCATCGAGCGATGCGGGTGGGTCAGTGTGCACGACCCAGCGCACATCGGGCTTGTCGATCCCCATTCCGAAGGCGACGGTGGCGGCGACGAGGCGGGCGGAGCCGTCGAGGAACGACGTCATCGCCTGTCGCCGCGCGTGCGGGGTAAGCCCGGCGTGGTACAGCGTGACGCGCTCCCCCGCCCCGGCGAGCACGTCGTGCGCCGACTCGGCGTCGGCGTGGGTCGCCGCGTACACGATTCCCGAGCCGTCGAGCGCCGCCGCCGCACGCTCGAGCTCGCGGTTTTTCTCCTTGACCGACCGAACAGCCCGCGCGGAGAGCTCGATGTGCGGGCGGTCGAAATCACCGACAACGACCTCGGGCTCGCGCAGCCCGAGACGCCGGCGGATCTCGGCTCGCACGGGCTGGGCTGCCGTCGCCGTCAGCGCAATGCGAACGGGCACGTCGAGTGCGTCTGCCTGCGCGCCGAGGCGCATGTAGTCGGTACGAAAGTCATGACCCCACTGGCTGATCAGATGCGCCTCGTCGACGACGAAGAGCCCGGGCCGGGCACCTCGCAGCGTCTCTCGCGTCTGCGCGTTGCTCAGCTGCTCGGGCGAGAGGAACACGAACGTATCCGAATCGGACGCCGTTGCAAGCGCGGCGGCATGCGCAGCCGCCGATTGATGCGAGTTCAGAACGATGGCCGAGAGACGCGCCGCGCGAAGATGCGCGACCTGATCGTCCTGCAGGGCGATCAGCGGTGAAACGACGACAGTCGGACCAGGACGAAGCAGACCGGCCAGCTCGTAGATCGCCGACTTCCCGCCACCGGTCGGCAGCACGGCGAGCACGTCACGACCGTCGACGGCCGCAGCGACCGCCCGTAGCTGCCCCTGACGCAGGTGCTCGAAGCCGAGCCGCCTCCGGGCGAGCTCACGAATCCCGTCACTGCTCATCGCGTCGGACGTTAGCCGCAGTCACGTGTAGCCGGGATCTCACGTCTCGGCGTCGTCGCGCGTTTACTCGAGTACGACTGCTGACAAGGAGACGAGATGAGCGCGATCACCGCAAGCCGCCGTCGAGGCACTGCCACAGGAGGTTGCAACGTACGTCCGTGAGAACGGCCGCGACCCTGTCTGGGGCCACTCGGCCGTAGCGGAGCCCGCTACGGGCTTTGGGCCATGCCGCCTCTGTCTGCGCACCTTCCGAGAGGGAGAGAGGCGCATGCTCTCTACGTACGACAGCTACGCCGACGTCGCCGAGTTTCCTCAACCCGGGCCCGTCTACGTCCACGAGGACGACTGCGCGCGCTACGACGGAGAGGGATTCCCGCCGGATCTGCGGGACCTCAAGCTGACATTTGAAGGCATCGCGGCAGGGCCGCGAGTCATTGCGCTCGAGCGGACCGACGGTGACGACGTAGGCGATGCGATCAATCGCCTGCTCCAAGACCGCGACGTCGACTTCGTCAATGTCCGCAACACCGAAGCGGGCTGCTTCGTAGCCCGAATCGACCGAGCGCATCCGTAGCGCACGCGCGTCTCGGCGGCCCCGCCGCCAGCAACGTCGACGGCGATCTCGGCGCCCGAATTCCCAGCGCCGACGACGAGGACTCGTCTTCCCACGTACGGCGCGGGATTCCGGTAGCTCGCGGAATGCACGAGGTCGCCGTTGAAAGCCCCAGGCCAATCGGGGAGATACGGACGGTTGCTGTGGCCCGTGGCGACCACGACGCGCTCCGCCTCGACGCTGCCGTCGGTGGTGACGAGATTCCAGGCTTCGCCGTTGCGGTCAACGCGCTCGACTTCGACGCCGGTCCGCACAATGACGCCTGCGCGGTCGGCATAACTCCGCAGGTACTCGATCACGCCGTCGCGGGACGGCCACTTCCCAAGAACGCGTGGCATGCGATATCCGGGGAGGCATGACAGCCACCGCACGGTGTGCAAGTGGAGCCGGTCGTACCGAGTCGTCCAGGCCTCGCCGGTGCCGCCGCGTTCGAATACGACGACTTTCTTCCCGTACCGCTGCAGCATCGCAGCAGAGGCAAGGCCCGAAGGCCCAGCTCCGACGACTGCGATCACAACGACGTTCTACATGCGCCGGGTGAGCTCGGCCAACTCGCGGTTGAACCGCTCCGGCTCCTGCAGATGCGGTAAGTGGCCGATGCCTTCGTACCAGGACGCCTCGGCGGTCGGGCAGATCGCGAGGATGTGTTCCGCCATCACAGGGAGCACGACGGTGTCGGCACGGCCCTGTGTGACCAGTAGCGGCACGTCGAGCGTACGCAGCACGTCGTCGTCGTCGATCTCGCGCGCGGCGAGATTGGCGCGGATCCGTGCCGGCACGACGATGTTCCAGCTCAGCGCAGTCTCGAATTCCTCGGCGGAGAGCGGCTTCGTCGCGCACGCATCGAGGAAGGAGCGCATGGCGCGGATGTTCGTCGGCAGGTCGTCCGCGGTCGCGTCGGCGAAATGCTCGAGAAAGCCCGGGCCGATGAAGGTGCCGAAAGCCTCCTCGCCCATCTTGACGACGCCTTCGACGAAATTGATCGCCCCGATTCGATCCTGACCATGCGCACGTACGTAGTCGCAGATGACGAACGCGCCGTAGGACCAGCCGACGAGGACCGGCCTCTCGAGCCCGAGCTGCTCGATGATCGCGGCCACGTCCTCGGCCCACAGTTCACCGTCCGTGTAGTACTGGGGCTCGAGCGGAGCCTCCGACATCCCGTGCCCGCGGAGGTCATAGGCGACGAGCCGGAACTCGTCGGCGAGCGCGCTGTCGTACTGCTTGGCCCAGCACAGATGGTTCTGTGACCATCCGTGGATGAACAGGATCGGCGGGCCGTCCGCGTTCCCCCACTCCCGAACGTGGAGCCGCAAGCCGCCGCCGCCCTCTACGTCGTGGATCTCCGTGCGCCCGGATGCAACCGCTGTCATGTCGTTCCTCCTCGTGTTCGTCCGATCGAGACGATCGTGGCCGCGCCGGTTCTCGAGCACATCGGGCAAAGGGCCTTATCTTCGGGCCGGGAGCGACGTATTTCGGGACCGCGCGATACTGAACAGATGGAGGCTCGAGCCGCGCCGCCGTTCGTGGGACGGGCTCTCGAGCTGTGGCAGCTCGAGCGCGCACTTGCTGCGGCTCGGGAAGGGAGCGGCGCCACCGTCCTGATTGCCGGTGAGGCAGGTATCGGCAAGACGCGGCTCGCGTCCGAGCTTGCGATTCGCGCGCGGGCCGCAGGATTCGCAGCACTCCTCGGACGCTCGATCGATCTGGTCGGCACGGAGCTGCCGTACCAGCCGTTCGTCGAGGCGCTTCGTCCACTCGGAGGCCTCCGCCAAGACGACGACCGCGCCGCCCGCTCCCAGCTGCAGGTCTTCGAGGAGATGCGTGCGCTGCTCGCGGAGCGCGCCGCCGCCGCTCCTGTCCTGCTCGTACTCGAGGATCTGCACTGGGCCGATACGTCGACGCTCGATCTCGTCGTGTTCCTGGCGCATTACGTCGAGGGCGTCCCCGTCCTACTGGTCGGGACGTTCCGCGCCGATGAGCTCGCATCGGGCGAGCGTGTGCGCCGACTCGCCGACGGCGTGCGCCGCTCCGGTTCCGCGCTTGTCCTGGACCTCGGACCGCTGGAGAACGAGGACCTGACGACACTGCTCGCCGCTCGGACCGGGGGCGCTCCGTCGACAACGTTGACGGACGCGATCATCGCGCGCTCGGAAGGGAACCCCTTCTTCGCAGAGGAGCTGCTCGCTGCGTCCGGCGACCGCGCCGGCGAGCTCCCACAGGGGCTGCGTGACGTGCTGCTGCGGCGGGTGAGCGGCCTCGACGACCCAACGCAAGGCCTGTTGCGGCTCGCCGCCGCCGCCGGTCGCGACGTCGGATACCCGCTTCTTCGTGGAGCGGCGACGCTTCCCGAGAACCACGTGCGGGAGTCGCTGCGCCGCGCGGTCGAGCACGGCGTTCTCGTCGCTGACCAGGCAGCAAGCGGCTTCCGGTTCCGCCACGCCCTCCTGGCGGAGGCGATCTACGCGACGATCCTGCCCGGCGAGCGCGAGGAGCTTCACGCGAAGCTCGCCGACGAGCTTGCGCGGAGCGGAGCCGCTTCGCCGGCCGAGCTCGCTCCACACTGGGAGGCCGCGGGTCGCAGTACCGAGGCGTTCGCCGCATCGGTCGAAGCGGCACGCCAGGCGGAGGCGGTTTTCGGTCTCGCCGAGGCGCATTCACATCTCGAGCGAGCGCTCGCACTCTGGGACGAGGTGCCGGACGCGGAGGAGCTCGCCGGGCTCGACCTCGCCACACTCTGCGCCTGGACGGCAAAGCTCGCCGAGCACGTAGGTGCCGCCGCGCGCGCGGTCGCACTGGCACGGCGGGCGATCGAGCTCGTCGAGGCCCAGAACCCGCACCGCGCAGTGCGCATGTATGTCGACCTCGGTGAGTACCTCTCTTCCACCGGCAGAAATCAGGCGTCGCTCGCCGCGGTGGAGCACGCGGTCGAGCTCGCACAGGCGGAGCCGCAGTCGCCGGAGCGGGCCTATGCGCTGGGGACGCTCGCCGGCCTATTGATGGTGGCCGGACGGCATTCGGAGTCATTGCCGATCTGCGAGCAGGCCTTGGCGCTCGCTCGACGCGTCGGCGCACGAGAGGCGGAGGTCCGAGCCCTCACCGTGCGCGGCTGCGACCTCGCCTATCTCGGGCGGGCTGACGAGGGCGTCGCCGACGTTCGTAAGGCCATACGCATTGCCGAGGACATCGGCGATCACCTTGGCCTGGAACGGGCGTACCTCAATCTCACCGATGCGCTGACGATGCTGGGGCGCCTTCGAGAATCGGCGCGGCTCGGGCAGACAGGGCTCGAGGTGACGCGCCGCTATGGCATCTACAGCGCTCTACTTATCTCGAACCAGATCGAGACGCTGCTCGCGATCGGCTGCTGGGACGAAGCCGAGAGGCTCAGCGCCGCCGCGGTCGGCGGCGTCACCTCGAACTTTCCGGATGCCGTGCTCATCTTGCGCGCCGGCGTCGAGATCGGCCGTGGCGATTTCGCGTCCGCGCACGCACATCTCGAAGCAGCGCTCGCGACGCTGGGCGACGACCGCGCCCAGGGGATGTACGACACGTACGTCTTAGAGCTGGCCTTGTGGGAACGGCGATGGGCGGACGCCGACGAGGCGGTGCGCAATGCCCTTACCCTCGCCGGAGTCGCTGCCGTAGCGGAGTTCCGCGTCTCGTTCTGCGCGAAAGGGATTCGCGCACATGCCGAGCTGGCCGCGCTCGCGCGAGCCGGCCGGGATGACGCTGCCGTCCGTCACTGGCTCGCTTGCGCACGGAAGCTCGTCACCGCCGTCCGCCGCGCCGCCGAGGAGGCCTCCGGTGTCACGCCGAGCGCCGGCGGCTGGCTCGCCCTCGCCGAAGCCGAGTACGAGCGCACCCGCGGGGCCGCCACGCCCGAGTCGTGGTCGGAGGCTGCAGCGACATGGGATCGACTCGAGCGCCCGCCGCTCGCTGCTTATTGCCGCTGGCGCGAGGCGGAGGCGCTCGTGGCGGCCGGCGCCTCCCGCACCGAAGCGGGCGAGCCGCTGCGAGCGGCGTACGCCGTCGCTGATCGGCTCGACGCGGATCCCTTACGGCAGGAGCTCGAGCTGCTCGCCGAGCGTGCGCGGCTCGATCTCACCCCGGACGTTGCGCCGTCGGAGGAAGACGGGCTCTTGAAGCAGACCCTCGGACTGACGCCGCGCGAGGCGGAAGTACTCACGCTCGTCGCGCGCGGCTACACCAATCGGGAGATCGCCGCCGCACTCGTCATCAGCATCAAGACCGCCGGCGTCCACGTGTCACACATCTTGGGCAAGCTCGGCGCGGCGAACCGTCGCGAAGCGGCCGCGATCGTTCATCGCATCATGCCGCGATCGAGAGAGACCATCGTCCGCCCGCGGAACTAACGTTTCTGGACATGTGGGACGTCCTCAAATGGCAAAACGACACGCTCAGTGTCGCCTGGTGGGCGCTGATCGCATTCGCGCTGCTCGTGATCATCGCCGCCGGCAGCCGCGCCGCGAGGTAGCTCAGCCGCGGCGCAACGCCGATAAAGCTTGCCGGGTAGCTGCTGCCGTTAGCTGCGGTCTTCGGGCTCGCGCGGCAGGACATCTGTCCCGCCGCGCGGCTCGGCCGATCGGCGCCGCCCTTGCGGTAGCAGCGCCGCTCGCTCACTACTTCAGGTTGGCGAGGCGCTCCTTGTACTCGTCCGCACCGATCTCGCCGCGCGCGTAGCGCTCGGCAAGGATCGCCCGTGCGCCGGGCCCGCCACGTCGGCGGCGTGTGAGCAGAAAGATCAGCCCGCCGATCAACATGAGCCAGAACAGCCATAGAAGCGGCCACCAAGCGTGGCCGTGATGCCACGAGTCGGCCACGAGTGTCGTTGCGGTCAGCATTTCGAATCTCCTTTTGTGCGAAGTGCGATTTCCTCCACGGTGCCGGCAGTCCACCTGTGACCACAACACTCGCGAAGAGGAAGAACGCCGTCCTCCCACGGGGGCAGATGGATCCCCCTCCGGTAGGACTTCTGGCCGGAAACCGCTCGCTACGCTCGACTCATGGCGCGCCGACGGAACCTTGCCGTTGACATCGGGATCGCCCTCGCGGCGTTCGCGGCGACTATCGGCCTGCTCGGCCACGGATCGAGCCGCGACCTCGACGCCCTCGGCGTCTTTCTTGCAGCCTGCGCGACGTGGCCGCTCGTCGCGCACCGCCGGTCACCGCTCGGGGTCCTCGTCGTGACGACCCTCGCGAGCGCGATCCTGAACGGTCTCGACTACGCGCTCGGCCCGCCGTTCGGGCCGACGATCGCGCTGTTCTTCGTCGCGTCACAGGAGCAGGCGCGCGCACACGTTCGCACGACGGCTGCGGTGGTTGTCGGCCTGCTCGCAGTCCATCTGGCCGCGACGGGCATCGCAGAGGGCGGCTTTCCGCTGACGCCGCTGCTGTTCGCGATCGTCGTCTGGGGCGGCGCGTGGGTCGCGGGCGATCAAGTGCGACAGCGGCGCGAGCGGCTACGACGGCTGGAGGAGCGAGCGGTCCGCACGGAGCGCGAACGTGAGCGCGAACGCCGACTCGCCGCCGCCGAAGAGCGAACCCGGATAGCGCGCGACCTGCACGATTCCGCCGGCCATGCGATCAACGTCATCCTCGTCCAGGCAGGCGCCGCGCGGCTGCTGCAGGAACGCGATCCGGCCGCGACGCGCACAGCGCTCGAGACGATCGAAGACGTCGCCCGGGAGACGATCGGAGAGATCGACCAGCTCGTCCGCGCGCTACGCGAGGACGGGACGCCAGACGGGCGCATCGGCAACGGCACGATCGAACCGCCTCTCGGCCTGGAGGCGCTCGAGACGATCATCGCCCGCCACCGCGCTGCCGGCGTCAACGTGACGCTCGACGTTCGCGGTGCTTCCCGCCCACTCACGCCGGCCCTCGACCAGGCCGCCTACCGGGTCCTCCAGGAGGCGCTGACGAACGCGGCCCGGCACGGGCTCGGAGAGACGGACGTGACGGTCGCGTTCGGGCCCGACGAGCTCGAGCTCACGGTCAGCAACAAGGTCAGGCCGGGTGTTGCAACTGACATCCGAGGTCACGGAATCTCGGGCATGCGCGAGCGCGTCGCGCTCGTCGGCGGCAGCCTTGCCGTCGACCGGACGGACGGCGACTTTCGCGTCCGCGCCCGGCTCCCCTATCGCGGAAGCTCCCGATGAGGACGACGACCATCCGTGTTCTGCTCGTCGACGACGACGATCTCATGCGCGCCGGCCTTCGCGCCGTGCTTTCGAGCGATCAGGCGATCACGGTCGTCGGTGAGGGATCGGACGGCCGCGGCAGCGCCGAGCTCGTCCGGAGGCTCGAGCCGGACGTCGTTCTGATGGACGTGCGGATGCCCGACCTCGACGGCATCTCGGCGACGCGCGAGATCCTCGATGCGTCGCCCGCGGTCAAGGTCGTGATCCTCACGACCTTCGAGCAGGACGACTACGTCTTCGGCGCCTTGCGTGCGGGTGCATCCGGCTTTCTACTCAAACGCACGAAGCCCGAGGAGCTGATCGCCGCCATCCACACGATCGCCGCAGGGGATTCCCTCCTTTCCCCTTCCGTCACTCGAACGGTGATCGAACGAATGGCAGAACAACCGGTTACGGACCGCTCAGCCGACGGACGGCTGGACGAGCTCACACGACGCGAGCGAGAGGTCCTCGAGCTCATCGCCCGCGGGCTCTCGAACAGCGAGATCGCTGCGGCATTCGTGATCGAGCAATCGACCGTCAAGACGCACGTCAAGCGCATCCTCATGAAGCTTCGGCTGCGAGACCGCGTCCAAGCGGTGATCTTCGCGTACGAGCACGGGCTCGCGCAGCCGGGTCACCGCCACGGGACTTCGGGAGCGCGGTAGTAGTTGAGCCCGAGCGCGGCGAGACGGTCGCCCTGCGCGGCCAAGCGCAGGCGGTACTCGCTCCAGTTGCGGCCCGTTCTCGGCGACCAGGCGATTTCTGCGATTCCGATGAGGCGGGGGAAGAACATGTAGTCCATTTCCGCTCTCGTGGTGATGGTCTCCGTCCAGAGCGGTGCTTCGACACCGAGCACGTTTCGCGCCGCGACGCCGCGTAGTGCTGTTACCGGATCCCAGCGATACGCGTCTTCGACCGAGATGTATCCGGCCCAGTTCAGCCCGAGCCGTGTCGATGCGTTGTACTTCTGGTCGAGGTAGGCGTGCTCGGCGGGTGACATGATCACCTTCGTGCCGCGCCGAGCCGCTGAGGCGGCCCCGTTGCCGTACCAGTGTTGAACGATCGTCGTGGGTGCGAGCGCGGCACGCGCGATCTCGTCCCAGCCGATGACGTGCTTGCCGTAGCGGGCGACGAGGCTTTGCGCGCGCTTGATGAAGTGGACGTAGTCGGCCGGCGTGTTTGCCGCGGCTTCGTCGCCGCCGATATGGATGTACGGTCCTGGGGTGAGCGCGGCGACCTCGCTCAAGACGTCCTCGAGAAATGAATAGGTGGAAGCCTTTCGCGCGCACAGCGCGTTGGCGGTGATGCCGATTCCCGTGTAGACGGGCGGCGCCTTCCCTTTGCACGTAAGGCTCGGGTACGACGACAGCGCGGCTGTGGAGTGTCCCGGCATGTCGATCTCGGGGATCACCGTGATGAAGCGGCGGCTAGCGTAGGCGACGAGCCCTTTGTACTCGCGCTGCGTGTAATAACCGCCCGGCCCGCCGCCGACGGCCGTTCTTGCACCATGCGTCGTCAGCCGCGGGCGCTTCCTGATCTGAACGCGCCAGCCCTGGTCGTCGGAAAGGTGCAGGTGCAGGCGGTTGAGCTTGTAGCGCGCCATCGCGTCGATGAGGTGCTCGACGTCCGAGACGCCGAGGAAGTGCCGCGCGACGTCGAGCATCGCGCCGCGCCAGCCGAAGCGCGGAACGTCCCGGACCGAGCCGACCGGCAGCGTCCAGGGCCCGGGGCGGACGTTGCGACTCTCGATCTGGGCGGGCAAAAGCTGCTTGAGCGTCTGCGTGGCGTAGAAGAGGCCCGCTGCTGCTCGTGCGAGCAGCGTGACGTGGCTCGGCGAGATCCGGAGCTCGTAGCCCTCCTTCCCAAGCCCGGCCGGACCGCCGAGCTTCAGCGCGACAGTGCCCGCCGGCGGACGAGCACTGCTCCGCACGAGCGGAAGCCGGTAGCCGGTCGGGCGACGCAAGGCACCGGCGAGATCCGCAGCTACTTGTGCGACGGCGCGGCCGGCCGGCGGCACGACGATCTGAGCCGCGGGCTGAAGAACGAAAACACCCTTGCCGACAACCACACGCTGCGGCTTGGGGACGAGCTCCGCGAACGAGCCCGCGCTCACGGCCGTGCGTGCGGGGGCCGCCGACCCCGCGAGCGAAAGCAGGATCCCAACCAGAGCGAGTGCGACGCGAGAAGCGGAACGGACCACGGCACCCTCTGTCAGCTCGCGTGTGCGAGCACGTGTCGCTGCTCGACGCTGCGCGGGTCGAGCCGAAGATCGAGGTCGCGTGCGACCGCCAGCGCCCGCTCGTACTCCTCTCGGTGAATCGTCCGTGCGATCTCGAGGTACTCGCCATCCTTGCCGACCTTCCCCGAGACGTAGTACTGCGCCATCAGGTTGACGTAGCAGTTCCGGCCGAGCTCCTCGGCGACCCAGTGGAGGATCTCCTCCGTCTCGTCGAGCAAGCCGGGCATGATCAGGTGCCGCAGGATGACGCCGCGGCGGGCCATGGAATCCTCGTCGACGACGAGGTCGCCGACCTGCCGGTGCATCTCCTTGATCGTCTCGCGCGCGACATCCGCGTAGTCCGGCCGTTTCAAGTAGCGGCGTGCGGCCTCACGCGTCCACACCTTGACGTCCGGCATGTAGACGTCCACCACCCCGTCCATCAGCGCGAGGCTGTCGAGGCTGTCGTAGGAGCTGGTGTTGTAGACGATCGGCAGTCGCAAGCCTCCGTCGATCGCGAGCGGCAGTGATTCGAGGATCTGCGGGACGACGTGCTCGGGGGTCACCCAGTTGATGTTGTGACACCCCATTGCCTGTAGCTCGAGCATTATCGCGGCGAGCCGAGCCGGGGAGACGCGCTCGCCTCGCACCTCCCACGAGATGTCGTGGTTCTGGCAGAACACGCAGCGAAGGTTGCAGCCGCTGAAGAAGATCGTGCCCGAGCCTCGCCTGCCGCGAAGACAGTCCTCCTCGCCGAAATGCGGGAAGTACGAAGCAACGACCGCCTCGCGCCCGATCGCGCAGAGGCCTTTCACGTCGGCGCGGCGGTCGACCTTGCAGCCACGCGGGCACACGACGCAGCGCTCGCCCAGGAGCTCGAAGGCCGCTGCCGCCCGCTGTTCCAGAACACCGCGGCGCGCCAGCTCGACGTACGGCGGCGTGAAACCCTCCACAGAGGGGATGATTGCAGCCGCGCCGCCGGTGTTCACGGGGTCGCCCTCAGAGGGTGACGACGATCTTGCCTCTGGCGTGCCCTTGTCCGAGGTACCTGAGAGCTTCTGGAGCGCCGCTCAGCTCGTACCGCCTCTCGACGACCGGCTTTACCTTTCCGGCTTCGAGAAGCTCGCACAGGAAGTTCAGATCCTCCTTCGTCACCTGCGCGATGAACATCTTGACGCTCCGGCCTTCGGGCATTGAAGCGATCAGGACTCTCACGCAATGACCCATCGGCCCGATGAAAGGATTCTTCTTAGGCCCGCCGACGAAGACGAGCGTCCCGTTGTCATCGAGGACGCGCTTGCAGTCCGACCACGATCGGTTTCCCGCGTTGTCGAGCATCAGGTCGTAGCGCCGGCCGCTGCGCGTGAAGTCGTCCTTCGTGTAGTCGATGACATCGTCTGCGCCGAGTGATCCGACCAGGTCGACGTTCCCCGTGCTGCACACGCCCGTGACTTCCGCGCCGAGCGCCTTGGCGATCTGAACGGCAAACGTGCCGACGCCTCCTGACGCACCGTTGATCAAGACCTTCTGCCCGGGCTGAAGCCGCCCCTTGTCGCGAAGACCCTGCAGCGCCGTGACCGCCGCGACCGGCCCGGCCGCCGCCTCCTCGAACGTCAAGTTCGCCGGCTTGGGCACGACTGTTCGAGCGCACACGTACTCGCCGAGAGCTCCCGATCTCGCGCCGAAGACCTCGTCTCCCGGCTGAAATCCGTTCACACGCGCGCCCACGGCCTCGACCGTCCCCGCGAAGTCGACGCCGAGGAGCCCGCTCTTCGGCTTGCGCAGCCCGGCCTGCAGGCGCACCAGGTACGGCTTCCCCGTCACGGTGTGCCAGTCCACCGGGTTCACGGACGCCGCGCGCACTCTGACGAGCACGCCGTCCTCGGCGAGGGCGGGCTTGTCGACGTGTCGGAGCCTGAGAACGTCTGGTGAGCCGTACCTGTCGTAGACCATCGCCTTCATCGCCCAGGCTCCTTGCCGTACGTTGTAAGTTTACGGCGTAAGGCTAACATACAGCGTAAGCTTGTCAATGCCGAAGGCGACCTCAGCCCGATCGAATCCCCAGCCCCGAACGCCGCTTAACCGAGAGCGTGTGCTGGAAGCTGCAGTCCGCCTGGCGGACCAGGCCGGCATCGACTCGCTGACGATGCGCAAGCTCGCGCGCGAGCTCGGCGTCGAGGCGATGTCCCTGTACAACCACGTCGCCAACAAGGGAGACCTGGTGAACGGGATCGTCGATCTCGTGCTCGACGAGATCGAGCCTCCTTCGGGCACCGATGACTGGGACGTGGCCATTCGGCGGTCCGCGATCTCGGCGCACGAAACGCTGCTTCGTCATCCGTGGGCTTGCAGCCTCGTCATGTCGCCCAAGACCTTCCGCATCTCAGGAAGCCCGCGGGTGCGCTACATGGAGGCTCTCCTCCGACAACTACGCGAATCCGGGTTCTCGTCTGACCTGACGTACCACGCGTATCACGCGCTCGACAGCCACATCCACGGCTTCACCATGTGGCAGCTCAGTCATATGTCCGACGCAAGACGCCTGGCGGACGACAAGGACTTCGCGGATTTCGCAGTGACGCTCGTGCAGGAGCTTCGTGCGCGCGACTTCCCATACCTCGCCGAGCACGCCGAGCAGCACCTTGCGGCACCGACAGACGACGGCGCGCGCCAGTTCGAGTTCGGGCTCGATCTGATCCTCGACGGGCTCAAGCGAGCTCGCGACGGAGCCTGACCGGCTCGCCCCGATCGCGCTCGCAACGTAGTCTTCGCACGCCCTAGACGGGAGTCCATCAGCGAAGGGGGCCGTCATGCTGGTTCGCAGCAACGTCTGGACACGAGGATGGCGCTTCGGCGCCGTGTTGTTGGCCGGGGCGGCGGCACTCGGTACCGCCGGTGCCGTGTCGCAGGCGGCGCCCGCACCCGCGCCCTCGTCCGCGTTCGTGCGCCTGAATCAGGTCGGGTACCCAACGGCTGCGGACAAGCGCGCTTACCTGATGTCGAGTACCGACCTCACCGGGACGCCGTTCACGATTCAGAACTCTGCGAACCAGGTTGTGCGGACGGGCACGGCGGGGGCGAGCCTCGGCTCATGGAGCAAGGCGTACCCGTTCGTCCATCCGATCGACTTCAACACGCTGACCGCGGCGGGTACCTACACCGTTACCGTGTCCGGTCCGACGACCGCGACGTCCCCGGCGTTCCGGATCGACAGCGGACCCAACGTCTACGGTGAAGCGCTCGCCAACGGGCTGTCCTTCTACCAGGCTGAGCGCGACGGGCCGAACTACGTCCCGGGGCCGCTTCGCAACGCGCCGGCGCATCTCAACGACGCAAACGCAATGACGTACCTGACCCCGAACGCGAACTCGAGCGGCCGCTTCTCCGGCGACCTGACGCCGCTCGGCACACGCATAGACGCGTCCGGCGGCTGGTGGGACGCAGGCGACTACATCAAAGGAGTCGAGACGCTCGGCTACACGACAGCGCTGCTGCTGCACGGCGTCCGCGAGCTGCCGGCGCAGATGGCGTCCGGGACGTCCGACTTCACGGCGGAAGCGAAGTTCGGCACTGATTGGCTGCTGAGGATGTGGGACGACTCGACGCGCACGTTCTACTACCAGGTCGGAATCGGCACGGGCAACGCGAAGACGGTCGGAGACCACGATCTCTGGCGGCTGCCGCAGGCGGACGACACATTCAGCGGGACCGACACGGCGTATAGGTACATCCGCAACCGACCGGTGTTCCGCGCGGCATCGCCGGGCTCCCCGATCAGCCCGAACCTCGCCGGCCGCGACGCGGCCGCCTTCGGCCTCTGCTATCAGCTGTTCAAGACCAGCGACCCGGCGTTTGCGAGTCGCTGTGTCCTCGCCGGCGTCCACATCTTCGACCTCGCCGACACTAATCCACGGCAGCTGATCACGTACGTCCCGTACAGCTTTTATCCCGAGACGGAATGGCGGAGCGACCTCGAGCTCGGCGCAACAGAGCTCTACCTCGCGCTTGCGGGCGGCGGCACGTTGCCGTCCGGGCTCCCTCACCCGGCGTCGTACTACCTGCAACAGGCCTCACACTGGGCGAGCGCCTACATCTCCGGCCCGGACGACGCCGCTGACACCCTCAACCTCTACGACGTCAGCGGGCTCGCACACTACGAGCTGCACAAAGCGATCTCGCAGGCGGGAAATCCCGCCGGCCTGGAGGTGACGCGGGCGGAGCTCCTCGCCGACCTGAAGAAAGCCCTCGACGGCGCCGTGGCGCAGGCTGCCGGCGACCCGTTCGAGTTCGGCTTTCCCTGGGCGACGTGGGACACGACCTCTCACGGCGCGGGTCTCGCCGTCATGGCCAGCGAGTACGACCAGCTCACCGGCGCGACGACCTACAAGCCCTGGAGCAGCCGCTGGCTCGCGAACATCCTCGGTGCGAACGCGTGGGGCGTGTCGCTGATCGTCGGCGACGGCGCGACGTTCCCGCACTGCATCCATCACCAGGTCGCAAACCTCGTCGGCTCGCTCGACGGGACCGGCGCGATCCTGAAAGGAGCCGCCGTCGAAGGCCCGAACGGGACGCTCTACACAGGCTTCGAGAGCGGGATGCGGAACTGCCCGGCCGACGACAGCGATCCATACGCCCAGTTCAACTCGAAGGCGAAGTTCAAGGACGACATCGAGTCGTTCTCGACCGTCGAGCCGGCAGTCGACCTGACCGCGACGAGCCCGCTTGCGTTCGCCCGGCTCGCGGCCGGCCTTCACTAGGGACGAACCGTGCGGTCGGCCGCCTAGCTCGCGCGCGTTCGCGGCGGGAGGAACGGCTCGCGGTCCGGCGGATGGCCCGCTTCGATCTGACGGCCGCGCGTGGTCTCGGCGTTGAGCTCGGCCCCGAGCAGGATCGCGATGTTCGTCAGCCAGAGCCAGACGAGGAAGATGATGACCGCCCCGAGCGACCCGTACGTCTTGTTGTACGAGCCGAAGTTCCCGACGTAGACGCCGAAGAGGCCCGACACGATGAGCCAGACGACGACCGCGAGGATTCCGCCCGGTGTGACCCAGCGGAAACCCAGCTGACGCACGTTCGGGGTCGCGTAATACAGGATCGAGAACATCAGGCTGACGATCAGGATCAGCACAGGCCATTTCGCGATGTCCCACGCGGTCACCGCTGCACCTCCCACACCGATGACGTCTCCGACCTTGCGGGCAAGGGGCCCCGTGACGGTGACGGCGATAGCCGTAACCGTGAGCAGCACCAGCATCACGATCGTGACTCCGAGACGGAGCGGGATGGTCTTCCACAGCGGTCGACCCTCTTCGACGTCCCAGATCGCATTCGAGGCCCGGATGAAAGCGCCGATGTACCCGGCAGCCGACCAGATCGCAGCACCCAGGCCGACGATGAAGAGGATGCTTGCGCCGCCGCGGCTCCCTGCCAAGCCGTGCAGGCCGTTCTCCACGATCTGGCGAGCGGGCCCGGGGGCAAAGGTGTTGAGGTTCTTCACCAGCGGGTCGATCGCCGCGTTGCCGATGAGCCCGAGGATGGACACGAGCGCGAGCAACGCCGGGAAGATCGAGAGGATCCCGTAGTAGGTCAGGGCCGCAGCCCAGTCCGTCACGTTGTCCTCCTTGAACTCGGCGAACGTCCGCTTCAGGACGCCGACCCATGCACCGCGCGGAAGGTCGGTCGGCCCCTCAGGGGCGCCCTGCCGGCCGCCGTCGGATCGGTCGTTGCTCATCAGCCCGAGTGTCTCCGCGGGCCGCCGAAGGGAAACACCCCCGCCCCACGGCACTACATTCCCCTGCAAACCGGGGGGTGAAGCCTCGGCTGCAGCGTCGTACCATGCCGGGCGTGGACGCACAGCGGCTTCTCGAGCCGGATCCCGGCGACAGCCGTGACGAGCTCCAGAGACTCGTCGACGAGCAGACGGCGCTGCGCAAGGTGGCGACGCTCGTCGCCGCCGGCGCGAGCGACGCCCAGCTGATCGACACCGTCACGTCCGAGATCGCACGCCTCGTCGGCGCTCACCGTGCGGGCACGGTCCGCTGGGACGGTGACACCGTTCGTGTCGTCGGCGACTGGAGCGCCGAAAAGGCGACGAAGACGACAGGCCGGACGTTCTCCTTCGGCGGCGACACTCTCGTGGCCCGCGTCGTCAAGTCCGGAACCTCAGCGCGTGTCGAATCGGTCGACGATCTCCAAACCGACTTCGCGCGGCAGCGCTGGCACGAGCTCGGCATCCAGTCCTCGATCGGCGCGCCGATCATCGTCGACGGGCGGGTGTGGGGCGTGATCAGCGCATCACGGACGACGTCGGACGATCCGTTTCCGCCCGGCGCCGAGGACAGGCTCGGAGACTTCGCCGCGCTCGTGGCGCAGGCGATCGCGAACTCGGAAGCGCGCCGCGAGGTTGCCGCGCTCCTCGGGGAGCAGGCGGCGCTCCGTCGTGCGGCGACGCTCGTCGCCGGCGGGCGCCCACGAGCGGAGGTGCTCGAAGCGACGACACGCGAAGCGGGTGCGATCTTCGGCGCGCAGGCGGTGTACCTCGTCTGCTGGGAGGGCGTGCAGGACGAGGTGGTCGTCCAGGGCGGCTGGGATGACGGCACCGATCGTCGCCTCGACGTGGACGCGCTCTACCACCCGAGCCCCGGCGGGCCGACGCTGCGAGTGCTCGAGACGGGATTTGCCCGCCGCGGGCACGAGTCGTCGCCGGAGCTCGGCGAACACTGCGTGATCGCGGCGCCGGTCATCACGCAGGCGAGCCTTCTGGGCGCGTTCGTTGCCCTCCGGCCGAGCGGCAACCCTTTTATGCCCGACGCTGAGGTCAGGCTCAGAAGCTTCGCCGACCTGCTCGCGCAGTCGATCGCCAACGAAGAAGCGCAGGAGGAGATGCGCGCTTCGCGCGCACGGATCGTGCAGGCTGCCGACGACGCACGCAGGAAGCTCGAGCGGAATCTGCACGACGGCGCGCAACAGCGGCTCGTTTCCGTCTCGCTCGCGCTGCGCCTCGCGCTGGCGAAGCTTCCCGGTACGCCGGACGAGGCAGTCGGAGTGGTGCGTGCCGCCGCGGACGAGCTGACGCTCGCAATCGAGGAGCTACGCGAGCTGGCGCGCGGCATTCACCCGTCGACGCTGACCGACCGGGGCCTCGGACCTGCTCTCGAGGTGCTCGCAAGCCGGGCCCCGCTGCCCGTCGTGGTCGCAAACGAGTTGGAGGAACGACTTCCTCCACCGGTGGAGGCAGCTGCGTACTACGTCGTCGCCGAATCGATGACGAACGTCGCGAAGTATGCGGAGGCGACCGCGGTCGAGGTTCGGTTGAGTCGACGCAACGGCCTCGCGTACGTCGAGGTGCTGGACGACGGCGTCGGTGGAGCGGATCTCTCCGCCGGCTCAGGCCTGCGCGGGCTCGCCGACCGGGTCGAGGCGCTCGACGGGCGCTTCGGCGTCGAGAGCCGGCCGGCGGCCGGAACCCGCGTCTGGGCCGAGATTCCCCTAGCTGCCGGTTAGTCGGCCGGACGGGCTCGGCGGCCGACACCGGATCGCGTCGCACGAGCCGGTCAAATGGACGGCACCCGCGGCGAACGGCACAAGAACCGTCGAGCCGCGGCGCACGGCAATCGGATCGCACGACTCCGACGCGACCACACCCTCCCCTGCGTGACAGACGAGCACCGAGAAGCCTGCATCCATTCGAGCGCCGCCCGACACGAGGTCGGCACGAAAGAAACGATCCGCGGCGCCCGGGAAGAGCGAAGCACCGCGGCTCCGCCGCAGCTGCTTCAGCTCGGCCTGTGAGAGACCGGAGCGCTTGACGGCTGAGAGCGCCGTAGCGCGCTCCAGGCCGAGGAACGCGTCCGACTCCGCCATCCCGTGCCACTCCAGAAGGAGCGACAGATCTGCCGGCTGTTGGAGCTCCAGCAGGAGGATCCCTGCACCGATCGCGTGCGGAAGGCCCGCCGGAACGAAGATCGAGTCGCCCGCGGCAACGGGCACACGGTTCATCACGCCGAGGAGCTCGTTGGGATCCTGTGCGGCGACGAGGCTTGCCAACTCGTGTTCGCCGAGGTCGCGCACGAAGCCGACGTGCACGCACGCATCGACGTCCGCCTCGAGGATGACCCACGCTTCGGTCTTTCCGTACCGCACGCCGAGGTGGCGTCGAGCGAAACCGTCGTCCGGGTGAAGATGGACGGGCAGCCGCTCACCCGCGTCGAGCAGCTTGACGAGGACGGTCGGATCGCTGCCGAACCTCTCTCTGTGTGCAGGCTCGAAGAACGCCGACGGATCGCGCGCCAACACGTCTATAAGTCGCGCGCCGTCCGCGAGATACGATAGGCCGAGCTCGTCTTCGCCGTGCACCGTCGTCGTCGAAGCGACCCAGTCCTCTGGGGCGTCATCGTGGTCCATCGGCAAGCCGCGGAACGCCGCGATCCTCTTCCCCCCTCGATAGAACCGCGTGATCTGGTTCGGAGGGAGGTCGTAGACGCCGACGTCCGTCACTTGTCGCGCCACGGACGTCCGTACGTGTCGACGATCGCGCTGAGCTCCTCGAGCCGCGGCACCGACTCGCTGCGCAGAAGCTCCGTCGGATCGTCTGCGTCGAGCGCCGACGTCCAAACGGCACGCCCGGCGAGAACCCCCGATGCGCCGGCCTTGCACACTGCCTCCACGGCCCGGGGGAAATCGGCGGGATCGACGCCTTGCGACAGCACGACCCACGGGCACGGGAGCGCCTCGTCGATCTTGCGAGCGTGCTCGGTGATCACGTCCGGCTCGCCGCGGCCCGCGAGCGGCACCTGGCACTTGTACAAGGAAGGCCTCAGAGTGCCCAGCTCCCGCGCCGCCGCGACGATCGCGTCCTCGCGCTCCGCGTCGGCGACTCGGACGACGGGCTCCAGCACCGACAGCAGACCGTGCTCGGCCGCGAGCTCGAGGAAGGAGCGCGCCAGCTCGACACGCTGCGAACGGCGGCCGTCGTCACGCCAGATGACGAGCAGCTTGAGTGCCACGGCGCCGAGGTCCTGCGCGGCGGGGATGTCCGCATCGATGTCGAGGGCGGTGTCCTCGACCGGCCCGCCCGGCTTTTGTACCAGCGAGTCGACCGCGAGGATCAGGCCGCAGAACGTGGGCACGAGCGGCGCGACGTCTTCGAGCGCGTAGTGGCGATCGATGAGAAACCCGGACGCGTGCGGCGCGAGCTCGTGCGCGACGGCGACCTTGAACCGCGCCACACGCTCGTTCGTGGGATCGTGGCCGTGGTCGGCCAGCATCGTGCGCAGGGACTCGCGCTGATCCATGGCGATCATGAGGAACGTCCCGCTCTCGCGCGCGAGCGCGTCGAGGCTCGTCACGCTTCGGCGGCCTCTCGGTCGAGCCAGATCTCGCCGTCGTCGCAGGCGTGAATCACGCTTGCGGGCCACGACGCGTCAAAGGAGTCGAGCGAGCAGACGCGAGCGGCGGCTTCGCGCTTGTCGGCGCCGTGCAGCACTAACCTCGCGCGTTCCGCGGCGGTGATCGTCGCGAGCCCGACGGAGACGCCGTGCGCCGGAACGTCGTCGACGGCGGCGAAATGCGGAAAGGTCTTGATGTTGTCCCGCCGCGTACTGTCGGCGAGCCGGACAACCGCAGTCCGTCCAGCCAGCGGCGAGCGTGGCGGGAGGAACCCGACATGCCCGTCCGACGCACCCGACGCGATGAGGAACAGGTCGATTCCTCCGGCGGCGGCGATGCGCTCGTCGTATGCCGCTGGGTCTTCGGGATCGGGGATCCACAGGCGCTCCTCCGGGATTCCGAGCGGACCGCAGATCTCGCGCAGGCCGAAGCCACGACAGCTGTGGTCTGCCTCGACCGGAGGCGTCGGGACGTACTCGTCCATCATCACGATCGCCGTTCGTGCAAGGTCGGGACGTCGTTCCGCGAGCGCGCGATAGGTGCTGCGCAGGCTGCGACCGCCCGGGCAACCGAGCAGAAACGCGCCGTGCGACCGTTCGTACAGGCCGATGATCTCGCCGGCGAGCGCGGCACCGAGCTCATCCGCGTCGTCGAAGACACGGATCTCAGTCATCGACGTTCTGCGGCGGGTAGCCGTCGGCGAACGTCGCACGCAGCCGCTCGGCGGCTCCCGGCGGTGCGCCGGCGGCCGTCAGCGCCGCGAGCGCGGCCCCCGCCGCGGGCGGAACTTCCGGGACGACGGGACGAGCGTTGGGAAAGCGTTCGAACATCCGCGTGACGAGGCAGCCGCGGATCGCGCCGTCGGCGGCTTCGAGCATGCCGCCGCCGAGCACGACGTCGAACGGGCGGCCTCCGAGGTCGAGCTCCGAGGCGGCGCGCGCGACGAGCAGGATGAGCTCCTCCACGAGACGCTCGACGATCAACGATGCAACGGCGTCCTCACTGGCGGCAGCGACGACGAGCGGCGCCAGCTCGCCCAGCCGCGTCTCGGGAAGCCGACGGTAATGGATCGCCTCCCCGACCGCGAGCACGGTCGGCAGGTGGAAGTGGTCGCGAACGATCTGCACGAGCACGGTCTTCGGGCCGCGACCGTCCTCTGCCCGCGCCGCGTGGTACAGCGCATCGCGGCCGACCGCCTCTCCGCCACCCCAGTTCCCGGTCTCCCAGCCGAGGGAGGGCCAACGGCTGGTGCGACCGTCCGAGCGCTTGCCGACGCAGTTGATCCCGCCGCCGCAGACGACGGCAATCGCGTCGTCGCGCCGGGCGCCGGCGTAAAGGAGCGCGAACGTGTCGTTGTCCACGGTCGCAGAGCGGACCCAAGGCTCGGCGTCGAGGACGGCGCGCAGCGACGCGATGTCGGAGGGGACGTCCGCGCCGCAGAGGAAGAAGGCGCCGTGGTCCGCGGGCTCGCCGAGCCGAGCCTGCGCAACGAGGTCTGCGACGACCGCGACACAACCCTCCGGGCCCGCCGGCCCGTGCGAGTTGCTGCCGGGACCGCGGACGAACGCAACGGGCTCCCCGTCAAGCGTCGACGCGACGACGTCGGTCTTCGTGTTGCCGCCGTCGACTCCGAGGACTAGAGGCTTGGTGTGTGTTCGCGGTGAGTGCGGGGAGGGCATGCGCCAAGCAGCGTGCCCAGCTTGACGCTCGCCAATACTCGAATGTATTGGTGAGTGGCGAGATGGGCGCGATGCGCCGCGCGCAGGCCCCCATCCGCGCGTGCCGGGAACCCGCATCAAGCCTCTAGGCCCACGGAAGGAACTCCCTGTTCACCTCGACCATCCGGTCGGCGAGCGTCTGCGCAAGATCCGCCTGCCCGATCAGCGGATGCGCGAGGAGCGCACGGAAGACGCGCTCGCGACCGCCGCGCAGCGCAGCGTCTAGTGCGAGCTCCTCGTATGCCGAGACGTGCGCGACGAGGCCGCGCTGGGTCGGGTCGAGCGGCGGCACGTCGACCGGCGCGAGCCCATGGGCGCCGACGTGAGCAGCGACCTCGACGACGGCCTCGTCGTCCAGGAAGGGCAGCGCGCCGTTGTTCCTGACGTTGACGACGTGCCGCGGGCTCGGGCCACGGCCGAAGAGGCTTGTAAGGAGCTCGACCGCGGCCTCCGAGTAGAACGCGCCGCCACGGCGGCTCAGGAGCTCCGGCTTCTCGGCCAGGCTCTCGTCCGAGTAGAGATCGAGGAGCTGACGCTCGATCTCGGCGACCTCCTCGGCGCGGGACTGGTGGCCGCGCTGATGGTCGACGACAGCGTCGTGCTCGTAGAAGTAGTGGAGGTAGAACGATGGGACCACCCCGAGGCGGCGGACGAGATCTGCCGGCAACCCGGTTGCGGGCGCGACGCTTGCGACGTGCTCGCCGACGAGCAACGGCAGTACGTCGGCGCCGTCGAGCCGGACGCCGATCTCCCAGGTGAGGTGGTTGAGGCCGACGTGGTCGAGCTCGATGCGCTCCGGGTCGACGTCGAGGACGCGCGCGAAGTGGCGCTGGAAGACGACGGCGGCGCTACACAGGCCGACGGCACGATGGCCGGCGTCGAGGAGCGCCTTCGTCACGATGCCGACGGGGTTCGTGAAGTCGACGATCCACGCTCGCGGGGCGAGCTCGCGTATCCGCTCTGCGATCTCGAGGACGACGGGCACCGTTCGCAGCGCCTTGGCGAGGCCGCCGTAGCCGGTGGTCTCCTGCCCCAGGCAGCCGCACGCGACCGGTACCGACTCGTCGACCATGCGAACGGCCTGGCCGCCGACGCGCAACTGGATCAGCACCGCATCGGCACCTTCGACGGCGTCGTCCAACCGCTGCGTCTCTGTGACGCGCGCGGGGTGGTCACCTCGCGCGAGCATCCGCTTCGTCAGGCCTCCGAGGATCGCAAGCCGCTCTGCATCCGGATCGCAAAGAGCGAGCTCCTCGAGCGGTAGGAGGTCGCGCATGCGGACGAGGCCGTCGACGAGCTCCGGCGTATACGTCGACCCCGCTCCGACGACGGCGAGCTTCACGGCACGACCTCGTTGGCCCGGACGACCTCGGCGTAATAGCGCCCGCTGTCCTTGATCGTCCGCTCGAGCGTCTCGTAGTCCACGTACACGATGCCGAAGCGCTGTGCGTAGCCGAGTGCCCACTCGAAGTTGTCGAGCAGCGACCAGTGGCAGTAGCCGAGCACGTTCACGCCGCGCTCCACCGCCCGCTGTACCGCAGCCAGGTGATCCTTGATGAACTCCACGCGACGATCGTCGTGCACGCGCCCGTCGACGCCCGGCGCGTCCCCGAACACCGCGCCGTTCTCTGTGACCAGGATCGGCACGCCGTAGTCATCGCGAAGGCGCGTGAGCAGGTCCGTGAAAGCCCCCGGCGTTATCTCGGTCCCGGCTTCGGTCTGCTCGGCGTCGCCGCTGACGACGTCCCATGGGTAGGGAGTGCGGTCGGGCGCCGCGCGGATCACGCGCCGCGAGTAGTAGTTCACGCCGAGGAACTCCGTGGGCGCCGCGATCGTCTCGAGGTCGCCGCGGCGGACGAAGTCCAGCTCGCCGAGAACCTGCTCGTAGAGCGCGCGCATGTCGTCGGGATATGTGCCCTTCAGAACCGGGTCGAGGAACCAGCGGTTCACGTACCCGTCGGATGCCCACGCCGCCTCGGCATCTGCCGGAGACTCGGTCAGCGGGTAGTGGGGTGCGAGCGAAAGCGCGATCCCGATGTTGCCGTCGCGGCGCGATGCGCGCAGCTCCTGAACGGCGCGCCCGTGCGCGAGCAGCAGGTGGTGAAAGCACGCGGCCTCGCCCCGGACGTCGTTCGCGAAACCGGGCGCATGGATGCCGTGCAGGTAACCGAGGAGCCCGACAATCCATGGCTCGTTGATCGTGAGCCACCACTGCACGCGATCGCCGTAGGCGTCGAAGCACATCCGCGCATATTCGGCGAAGCGGTCGGTCGTGTCGCGCGCGAGCCAGCCGCCGCGATCTTGCAGCGCCTGCGGCAGATCCCAGTGATAGAGCGTCACGACCGGCTCGATCCCGCGCTCGAGCAGCGCATCGATCAGGCGGTCGTAGTGCCCGAGCCCGCGCGGTTCGAGCGGCGTGCTCCCCGTCGGAAAGAGCCGCGGCCAGGCGATGGAGAAACGGTAGGCGTTGACGCCGAGCTCGGCGATCAGCTCGACGTCCTCGGGCCAGCGGTGATAGTGGTCGCAGGCGACGTCACCCGTCCCGCCGCCGTCGATCTTCCCAGGGGTATGCGTGAACGTGTCCCAGATCGACGCCCCGCGTCCATCCTCGTCGACCGCGCCCTCGACCTGGTAGGCAGACGTCGACACGCCCCACTTGAACCCCTCGGGAAACCTCATCGCAGCTCCGGGAAGTCGAGAGCCGCCTCGCACGCATACAGCAGCAGGCCGATGCACCAGGCGTGCGACAGCGGGCCGATCGTCCCCTTGGCCGCGAAGCAGTCGGTCTGGAAGAAGCGCTCCGGCGCCATCCCGCGCATGGCATTGAAGTCGCCGTCCTCGCGCGCGATGAACTGGCGGGAGTAGGCGAGGTTGTCACGCGTCGTGCGTAGGTAGAAGTCTTCGCCGAGCGCTTCCGCCAGGCGCACCATCTCGGGTAGGCACACGAGACCGAAGGAGTGCAGGTGCTGGTTCGCCGGCGAGGCCTGGTCGGCGCCGCGCGTCTTGAACCCATACGTCCCGAGCAGCGTGTGCTCCGGGAACGCGACGTCGTACGTGTAGCGGAACGTCAGCACCCAGTCGGCGGCACGCTTCGCCGTGTCCCAGTCCTCGAGCGCCACGAACGCCATCACCGCCGAGTAACCGTCCTCCGACGTCGGAGCGAGATCGACATCTTCCGGCGCGCCGTACCACTGGTCGAAGCTCGCGAAGTACTCGCCCGCGCGACGTGCCGCGGCCCGCTCCTCCCCCTCGACGAGTGCGGGGATCCAGGCAATGCCTGCGGTCCCGTCCCACGCAGCGGCCTCTCCGGTCTCGACCCGGTGCGCCGCCGGCAGGGCCCCGTCGTCTCGTTGCGTGCGGAGGGCCGCTTCGAGGTTCGCGCGTGCCGCCTCGCGCCAGTCGTCCCGGTCCCGCAGCTCCGCCGCGCGGAGCATGAAGAGGGTCGCATCCGCGAGCGTCCTAGCGTGCAGCCGCGTCCGGTCCGGGTGCCACCCGGTCGCCCAGCCGCGCTCCGGCATCCACCGCGCCCAGAACGTTCCTCCAGGAGTGAGGTTGCGCGCGACGCTGTCGATCACCGCCTCGGCCGCTTCGACGTAAGCGGCGTTCCCGATCCGAAGGCCGTGTCTGAGCAGCGCGTAGGCGTACGGCACGCCGCTGACCCACGAGACATGCATGTCGTCGCGGTCGGCGCTCCCGTCGAACGCGGCGGTCTCGATCAGGCGCGCAGGATCCGACCGGTAGTGCCAGCGATGAAGGCCGTGCGCGGCAAGAGCGGCTGCTTCTTCGATGCCGATCCAGCTCGGGTCGTGTCGCGTTCTCTGTAGATCGCGCAGGACGCGAGCGGGCTCGGCGTCGTGCACCGCGAAAGTGAGCTCGATGCGCTCGCCCGCCTGCCAGCGATACGTGCGGACGTCCGGGGGAGCCGGCGTTTCCGAGCCGTCGTAGCGCAGCGGCTCCTCCCGGTACGGGAAGTGGAGCCGTAGCAGGGGTCGGCCGTCGGCATACGCGAAACCCACGCCCGCTTGCCCGACGGGGCTCTCCTCGCGCGTCACGAGGCCGCCGCCCTCGGCGAACACGCCCGGAGTCGCGCAACGGTCGGCGCGGAAGGACCACGCGTCCGACTCCATTCGCGTCACGTCGACTCGACCCGGCGTGTAACGCGGATAGATGCGCGTGCAGGCTTCCGGGCGGTTTTCGCCGTAGAACGTGCCCGGCACGAGCCAACGTGGATTGCTCGTCGGCGCGAGCACACGCTCGACGCGGACACCGGCGTCGACATCCTCGCCGGCCGTCACGGCCACACCCGTGGCGGTGTGCTCGAACGTGAACGAGTCGACCACCGTGCCGTCGGCCCGAAGCGCACTGAACGCCACGTCAGACATTCCAACCGCCGACGACGCTCTCCCCCTCCACTTCGAGCACGCGCGACTCGCCGGGAAGCAGATCGATGACGTTGTCCGAGACGGCGCCTTCGACGACGACGCCGATCGCGGCGACGTCGCCGCTGTTCTGCAGGCCGAGGCGGCTTGCGTCGCGCGTCACCTCGAGCCGCGCAACCGGGAGATCGAGCAGCGGTGCGAGATCCTCGGTTCGCGTCATCACGTAGCGGTTGCGGGCCTCGAGGTCGAGGACGAAGACATCCGTCTCGACCCCATCGAGGGCCGCGACGATCTCGCTGCGACCTTCGGCGACCACCGTCCCGTGCAGGTCGACGATACGGGCGGCGCAGTCGCCGTGGATGCGCGCCCGGATCTCGGGCTCGGCGCCCCACGCGCACGTCGCGAACTGGGCGGAGACGTGATCCTGGCGGTAGGCGCGCGCTACTCCCCAGTACGCCGGCTTCGGGATGCCGTGATAGTCCAGGGCGGCAGTGCACCAGGCGTTCGGGAAGGCCTCGTTGAATTGCCACGGGATCGCGCCGCAGCCGCGCCGCAGCGTCGCTTCCACGGCGTAGCGTAGCCCGTCGTACTGCAGCCACTGGCTCGCACGGCGCATCGTCGCCACGTCGCGAATCCGCCCGCCGAAGCACTCCTGCACGAGGGGCGCGTTGTTCCACCAAGCGCCGAGATGCTCGTACACCGGATTCGTACGGTCGGCCGGCCAGCGGTGTTCCTCGTCGATCAGCTGCTCGAGCGCGGCGCGGTTCGTCATCCCCTCCACGCCGAACTCGCTGTAGAGCCTCGCCGACGCGTTGTCGTAGAGCTCGTAGTGGCGACGGAGACCCTGGTGCTCCCACGGACCGTGCACGTCGGTGTCACCGAGCGGCGACGTCGAAAGCCACGCGCGCTCGGGATCCAGCTCGCGCACGACGTCCCGCAGCGCGCCGAGCACGGGATGCGAGTCGTCGGCGGCGAGCTCGTTGCCGCCGCACCAGACAGCGAGGGACGGATGACGACGGCGGCGCGGGACGACCTCCCGCGCGTCGGCCGCCATCAACTGCACGAACTCCTCGTCCGCAGCAGGGACGCTGTCCATCCCGGAGCTCGACTGACTGAACTCCTGCCAGACCAGCAGGCCGAGCCGGTCGCAGAGGTCGTAGAACTCCTCCGTCTCGATCAGGCCGCCGCCCCAGACGCGAAGCAGGTTGACATTCGCGCGAGCCGCGAGGCTCAACAGGCGAGCGAGCTTCTCGGCACGCGGCACGCCGTAGAGAGCGTCGAGCGGCGTCCAGTTCCAGCCCTTGATCTGCATCAGCTTCCCGTTGACGACGAGCGTGTAGTCGTCACGAAGCTCGACGGTCCGGAAGCCGACGTCGACCTCGCGACCGTCGACGTGCACGCGGTGGAGACGTTGCTCCCCCATCCCGTTTGGCCACCACAACTCGGGATCGTCGATCCGAACTTCGCTGTCGCCTGACCGCACGATGCCCACCCCGTCCTCGAGGGTCACCCGCGGGAACACCGCAGGGACCCCGCCGTCGTGCAGCGAGACGGAGCGCCAGATGCCTTGATGGACGAGTCGCGGGCAGAAGTCCCAGCCGTAGTTCATGCGGGGCTTGTGCACGCGCACGGCGCTCGTCTTCCCGACCTGCGGCTCGCTCTCGGGCGCCGCGTGCACGACCACCGCGAGGAGATGGTCACCGGGCCCGACGTCGACTCGAAACGGAGTGAACCCGCCCTCGTGGCGGGCGAGCTCCTCGCCGTCGACGAACACCGTGGCCGCGTGATCGATGCCTTCGAACTCCAGCGTTCCCGAGCCGTCGAAACGACGCCGGTAGACCCAGGCGCGCTCGGGCACCCATTCGGCGAGAAGCGAATCCCGTTCGTGATAAGGCGAGGCGGCCGCGCCGGCCCGCACCAGATCGTCGAGCACGCTGCCGGGCACGCGCGCCGGCAGCCAGCCGGGTGCGTCCCACGGCTTGTCCAGGCCGACGTGCCATTCCCACTCTCGTCCGAGGCAGCCGCGCAGCTGCCAATCGTCCCCGTCGAGGACCGTCACCACTCGAGCAGATCTGTCTCCGAAACGGCCGTGCCCGGATCGCGCGGGATACGGAGCGTCTTGATCTCGGCGGGACCGAGCTCCGTGTCGAACGTACGGTCGAGCACCGTGATGTGCGCAACCGTCGCCCGGCCGGCGCTCTCGTACGCGCGGACGACGAGCGCTTCGCCGTCTTCGGCCCGCTTCAGCACCGTCACGATCGCGGAGCCGTCGCCAACCTCGGCAAACGAGGCGGCGGGCGGCAACGAACCGGAGTGGGACGACTCGAGCAGCGCAAACGGCGGCTGGTTGAGCTCCGCAGCGCGGCGGACAGTCTCCGCGTCGCGCCAGTCACCGCGGTGCGGAATCAGCCGCAAGCGGAACTCCTGCCGCCCCTGGTCGAGATAGTCGTAGATGCCGTCAGGATCCAGCTTGCTCGGGTCGTGCCAGGCGTAGACGGGGCTGCGGAGCACGGTCACTCCGATGCTCCCGTCCTTGACGTCGTGCCCGTACTTGGCGTCGTTCGCAACGGAGAGGCCACCGCAGTCGACCCAGCTCAGCGCGGGATTCTCGTGCCCGTCGGCGGGACGCACGACATGGCCGTACGGAACCTCGAACGTGGCTTCCCGGCCGCGCGTCGGATACCGGAGCTTGAGCAGCTTCAGCTGGTCGTGCCAGTCGACGGTCACGCGCACGTCGACAAGGCGGGCGCCGGCCGAGACGACGTACTCCTCGACGAGCGTCGACGAGCCGTAGCGGCTCTCGACGCGAATGATCTTCCTCACCGGGCCATCCTCGACGAGGCGCACGGACGAGCATTCAAGCTCGGCGATCACGTCGTCGTACGCCGTGACGCCGTGGCCCCACGTGTCGTAGAGATCGCGAACGACGAGCGCGTGCGGACCGCCCGCGATCACGTTCACGCCGTCGAGGGCGAGCCGCGAAAGACGCCCGGTCGACGACTCGATCTCGAGCTCGAGAGGCGTTGCGAACGTTCCGCCGGAGCTCCCGCCCCCGCGCAGCCGGTACGTGCGGTAGCCGAGCGGCGGCAGATCTGCGCGGAAGACGACCCGCCCGCGAGAGCTCGTCACGGTGGCGTAGGAGCGGGTCCGCTGCACCGGCACGTCGTTGCCTTGCTCGTCGGCTAGCCGCGGCTCGGTGTCGCGAAAGCCGGCGATCTCGACCTCTACGTCGGTGTTCACGCGCCACGGGTGGGGGTTGAAGACGACGATTGGTTGCGTCCTCTCTTCGAGCGGGATCTCGATCCGGCGCGCGATTGCCTGCACGGCCCGATTGAACGCCTGCTCCGCGACCGTGGCCGAGAATCCGAGCTGGTCGCGCGCGTCGTCGTACGCCGGCTTGATCGCCGTGCCCGCGAGCGTGTCGTGGAACTGGTTGAAGAGCAAGACCTTCCAGGCCGCGCGCAGCTCTTCGCGCGGATACGGCTGGTGCGCGACTGATTCCGCAACGGCACACCATTTCTCTGCCCGCTGCAGCAGGTTCTCGGTGCGGCGGTTCCAGCGCTTGATCCCCGAGTGGGACGAGTAGCAGCCGGGGCTGTGATGGAGAAGCTCGCCTTCGACGACCGGCAGCGACCGTCCGTTGACGCCGTCGAAGAACGCACGCGCGGAGCTGCAGCGAAGTCGCGGCAGCTTGCCGCTCGTGTTCAGGCGCTCGATGCTGTCGAGGTTCTCCCGCGTGGGCCCGCCGCCGTGGTTGCCGACGCCGTAGAAGACCATCACCTCCGGCTCGTCGTCCGGCACCTGCGCAAGCGAGGCGTCGACCTGCCCGGCAAGGTCGCCCGGCGGGCTGCCGTACTCGTGCGGTATGCGATACGCGAGGACACGCGAGGCGTCCGGCGCTTGCCACCAGAACGTCGGCGCAGGCAGCGAGCGCTCCTTCGGGCCGGGACGAAGGAAGACGTAGGAGTCCATGCCGCTTCGCCGCAGCAGTTGCGGAATCGTCGCGTTGTGACCGAAGGAATCGAAGTTCGCGCCGGTCGTCGCGGTGAGACCGAACTTCTCATGCAGGTACCGCTGGCCGTAGAGCGCATGGCGCACGAGCGACTCCCCGGACGGGATGTTGCAATCCGGCTCGAGCCACCAGCCGCCGACCACCTGCCATCGGCCTTCGGCGACGCGGGCGCGGATGCGCTCGAAGAGCTCCGGGTCGTGCTCCTCGACCCAGGCGAAGAACACCACCGAGTTGGACGTGAACACGAAGTCGGGGTACTCGTCCATCCGGTCGAGGGCAGACGAGAACGTGGCACGCACCTCCTGGTAGCCCTCCGGCCACTGCCACAGCCACACCGGGTCGATGTGCGCGTTGCCGATCATGTGTACGACATGCGCGCTCACGCCTGCGCCGCCCATGCGTCCACCCGGTCGATGATCAGATGCAAGAGGAGCACGTGCATCTCCTGGACGCGCGCGGTGTCCGACGACGGCACCAGGAGCAGATGGTCGGCGTGGTCACTCGCAGGCCGGCCCTCGCCTCCCGCGAAGAGGACTGTCGTGGCGCCGCGCCCGCGTGCCGCGGCGAGGCCGCGCACGACGTTCTCGGAGCGGCCGCTTGTCGAGAACCCCGCCACCATGTCGCCTGGGCGAACGAGGCCCTCGACCTGCCGCGAGAAGACCTCTTCGAATGCGAAATCGTTCGCGATACACGTGAGAACAGACGCGTCGGCACTGAGTGACGTGGCCGCGAGCGCCCGGCGCTCCCGCTGGTAGCGCGCAATCAGCTCTTCGGCGAAGTGCTGGGCATCGCAGGAGCTGCCGCCGTTTCCGAACGTGAACAAGCGCCCGCCATCCTCGTAGACCCCGATCAGGCGTTGCGCGACGGCGTCGGCGTCGGGCAGGAGGTCCCTGACGTGCTCGACGAGCGCAAGGTGCTCGGCCAGTGCGTCATCCATGCGTGAGCATCAGGCCCGACTCGATCCGCTCGAACACGATCGCCGCCGCGCCGACGATGCCCACGTGATCGCCGAGCGCAGACCGGACGATCGAGAGTGGGCTCCCCGGAGGACGGACGGCGTTCGCTTCCACCTCCGTGCGAACCGGACCGAGCAGCTGCTCGCCGACCCGCGTCACGCCCCCGCCCAGCACGACCAGCTCCGGCTCGAAGAGGTTGACGATCGACGTCAATCCAGAGGCGAGCGCCGCCACCGTCTCGTCCCAAAGCTCGACGGCGAGCTGATCGCCGTCGCGTGCAGCTGCGGCAACATCGGAAGCGGTCGGCCGCTCGAGGGCTGCAAGGATCGATTGCCGGTCCGAGCTCGCGAGCGCCTCGACCGCGCGCTCGCGGATCGACGTGCCGGACGCGTACGCCTCGAGGCAGCCGTTCCGGCCGCAGCCGCGGCAGCGCCGGCCGTTCCAGTCGACCGTCACGTGGCCGAGCTCGCCGCCGTTCCCCATCGCGCCGCGGTACAGGCGGCCGTTGACGATCACGCCGCCGCCAACGCCGGTCGAGAGCGTGAGATACACCATGTGCTGCGCGCCGACGCCGGCACCGAACCGGTGCTCGCCCGCGGCGGCGGCCGTCGCATCGTTCTCGAGCGCCGCGGGACGCGCGAAGGCCTCCTGCGCCAACGCCACGACCGGCACGTCGTGCCACCCCGGTAGATGCAGCGGCCGGAGCAGCACGCCGTCCTCGCTGTCCAGCGGGCCGCCGCACCCGATGCCGACAGCAGCCACGTCGAGGCCGGCGTCGTCGATCGCGCGCCGGCCGAGGTCGAAGAGCCGCTCGAGCGCGTCGTCGGGACCGCGTTCGGGATCGCTCGGAGCGACGAGGAAGGAATGGACGCGGCCGAGCCCGTCGACGACGCCGGCCGCGAGCTTCGTTCCGCCGATATCGAGCGCGAGGACCGGCGAGCGGCCGCCGTCGACGGCGTGCAAAGCCAACTCAGCCCTTTCGTCCCTGCGTGCTGATGCCCTCGAGGAAGTATTTCGAGAAAACGGCGAACAACGCGAGCATCGGAATGACTGCGATCACGGTCGCGGCGACGATGAGCTGCCAATCGCCCTCGCCGCCGCCGCTCTGCCCGAACGAGTCGAGGATCGTCTTCAGCCCGATGGGAAGCGTCAGTAGCGCGGTGTCGCGGAGGTAGATCAGCGGTTGCATCAGGTCGAACCACTTCGCCTGGAACTCGAAGATGAACGTCACGATCAGTGCGGGTTTGGCGAGCGGAACGGCGATCCGCCAGAACATCGTCAAATAGTTGTCACCGTCCATCCGAGCCGCCTCGAAGTAGTCGCGCGGGATGCCCAGGAAGAACTGACGCTGGAGGAAGACGTAGAACGCGCTGCCGAAGAGGTTCGGCACCCACAGCGGGTACTGGCCGCCGTGGTTGATTAAGCCGAGGTGCTTCCAGATCAGATACGTCGGGATCATCGTCACCTCTTGGGGCAACATCATCGTGCCGAGCAGGATCCCGAACAGCAGGTTGCGCAAGGGGAACCGGAAGTACGCGAACCCGAAGGCGATGATCGCGCTCGAGAAGGTGACTGCGAGTGCGCCGAGCGAGCTGATCCAGACGCTGTTCCAGATCCACGTGAACATCGGCGCGTCTGGGATCCGGAACACGTCCGCCCAGTTGTGGAAGGCCCAGTGCTTGGGGATCAGACGGTTGTCGAACACCTCCTCCTGCGGCTTGAGCGAGGCGCTGACGGCCCAGATGAACGGATAGATGAAAAGGATCGAGAGACCCACGAGCACGATCGAGAACAGCGCCGCCTTGGCCATGCTGGCCGGCCGCCAGCGGCTCGGCGGCTCCTCTGCGATCGGAGGCGCAGGGATGACACCGCTCGACTCGAGCGCCTCGAGCTGGCTCATCGCTTCGCCTCGCCCTGGTAAAAGACGAACCGCTTGCTCACCCGGACCTGGACGAGCGTGATCACCATGATGATCACGAACAGCAGCCACGCGAGCGCCGAGGCGTAACCGAAGTGGAAGAACTCGAAGGACTGCCGGAAGAGGTAGACCGAGTAGAGAAGCGCCGCCTCGGTCTCGTTCGTCGAGGTGCCGGCGCCGAAGAAGGCGGTGTATACCTTCGTGAACTCGGTCATGGCGCCGATCGTCAGGATGATGAACGTGAAGAAGAGCGCCGGGCTGATCATCGGCAGGGTCACGTCGCGGAAGCGCTTCCACGAGCTCGCGCCGTCCATCGCCGCGGCCTCGTACAGATGCTGAGGGACGCCGCGTAGCGCGGCGAGGTAGATCACCATCGTGCCGCCGACGGCCCAGGCGCTCATCAGCGCGAGGCCTGGCTTCACCCACGTCGGGTCGGTCGTCCAGAACGGCCCGTCGATCCCGAACCAGCCGAGGACGCGGTTGATGATCCCGGTCGAGCCGTTGAACAGGAGGAGGTAGAGGATCGCGACGGCAACCGGCGGGGTCATGCTGGGCAGATAGAAGACGGTCCGAAAGAAGCCCGCCGCGCGACCCACGTGCAGCAGGATGATCGCGAGCGCCAACGCCACCACCATGTGCAACGGCACGCTCAGGAGCGTGAAGACGAAGCTGTTCTCGAGCGCCGTCCTGACCTTCGAGTCGTGCACGAGATCGTGGTAGTTCTGCGTTCCGACCCATTGCGTCGTCTCGATGACGCTGTAGTTGGTGAAGGAGAGGATGAGGCTCGCGATCATCGGCCCCGCGATGAAGATGGCGAACCCGATGAACCACGGCAGCAGGAAGCCGTACGCGACCCACGTGTCGCGCTCCTTGAAGCCGGCAGCCCAGAACCGGGCCCTCCTCAGAGGGCCCGGTTTCGGTGCTGCCTGAGCGATCGAAGCCACGTCCGCGTGGACGGGTGGTTCGCTACTTCGTGGCCTTGTTGATTGCGCTCTGCGCTTCCCGCTGCGCCTGGTTCAACGCCTGGCGCGGTGACTGGGAACCGGAGAGAACACGGTTGACGGCGTCCATCCAGGCCTGGTGGAACTCATTCCCGGCGGGCGACGCGGGAATCGTGAAGCCGTACTTGCTGACGGCGACGAGCAGGTCGACGGCCTTGTCGAACTGCGGGTTCCCCATCTTCTGGTAGATGTCCTGATAGATCTTGACGTCCGCAGCGGAGTTCGCCGTGTAGACGCCGGTGAACGGACGGTTTCGATTGCGCTGGGCGTCGAAGCGCTTCTTCGCGGCCGCCACCCAGGACGAGGTCGACGTCATCGACTTCATCCACGTGCAGGCGAGGCCCGGGTTCTTGGCGCCCTTCGGGATTGCCCACGCATTGCCGGTGAGCATCGTGATCGCGCCGCCCCTGCGCGTCAGGAACGGCTTCGCCGTAATGCTGACGTTCGGAGAGTTCTGCGCGAGGACGTTGTAATAGAAGGACTCCATCGGCCACGCGCCGACCTGGTCCTTCGCCACCTGGTTGCCGGATCCGAAGAAGTCCCACGTGTCACGGAACGACTTGAAGGCACCCCAGCCGCCCTGCGCCCTGATCAGCGAATAAGCGAAGGTCAGCGCCTGGATCGCCTTCGGGGAGTTGAGATGGGCGTGCAGGCCGTCCTTCGAAAGGATCTGAGCGCCGTTCGCCCTCGCCCACAGCGGGAAGAACTCCGGCAGCTTCGGGTCGAAGCCGATCCGGTTCACCTTGCCGCCCGACACCTTCACGAGCTTCTTGTTGGCACGCGCAAGTCGCGCCCAGTTCTTCGTGCTCACATCGGCGACCTTCACACCGGCCGAGCGGAGAGTGCGGTTGTCGATGATCACGGTGATGGGATTCGTGAACTCGGGAATCCCGTAGACCCTCTTCTTGTACGTCACCTCCTGCACGGTCGCCTTGCGGTACTGCCTCATGTTGATCTTCTGATTCCTGATGCAGTTCGTCAGCGGCTGGAACGCTCCCTTCGCCGCGTACTGCGCGACTGCGGAGCGGTCGAGGTACACCACGTCCGGCACGTCTCCCGACGCGACAGACGCGAGGAATTGCTGGTCGCTGAAAGCTCCGCGCGGATTGTCGACGCTTCCACCGACGGCGCGCGTCGCGATGTCGGCGCGCGTGTTCGCGATCTCGTCCCCCGGCCCGAAACCGTAGACCTTGAGCGTTGCGTTGCTCCGCGTGGCTGCCCCGCTCGCGAGCACTGCCGCGACCACGCTGCATGCTGCAATGACCCCTGCCAAGAGCAAGAGCCGTTTCCTCCTCAGGAGCATTCGAACCCCTCCAGACTCGAGTAAGAACCCGTGACTTCGACCGGAGACCTCCGGATGTGGGAACGTTGCCACATCCTGGGGTCCCGGGTCAAGGCGGTGGCCCCGTCGATCCTCGGACGATCAGGGAGGGCTGGAGGCGTTCGCTCCGCGGAGCGGCGCCTGGATCCTCGATGCGCTCGAGCAGGAGCCTCGCTGCGCAGCGCCCGATCTCGACGGTCGGCTGGTCGACCACGGTGATCGGCGGGTCGACCATCTCCATCCAGGATACGTCGTCGAAACCCACGAGCGAGATTTCGCGAGGGAGCCTGAGGCTGCGCTTGCGGAGCAGGCGCCACGCCTGCTCGGCAAGCAGGTTGTTCGCGGCAAAGATCGCGGTCGGGGCCTCGTAGGCGAAGAGGCGCCCGAGCCGATCCTCGGCGTCGGGCGCATGGACCGGGACGCGAATGATCAGGCGTTCGTCGATCGGAACCCCGGCGCGTGCGTGGGCGTTCCGATAGCCCTCCACACGCCCGGCGTCGCTCGTCCAGTCGGTGTCGACGACGAGCAGCCCCACCCGGCGATGGCCCAGCTCGAGGAGATGCGACGTAGCCTCGCTTGCTCCACGCTCGTTGTCGATCACGACGGCGTCGCACGGTGTTGTCGCGAGCCGGCGGTCGACCTCGACGACGGCAACGCCCTGCGCGGCGAGCACACCGGCCGCCTCACCCGAGACCGGAGTCATGATCACGCCGGGCGCACGCATCGCGACGAAGGTGCGCGCACCCTCGAGCTCCGCGGCCGTCTCGCTGTTGTCGCCCAGGATCACCATCTGGTAGCCGGCCTCGCGCAGCACCTGCTCGATGCCCGCCGCGAGCCGCGCGTAGAACTGGTTGCCGAGGTCGGAGACGACGACGCCGACGACCCGGCTCGTGCGCTGCTTCAACGTCCGCGCGGAGAGGTTCGGCACGTAGCCGAGACGTTCGGCCGCCTCGTGCAACTTTGTGCGCAGGTCGGAGGAGACGTATCCGCGCCCGCTCAACGCGCGAGAGGCGGTCGACGGCGACGTCCCTGCCTCGCGCGCGAGGTCGGCGAGCGTCGGTGGCCTGCTCGGGGATTCCCGGATGCTCACCGGGACCTCCAGCGGGCCCAGGAGCGGCGCAGTGCCGCGTAATCGTCGTCTTCGAGCGCCTCGCCGGTGACGTCGAGATGCGTCGCGTAGTACAGGGACGGAACGCCGAGCTCGGGCTTCGCATCGAGATAGTCGCGCCAGGACTGCTTGTCGGGGACGGCCCAGTCGTCCGTGTCGATGAGCAGGTCCGGGCACGCAGCCCGAACAACGGCGGCGCGGTGGCGCATCTGCGGGACGACAGCGGGGTGCGGGCCGACGTCGTCGAGGCGCAGCATGTCGTTCAGGCGGATCATGTCCGTTACGTCCTCGAATGCCGGGTGCGGCGTCTGCGTGACGACGAGCGCGTCTCGCTTCGCGTCTTTCGCGGCGGCGTAGACGACCGCGAGCAGCTCGTGGAGCAGCGCGATTCCCCACAGATCCCCATCGAGGCTCAGGGCGGTGCCGCTCGGCGTGTCCGCGGTGTAATCGACCTTCAGGCCGTCGGCATCGAGGCCGTCGGGCGAGAGGAGCCCGTGGATCGACCGGCGGAGAAACTCGCGTGTACGCGGGCTCGTCGGGTCGACTGCGACCGGCGTCCCGTCCGGCGCGCGGATGCAGAGGTCGTCGTCGAGGCCCTCAGGATCCCAGGCCTTCCACCAGAGCAGCACACGCTGTCCCGCGTCATGACGATCAGCGATCCAGCCACGCAGGTCGGGCCACTTCGCCTCGTCGGGCACGTTCGTGCCGTAGGCCTCCTGCCACTTGTCGTCGATCACGATCGTCCCGGGAACGACGCCGTGTCGGTCGAGCGCCTCGAGGAAGGCGTCGTAGTTCGCGCGCGTGGCCTGCGAGGGCGCGTCCTTGCCGTTCCGCGAGGCGAGCACGCACTGTGCGCCCCAGCCGCAGAAGATCGGCTCGCGCCACCATTTCGCGCGTTCGGCGATGTGCTCGGGCGTGTCGAGATCCTCGCGATGACGACGGATTCCGTCGTACGGATCGGAGACACCGGGTCGCAGCACGATCGTCGGCGCCTCGAACCGACCGCGCACCGCCGTGTGCCCCTCGTAGTCGAGGACGAGATGGAAGGCACGATCGCGGGGGCGGTACTCGGCCTGCACGAATCGCAGCTCGTCGACTGCGGCCACGAGCCCGATACCGAGGTCGTCGAGC
>JBKPMS010000046.1:0-7014 GCA_046732275.1 Actinomycetota bacterium | reverse complement strand
GTAAGCCGACCACGACCGGCTGGGGCCCTGACCACATCGCGCGTGCCTGGGCGGAGCTGATGAGGCGCCTGGGATACGACCGCTACGTCGCCCAGGGCGGCGATTGGGGCGGGCAAATCGTTGATCTGATGGGTGCACAAGCACCTCCGGAGTTGCTCGGCATTCACACCAACTTCCCTGGTGCTGTTCGACCCGACGTTGCGGCGGCGGTCCAGTCCGGCGGCCCGGCGCCCTCCGGCCTTGATGACGAAGAGACACGCCTCTACGAGAAGCTGAAGGACTTCTTTGCGACAGACGTGGCCTACGCACTCGAGATGGGGACCCATCCGCAGGCGCTGTACGGAATTGCGGATTCACCCGTCGGCCTGGCCGCCTGGCTGCTCGACCACGACGCGACGAGTTTGGCGCTGATCGCCCGTGTCTTCGAGGGACAGGCCGAGGGCCTTACTCGAGACGACATCCTCGACAACATCACCCACTACTGGTTGACGAACACGGGCGTCTCCTCGGGACGTCTCTATCGGGAAAACAAGTTCGGCTTCTTCGACCCGAAGGGCGTCTCCGTCCCGGTAGCGGTGAGCGTCTTTCCGGACGACCTTTATCAGGTGCCGCGGAGTTGGGCCGAGCAGGCTTATCCCGACCTCATCTACTACAACAAGCTCGACAAGGGCGGGCACTTTGCGGCTTGGGAGCAGCCGCAGCTGTTCTCGGAAGAGGTTCGCGCCGGCTTGAGGTCGCTTCGCTAGGTGACCGTGTTCGGTCGTGTGCGCGTGCCCTCGCTCGGCGGGGCGACCGGGTGGCTCAACTCCGAGCCACTCGGCCCCGCCGAGCTGCTGGGTCACGTCGTCCTCGTGAAGGTCTGGACACTGACCTGCATCAACTGGCTGCGCCAGGAGCCGTACGTCCGTGTGTGGTCGCAGGCCTACCGCGACGACGGGTTGGTCGTGATCGGCGTTCACACGCCTGAGTTCTCGTTCGAGCACGAGCTCGAGCGCGTGCGGCAGGCGACGAAGGAGCGATCGATCGACTGCCCGGTCGCGCTCGACAACGACTACGGAGTCTGGAGGGCGTAGGGTGCGCAAATTCGAGCTGCAAGAAACCGGCTTGTTTCCGGCGGGGGTCGGTTGCGAACACAGCTGGGTAGCGGAACCGTCGATGTCGGCGAGGGAGATGTGCTAGTCGCGCGCGCGACTACACATGACCGGTCTGACGCCCGCAAGCGCTCGAGTGTGGCCGTTCTGCGCGCCGCCGCGGTGCGCCAAGAACGGCGAGATCAGGCTGCTTGTCGGTACTCGTGGATCAGTCCGCCGAGCACGTCCTGCCGGCGTACGGCGGACGCGCGGGTGTGGTTGACAGCGATGGCGTCGCCGCCATCTGGCGGGACAAGTTGGAGCGCGCGGTGCGGCCGGTGCCCGTTGTAGTGGTTGGTGTAGACGCGCAGGACGCGTTCGAGATGGCTCCGTCCGAGGATGAGGATCCGATCGAGACAGTCGCTGCGGACGGTGCGCACCCAGCGCTCGGCGAACGCGTTCGCGTCCGGCGCGCGGATCGGCGTCCCGATCACCTCGATCCCCTCCGAGCGGAAGACCTCGTCGAAAGCTCGGCTGAACTTCCTGTCGCGGTCGTGGATCAGCAGCCGAAACCGCCGCTCCTGCTCACCCAGCTGCATGGTGAGATTGCGAGCCTGCTGCGCCACCCAGGCGCCGTCAGGGTTCGCTGTGCAGGCGATGAACTCGAGCCGGCGCGTCGCCAGCGAGATGAAGAAGAAGACGTAGATCCGCTGCAGGCCGAGCGTCTCGACCGTGAAGAAGTCACAGGCGAGCGTGCTGGCAGCCCGCTGCGCAGGAAAGAGCGCCACGACTGACGTGCGCGCTCGGGCGCCGGCGGGACGCCAGCGCCGGCCAAGACCTTGCGCACAGTGGTCGGTGAGGCTGCGAGCCCCAGGCTCTTGAGCTCGCCGGCGATCCGTTGATAACCCCAGTGCGGGTTCTCGCGCGCGAGTCGCAGGATCAACTCCCGCCGCGGCCGTTCGAGCGGCGGCCGCCCCGGCTGCCTGTGCGGATACGTCCAGCGCCGCGCCACCAGCTGACGATGCCAGCGCAGCAGCGTCTCCGGCCTCACCGAGAACACCGCCCACGCCGGGCGCGGAAGCGCTCGACTGAGCGTGGCCAAGAACGCGCGATCGGCAGGCTCGAACGGTGGCCGGCGTGACCGGCGCCGCATGACCGCGAGCTCGTGACGCAACACCAAGATCTCCAGCTCCTTCGATTGATCCGAGCGCCCAAGAAGGACCGCCAGCGTGAAGAGGTTCCGAACCGCGAGATAGACAAACGACCAAACCACCCAAAACCTCCGAGTCGATAACGGAGGCCCAAAGCTAGTCAGGCCGATTCGTTGCAGGCGCCGCCTTCAGGTCACGACCGAATTTGCGCACCCTACGAGCCTTTGTCGGGCCGAGCGGTCGCAACCAGTGGCAACCGATGGCAAAATCGTCCAGCCGCGAGAACGGCTCCGTGATGTCGGAGCTGAACATCAGGCGCAAGCGTGGAGCAAAAGCGGCGCTCGAAGCGCCCCGTGTGGGCCAAGCCGCCTACGAGCCCAAAGGCCGCCCTTGGCAATGAGGCTCAGGAGCGTCGACGCGGCGCGTATGTGCCTCTACTGACCACAAGCGATGGAGCCTTTGGAGCGGAAGGGCTTAACCAAGGCTCGCTTAGAATCGCCATGCGCGACGCGCGCGTCGCGCATGGCGGCGAGATCCGGACGGACTAGCCACGCGTAGGAAGAAGTGTTCCGAGTGAAGATCCACGAGGAGGTACGACTAGATGATCAGGCACAAGAGGCGCGCTCTCGCGACGGCGCTGCTTGCAGCGATCCTGACGGCGCTCAGCGCACTAGCACCAAGCGTCGCACGCGCAGACGAGAAGACGGCCACGTTCACGATTCAGCTCTCTGGAGCCGCCGAGGTGTGCCCGACCGCCCCGACAACCTGCGGCGGCCCGGGGACCGGCACGGCAACGATCACGATCGACCGCAATGCCCAAACAGTCTGCTACTCGATCACGACGCAAAACGTGGCGCTCCCCCTCTTGGCGGCGCACATCCATGAAGCGCTGGCCGGTCAGGCTGGCCCGGTCGTCGTTCCCTTGTTCACCGCTCCGGTGAACTCGGCCACTACGAGTGGCTGCGTCACGGGCGTGAACAAGAACCTGCTGAAGGACATCCTCAGGAATCCGGAGGAGTACTACGTCAACGTCCACAACGCGCCTTTCCCGAATGGAGCCGTCCGAGGGCAGCTCGCTTGAGCGCAGGTAGCTAGAAGCGGTTCACGCGAGACGTCGCGCCGCTGCGGCGGGTAGTCCTTCGTCGCCCTCGACGGCCGCTGCTTGGACCGGTTACGAATCCAAGCGGCAATGGGGCGCGTAGGTCCCGGGAGTGGCGACGCATCCCCAGCCCCGCGCGACGCAGTGGCAGCAGGCATGGCGCTCGGCAGCGCGTGCGCAGCGCCTCGAGCGTCCGCGTAGGCCACTGGCGGCGGTGGGTGTGGCCGCCGCTGCCGCGGCGGGCGCGACGCTGCTCGGCACGGATCTCGGCGCCGACCTGCGTCCGACCTCAGCGCCGATCGCAGCGGCGGCGGGCGTTGCGCTCGCGACGCTCGCGGTCGTCCCGCTCGCGCTGCGGACGACGAGGACGAGAGCGCACCTGATCGTCTTCGGCGCGGCGCTGCTCTCGGCGGGCGCAGCCGCGATTCACTACGCCGTGATCACGGGCCATTTCGACGAGTGGTGGGGGTTCGGCACCTTCTTTGTCGCAAGCGGTATTGCCCAGCTCGCGTGGTCGGTGCTCGCGGTGACCTGGCCCTCCCGTCCCCTCTTCTGGCTCGGCGTGCTCGGCAACGCCGCGATCGTCGCGCTCTGGATCGTGACCAGGACAGCCGGAACGCTGCTCGGACCCGACCCATACACAACGGAGCCGATCGGCCTCGCCGACACGGTCGCCACCGGTTTCGAGGTAGCGATCGTCGCCGGGGCGCTCTGGCTCGCGACCAGCGGCGTGCCCGGCTGGCGCACACTACCGACGCTCACCTGGATCGTGGGCGCCGTCACCCTGGCGTTGACGACGCTCGCGCTCCTCTCGGTCATGGGCGCCGCGCCAAGCGTGATCCCCGCGACGGAGTAGATCGCGGGCCCAGCCCTCTGGCTGGAGACAGGTCTGGAATCCGAGCCACTCTCGGGCCCGTAGGACCATGCCGCCTATCGCAGCCACGCGAAAGGAGGCTTGAGATGCGAAAGGTGCTTCTCACCGTCGCCCTCGGCGCGGCTCGCAGCCGCGAGTCCCGCCTCGGCCGACGTCTCGACGACCCAGCACCTGCCGAGCGCGGCCTGCAACGAGGGCACGATGAACGCGCACGAAAACGTGCCTGAAACCACCGGAAGCGGTACGACAACGCCCGCGCACGAGGCGATCCCAGGCACCGAGAACGTGAGCCCCTGCGGCCACGGCGGGTAATCGCTCGAACCGACGGACCGCCTTCGGCGGCAGAGCGTCGACAGCGGAGAAAATCTCGGGCGAAGCCGCTCCCGTTCAACGCTCGCGGCTGCTTGCGGTGTCACTTAGAAAGCGGGGAATAACTTGGTCACTCGGTATAGCCAGTCGATCCTGAGTGGCGTCATGGTTGCGGCGCTAGCCGCCGTGCTCTCGTCACGGTGATCTCGGGCGTGCCGTCGGCGCAGGGAAGCACCCCTGCGCCGATGCCCGTGATCAGCCAATCGGCGGTCACGTTCCACGACGCGATGCGGAAGCTCTGCGAAGACCACATCACCTGGACGCGCAACGTCATCATCAGCTTCGAGGTCAACGTCCCGGATTCGAGCATGACTCTGCCGGACCTCAGCGCTGCGCTTGATCGGCTGTTCAAGAACCAGGTCGACATCGGGAACGCGATCAAGCCCTACTACGGCAACGAGAGGGGCAATGAGCTGACAGCGCTGCTTCACGACCACATCGAGATCGCGGGTGAGATCCTGCAGGCCGTGAAGACTGGCAATTCGGCTGCCTCTGCGGACGCGAACGCACGCTGGTACGCGAACGCACACGACATCGCCGTCTTCCTCAGCCAGACGCTGGACCCGCCCGTCGGCTCCCTCGAAGACTGGGACGCGATGATGAAGGACCACCTCGACAGGACGACCGAGGAGGTTGTGGCGCGACACAACAGCGACTGGACCAGCGACGTCGCCGCCTACGACCGCGTGCACGCGCAGGCGCTTCAGATGGCCGACATGCTGAGCAACGGCATCATCGCCAACTTCCCGGCGAAGTTCCGCCCGTAGCAAGTAGGCCGGAGAGGCCCGCCGCCGGACGGGCCTCTCCGGCTCGCGAGCAGGCGGAGGAGATCGAGATCCTGCTTTTGCGCCATCAGCTGCGTGTGCTGGAGCGGCAGGTCGCGCGACCCGCGCTGACGCCGGCTGACCGGGCGTTGCTGGCGGCGTTCAGCCGAATGCTGCCACGACGGTCGGCCGCCGACGCGGGCCGAGGTTCGTGCGCTTGTGCTGCGGCTCGCGCGCGAAAACCCGAGCTGGGGGTACCGGCGGATCCAGGGCGAGCTGGTCGGGCTCGGGATCACGCTCGCCGCGAGCACCGTCTGGGCGATCCTGAAGGCGGAGGGGATCGAGCCGGCGCCCAGGCGGCTTGAGCAAAGCTGGGAAGCGTTTCTGCGGGCGCAGGCGGCGAGCATCCTCGAGTGCAACTTCCTCACCGTCGACACGCTCTTCCTCAGGCGCTTCTACGTCCTGTTCTTCATCGAATTGGCGAGCCGCCGCGTCCACCTGGCCGGGATCACGTCTAACCCCGACGGCCGCTGGGTTACTCAGCAGGCGCGCAACCTGCTGATGCAGCTCGACGACGACGGCACCCGTCGGCCGCGGGTTCTGCTCCGTGACCGCGACAGCAAATTCACGCGCGAGTTCGACGAAGTCTTCCGCTCCGAAGGCATCTGCGTGATCAAAGCGCCGGTGCGCGCGCCAAAGGCGCGGGCGCACGCCGAGCGCTGGGTCGGCAGCGCACGCCGCGAATGCCTCGACCGGCTCCTGATCCTCGGCCGCCGAGACCTCACATCTGTGCTGCGCCAGTACACGGCGCACTACAACGAACACAGACCGCATCGCTCCCTCGCCCAGCGGCCGCCGCTCGCGAAACCGCCGCCAGCCGAAGAGCCAGCCACACGAGCGAAGCCGTTGGCGCTCGCTCGCTTGCGCCGCCGCGACCGGCTCGGCGGACTGATCCACGAATACGACCTCGCCGCGTAGCAGCACCCGCTAAGAAGACGATCGGCGCAGCCTCCGCTTCACCCGGTCATGCCCGCGCGCGGGTGTGCGCGAATAGAAGCTGCCGCCGACCCGGCGACGCGATCTCGCGGCTGTCCTGACAACCGTCGCCCAACGCTGTCCGCGAGCGGATGGCCACCCGAACCTGATTTTCCGGTACCCACAGGCTGCCTCTACCTCAGTCCGTTCCTCGCCCTCCGGCTGCGGCGTCGCCGGCGTGGCCGCGGGAACCTTGAACCCGACGAACCCGTAGAGGACGTCCAGGATCGGGCTTGCAAGGTTGAAGAAGCAGCAAGGGAAGTAAGAGGCCGTCGACACGCCGAGCACGCCGGAGATCCTTGTTGATCGAGCTGGCTGTCGCGGCTTTTCTTCTCGTACTGACGCCCGAGCGCCTCCACAGCCCTCCGTCGGACTTCGGATCCAACCCGGACGACGCCAGAGGGGGACGAGTAGCTGCTGCCCTCCTTACCGGTGCGTCGCCTGCGCGGCCAAGCGCTCCTGCTCGATCAGACCCCGGCGGACGATTTTGCCCGACGGAGTGCGGGGAATGGTCTCGATGAGCTCGTAGCGGCGCACGCGCTTATAGGGAGCGACGCGTTCGGCCAGGTAGCTCATGATCTCGTTCGCAACAGCCTCCGGATCAGGTACGTCCTTCAAGACGAGGAAGGCCTTCGGCACCTCGCCAGCCTCC
>JBKPMS010000045.1:0-6622 GCA_046732275.1 Actinomycetota bacterium | reverse complement strand
TCCGGGTCGCGAGCGCGAGGCCCTGCACCTGGTCTCGGTGGTGGTGTGTGATCAGGACGTCGGTCACCCGGTCGATCCCGAGCTCGCCGAGGCCATGCAGCACCGCGCCGCTCCCGAAGTCGATGAGGACGGCCTCGTTGCCGGCGCGCAGGACGTAGACGTTGCACGAGTCGCGGATGCGACAGACAGCGGGAGCGATCTCGACCGTCGTCATTCGGGCGAGTCTATTCCGGAATGGGGGCAATGTGGCAACGTTTGCATCCCGCCTGTACCGCGGTTACATTGCCGAGCGGTGGCGGAGATCGTCCTCGACAAGGTCCGCAAGGAGTTCGCAGCCGGAGTCGTCGCCGTGAACGACGTCGAGATGACGATCGGCGACGGGGAGTTCATGGTGCTCGTCGGCCCGTCCGGTTGCGGCAAGACGACGCTCCTGCGCTCGATCGGCGGGCTCGAGAAGGTCACGCGAGGGCGGATCCTCCTGGGCGATCGGGACGTCACGACGCTCCCTCCGGCACAGCGCGACCTCGCGATGGTGTTCCAGAACTACGCCCTCTACCCGCACATGACGGTGCGGCAGAACCTCGGCTATGCGTTGCGCGTGCGCAAGACAAAGAAGAAAGAGATCAAGCGCCGTGTTGACGACGTCGCGAAGATGCTCGGCCTCCAGGAGCTGCTCGACCGCCGCCCGGGAGCGCTCTCCGGCGGGCAGCAGCAGCGCGTCGCGATGGGCCGAGCGATCATCCGCGAGCCGGCTGCCTTCCTCATGGACGAGCCGCTCTCGAACCTCGACGCGAAGCTCCGCGTCGGGATGCGCACCTCGCTGCAGCAGCTCCACCAGCGTCTCGGAACGACCACGATCTATGTCACGCACGACCAGGTCGAGGCGATGACACTCGGCCAGCGCGTCGCCGTGATGCGCGATGGAATCCTGCAGCAGGTCGACGTTCCGCAGCGCCTGTACGAGGAGCCGACGAACATGTTCGTCGCCGCGTTCATCGGGTCGCCGTCCATGAACCTCGTGCCCGGCGTCATCGACGACGGGACGGTGTCGATCGGCGAGCTGCGGATTCCGCTCGACCGCGACCGCCGTCCTCAGAGCGAGGGGGCGGTGACCGTCGGGGTTCGTCCCGAAGCGTTCGAAGATGCCGCGTTCGCCGACGGCGGCCTGCCGCAGCACGAGGTGCGTGTCAAGGTCGTCGAGGAGCTTGGATCCGACACCTACGTCTTCTTCGGGCTCGACGTCGACCCGGTCCTCGTCGAGGAGGCGATCTCGGACGACGCCGACGAGGAATCGGCGACGTTGACGGCCGCCGACCGCAATCTCTTCGTTGCCCGAGTCAACTCGCGCACCGATGCCAAGGTCGACGGGACACTGCGGCTGGCGATCGATCCTTCACGGCTCTATTTCTTCGCGCCGGAAACAGGCGCGAGCCTCCTGGGCGGACGCGTGCCCGCGACGTCCGCTGCTTGACCCGACGTGATCGTCTGCGTCGGCGCCGCCACGCGCGACACGATCTACCGCGTGCCGCGACACCCGGCCGCCGATGATCGGGTCGTTGCGACCGAGCGGGCGATCGCCGGCGGCGGGCCTGCGGCGACCGCTGCGGTTGCGATCGCGCGGCTCGGCGTCGAAGCACGGTTCGTCGGCGTCATCGACGGCGAGCTCGAGGGTGTCGAAATCGTGGCGACGCCGGGGCGAATGGTCGAGAGCACGATCCTCGTCGGCGACGGCACGCGCGCCATCGTGACGACGGAGGCCGAGCCGTTCTCCCTTCCGCCGAATGCCCTCGACGGCGCCGACTGGGTGCACGTCGATCACGTCGGCTACGAGGCCCTGCGGTCGGTTCGGGGCGGAGTCGTCGGCCGATGGCGCGTCTCGGTGGATGCCGGCAATCCGATCGCCGGGCTGTCCCTCGAAGGGGTCGAGCTCTACGGGCCCACTGAGCAGACGGACGACGGACGCCGTGCAAAGCTCACGGTCGTGACGAGGGGCGAGCGCGGCTGCACCGCGTACACGGAGGGCGAGACGTTCGACGTCCCGGGCTTTCCGGTCGATGCGGTGAGCACGCTCGGCGCGGGCGACGTCTTCCACGGGGCGCTCCTGGCCTGTTTTGTGCGCGGGCTGCCGCTTCGCGAATCGCTCGTGCGAGCGAACGCTTGCGCGGCCCTCTCGTGCCGCGCGCTCGACGGCCGGTCGGCGATCCCGAGCTGGGACGAGCTCGAGGCAAGCGTCGCGTGACGCATCGGATCGCCGTGATCCCCGGCGACGGCGCCGGCCCGGAAGTAGTCGCGGAAGCGCGCAAAGTCGTCGACGCACTGGGGCTCGACCTGAGCTGGCACGAGCTGCCGTGGGGGACGGCGCACTACCGCGAGCACGGCATGATGATGCCGCCGGACGCGCTCGACACCATCCGTGGCTACGACGCGGTCCTGCTCGGCGCCGTCGGCGACCCGTCGGTGCCGGATCACGTGACCCTGTGGGGGCTGCTGCTCGCGTTGCGCCAGGGCCTCGACCTGTGGGCCAACCTTCGGCCGGCGCGCCTGCTCGACGGCGTGCCGTCGAAGCTCGCGACTCGCGAGCCGATCGACATGCTCTTCGTCCGCGAGAACACCGAAGGGGAATACTCCGGCGTCGGCGGACGCGCACATCAACGGCTCGATCTCGAGGTCGGGCTCGAGACCAGTGTCTTCACGCGCGCCGGAGTCCGACGCGTCGTGAAGTACGCGTTCGAGCTCGCCGAGCGGCGGCGCGGCGTCGTCACGAGTGCGACGAAGTCGAATGCTTCGCGCTACGGCTACGTGCTCTGGGACGAAGTCGCCGACGAGGTCGCCGCCGAGCATCCCGGCGTCAAGCTAGAACGCGTCCTCGTCGACGCGCTCGCGGCGAGGTTGGTGAGCAATCCGGCAAGCCTTGACGTCGTGGTCGCGTCGAATCTCTTCGGAGACGTCCTGACGGACATCGCGGCCGTGCTTCAGGGTGGGATGGGCATGGCCGCGAGCGCGAGCCTCGCGCCTGGCGACAGCAGCACGCCCATCTTCGAGCCGGTGCACGGGTCGGCGCCGGACATCGCCGGCAAGGGCATCGCGAATCCGATCGGCGCGATCTGGAGCGCTTCGCTCATGCTCGAGCAGCTCGGCGAGGACGCTGCCTCGAGTCGCCTGATGGATGCGATCGAGACGGTCTGCCGCGAAGGGCCGCGCACCGGCGACATCGGCGGCGACGCCTCCACGTCGGAGGTCGGCGACGCGATTTCTGAAAGGGTTGGCCGATGAAGACCAGCCTCGGCATCTGGGCACTCGGGCCGATGATCACCCGGTTCGTGCCCGGCGGGTATCAGCCGGATCGAATCGGCGAATCCACCGCGGAGCGCGTCGAGCGGGCGGTCAGCGGGCTCGGCGAGCTCATGGACGGCTACGAGTTCCACTATCCGCAGGAGCTCTCGCCGGACAACCTCGACGAGGTGCGCGGCGCGCTCGGCGACCACGACATCTACTGCCTCGCCACCGGCTTGCACCTCGATCCGCGGTTCGGGCGAGGTGGGCTCGTCTCACCGGACGAGGCGACTCGGAAAGAGGCGGTCCGGCTGACGCTCGAGGCGATCGACTTCGCCGGCGAGCTCCGCGCCCACTTCATCATCTGGCCGGGCATCGAGGGCTACAACTATCCGTTCCAGACCCCGTACAAGGAGAGCTGGGCCTGGTTGCTGGACGGGATCGGCGCAGCGGCGCAGCGCTGCCGCGACCGCGGGATCCTCCTCTTCCTCGAGCACAAAAACTCCGAGCCGGCGATGAAGATCCTGATGCGCAACATCGGCATGACGCTGCACGTCATCCACACGCTCCGCGCGCAGGGTCTCGACAACGTGAAGGTCAACATGGACTGGCAGCACCTGCTGATGAACGGCGAGTCGCTCGCGGAGTACGCGGCGCTCCTTGCGGCAGAAGGAGTGCTCGGACATCAGCACGCTAACTCCGGCTGGGGCACGTTCGACGACGACAACATGGTCGGCGCCACGGCGTTCATGGAGACGCTCGAGCTGGCGGTCGAGCTGCGTCGCGCCGGTTACGGCGAGAACGGCGAGCGCCTGGGCTTCGACCTCTATCCGTACACCGAGGACGCCGTCGCCGCGGTGCGGCGGAGCGTCCTCCACTGGCGATTCATCGACGGCGTCGCGGAGCGGATCGACGACGCTGCGCTGCGCGACGCGCAGTCGCGGAAGGACGCCGTCGCCGCGTACGAGGTCGTGTACGCAGCGCTCGGCGCGTGACGGCCGCACTCGTCGGCCTCGACGTCGGGACGACCGGCGTCAAGGCGGTCGCGGTGTCGGAGCGGGGCGACGCCCTGGCGCGGGCGGAACGCGGTTACGGCTTGGCGACGCCGCGGCCCGGGTGGACGGAGCAGGATCCGGAGGACTGGTGGCGCGCGGCCGAGGTCGCGCTGCGCGAGCTCGAAGTCGAGCCGACGGCGGTCGGCTTTTCCGGCCAGATGCACGGTCTCGTTGTGCTCGACGAGCACGACCGCGTTCTGCGGCCGGCGATTCTCTGGAACGACCAGCGAACGTCCGCCGAGTGCCGCGAGATCGAGGAGCGCGTCGGCGGTGTCGAGCGGTTGCTCGAGCTCACCGGCAATCCCGCGCTGACCGGGTTCACGGCGCCAAAGCTCCTCTGGCTCCGGCGGCACGAGCCGGAGATCTACGCGCAGATCCGCCGCATCCTCCTGCCGAAGGACTACGTCCGGCTGCGGCTGATCGGTGAGCACGCGACCGAGGTGAGCGACGCGTCAGGGACGCTCCTCTTCGACGTCCGCGGTCGTCGCTGGAGCGCGCCGATGCTGGAGGCACTCGAGGTCGACCCCGAGTGGCTGCCGCCGGCGCTCGAGTCGACGGAGCTCGGCGGCGCCGGCGATCAGGCCGCGAGCGCGTTGGGCGTCGGCATCGACCGGCCGGGGCCGGTTTCCGTCGTCCTCGGGACGTCCGGCGTCGTGTTCGCGGCTCTGAATGCCTACTCGCCGGATCCGCGCGGCGCGTTGCACACGTTCTGCCATGCCGTGCCCGGAACGTGGCATTCGATGGGCGTGATGCTCTCGGCGGGCGGGTCGCTGGAGTGGCTGAGCCGGGCGCTCGGGAACGTGCCGGCAGAGGTCCTTCTCCGCGAAGCGGCAGAGTGGCCGGCCGGTTCTGAGGGACTGTTGTTCCAGCCGTACCTCGCCGGCGAGCGGACGCCGCACGCCGATCCGGATGCGCGCGGCGCCTTCGTCGGTCTGACGTTGCGGCACGACCGTGGGGCACTCGCGCGCGCGGTCATCGAAGGGGTGGCGTACGGCCTGCGGGACTCACTCGAGCTTCTCCGTGCGGTCGGAGTCGATGTGCAGGTGGGGCGAGTTTCGGGCGGCGGTGCGCGCAGCCGCGTGTGGCTGGGGATCGTCGCCTCGGTGCTCGACCTCCCTCTGGAGCGCACGGCGGCCGAGGAGGGCGCCGCCTACGGCGCGGCGTTACTCGGGGGAGTCGCGACCGGGACCTTCGGCGACGCGCACGAAGCGGTCGCAGCGTGCGTTCGAGTCCGCGACCGCATCGAACCGGTCGCGCAGCTACGAGCGGTGTACGAAGACGGCTATGCCCGCTACCGCCGGCTGTACCCGACCTTGAAGCAGATCCAGTGACGACCGGCACGTAGACGTCTCCCGCGCGACCCCCCCGCCACGCGTAAGCCGAGGGTGTGCGTAACGCTAGGCCCGCGTTCGTGACGCTTCCCCAACGGTGACTGGCACCGGGACACGTCCCGCCAAAAGTGGCGGCTGCGCAGGCGCAACGTGGTCTCCGTCACACTTTCGCGCGCATTACGTGACACTCTCGTGACGGTGCCTGTCACCGGGGTTGGCACTCGGGGACACGCCCACGAGGGCGGCGCCTAGTTCAGCAGGCCCGCGATGCCGTTGCGCAGCAATGAAGCTGCCACGAGCAGGACGAGGATCGCGGCGATCGTCCGCACGTGCAGCACGAGCCAGTCTCTCGCCGCGCCGAGCAGCCGTTCGGCCCGGCCACGCGCAACGAGGAGCAGAATGAGCGCGACCCCGAGCGGGAGCAGCGAGACGATCGAGAAGAACGCCCACTCTCCTATGTACTCGATCGCGCTGGGGTCGAGCTCCGAGATGTCCTTCAACGCGATCGGAATGAACGCGCCGGCGTTCGCCAGCGTCGCGCCGGCGCCGATGATCGCGATCGCGGGGGATTCCGCGACCTTCCGCATCTGGTCCATCATGCTTTCGACCCTCGCTGGATCCTGTGGACGCCGCAGGGCGTGCACGACCCAGCCGAGGAGGAAGACGGCCGCACCTATGTCGACGACGGCGACCCAGGTCTTCGGCGTCGACGGGTGCCTCGACGCCGCAGCATCGCCGACGACGAAAGCGGCGATGACGCCGATGCCGAGCGTCGCGCCGAGAGCTCCGATGTAGAACCACAAGCCTGAGCGCAGCGGCCGCTCGCTCACGACGAGAGTGAAGATCGAGAACGACAGCGTCGTCGGCGACAGCATCGCTGCGATCGAGACGAGAACGAGCTCGGTGTAGATCCAGCCCAAGGCTCCGGATCATCTCACCGCCGTCGGCGGCCGGAATCGCGGT
>JBKPMS010000044.1:0-21706 GCA_046732275.1 Actinomycetota bacterium | reverse complement strand
CCGTGCGTGGGTCGCGGGAGTGCGCCGGCTCCGTGTCGATTCGTTCAGAGCGGCTCGAGGATGGACGGGTAGCCGTCGGCGCCGTCGAACGGGGTCGGTCGTGAGCCAAGGAAGAGCGGCCGATCTGCCGCGTTGAGGAGGACGGGCATCATGTCCGGCCCTCGCAGGTGGCCGAGGATGCCTTCTGCACACGTCGACTCGCCGAACTCGCGCACTCGATCGGCACGCACGCCCGGGCCTGCAACGACGAACGGCACCGGATCGCCGGAATGGATGACGTCGGGAGACGCGGGGGTTGCGTGATCGCCGGTGACGCACACGATTGCGCGATCGGTCGGCAAGTCGGCGAGCGCCGCGTCAAGCGTCTCGATCATCTTCTGCTTCCGGCGCGGATCCTTCGTGTGTCCCGCCGCATCGGCGCTCTTCACGTGACACAGCACGAACGTGTCGCCGGCATCGAGCCGGTCCCGAGCGATCGCGACACGACCGCGCAGGTCCGCCACGGCATCGTCCGTCTCGCCTTCCTCACGCGCGTCGAGGCCGACCGCACGGGCCAGGCCGCGCAGGAAGGCGGAGCTCGCTGCGAACGTCCCGCGCAATCCGTGACGCTGCTCGAACGTCGGCACTTGGCGCGGCCTCCCCCACCACTTCAGCGTGATGACGTTGAACCGCTCTTCCGACAGTCGGCGCATCACCTCGCGACTCCACTCCTCCGCCGCGCGCGCTGTCCGTTCGGCTTCCGGGGCGAGCGGCTGCGGCCTCAGCACCGGGTGCCGGTCCCGGAAGAACGCATCTGTGTCCGTAACGCGCTCGTCCGCCTCGCCGTGGATCCGCACCACGGCCTCACCGCGCCAAACGTGCGACAGCGAGAACGTCAGGCCGTCGACCTCGATGCCGTTGCAGGACTCGACAAGCCTCGCGGCCTCCTCCGCGTCGCGCTCGGGATCGGGCCGGCCGGTGAGCCACCAACCGCCGTCCCTGCGCTCCGCCGGCCGCAGGGCCGCGTACGCGAACACGTGCTCGGTGCTCACGTCCTGCCCGCGACCGATCGCCTCGAACACGGCGCGGCCGGGAAACTCGTCCGGGCGATAGCCGAGCATCGACCAGTGAGCGACCTCGCTGGACGGCGCCCGTCCCGGGCCGACGGCATACAGCACGCCGCATGAGCCCGAGGCGCAGAGACGGTCGAGGTTCGGGGTCGCGGCGGCCTCGAGACCGCTTCGCCCGCCGAGCACGTCGTGTGCACGGTCGGCGAGCCCGTCGAGCAGGAGAACGACGATGGGGTACAAGTCAGACCGCGACGCGCTCGAGCGACCGGATCACGCGTGCTACGCCGCGGGGCACGAGCGCCTCCCAGTCGCCGCCGGCACGAATCGCGGCGCGTACATCAGCGCCCGAGACTCGCTTCTCGACGCCCTCGTCGAGGACGACGATCTCGTAGCCGGCCTCCCGCATCCGCTCGAGCTTCGTCCCACCCCATTCCGAGAAGAGGCGCAAATACTGTGTGACCCCGGGCGGGACGTACGCGGGCCAGAGCTCCGGCTCGTTGACCGGAAACGGGATCACGTGGACGCGAATCTCCTCGTCCTCGGCGACGGCCTGCACCATCAGCAGGCGCTCGACGTACGTGAACGGGTTCGACTCGGGAAGATGCCGTAGCGGGTCGCTCGGCTCCTCCCTGATGCGAGCGGGATCGGGATTGGTGATCCCTACGAAGACCTCGTCCGATCGCGCCGCCGCTCCGCGGAGATACTCGAGATGACCGTTGTGAAAGGGCTGGAATCGCCCGTGGATCATGCCGCGCGTCACTCGACGACGACTCCGGCCCCCTCTTCGACGCGTCCGATCCGTCGGATGAAGAGCTTCCGGGCGCCGAACTCGGCTTCGAGCGCCGGCCCGCGCTCCTTCGGGACGGTCACGAGCAAGCCGCCTGCCGTCTGCGGGTCATAACCCAGCACCTCGAGTGTGTCGGGCAGTCCGCCGGCCGAGACGTGAGCGCCGGCAAAGTCGCGGTTCCGGGGATCCCCACTCGTCCGCACGCCGTTACGAGCGAGATCGAGCGCGCCGTCGATCGCGGGGAAGCGCTCCGACTCGAGCCGGATGCGGACGCCGCTGCGATCGGCGACCTCGTAAGCGTGTCCGAACAGGCCGAAGCCCGTGACGTCGGTGACGGCGTTCGGCTCGAGTGCGCGAAGAACGTCGGCAGCGTCCTTGTTGAGCGTCCGCATCCAGTGAACGGCGCGTTCGAGCTGCATCTGGCCTGCATAGCCATTCTTGTAGCCGGTCATGATTAGGCCGGTGCCGAGCGGCTTCGTGAGGAACACCTGGTCGCCCGGCTCTGCACCGTTCTTCGGCCAGATTCCGTCGGGGTGCACGGTCCCCACGACCGCGAGCCCGTACTTCGGCTCTGCGTCGCGAATCGTGTGCCCGCCTGCGAGCAGCCCGCCCGCGGCGCGCACCTGCACGTCGGCCGCCGCGAACACCTCCGCAAGCATCTCCATCGGGAGCTCTTCGGGAAACGCTGCAATCGACAATGCGAGCAGCGGCGTGCCGCCCATCGCGAACACGTCGTTGAGCGCGTTCGTGGCGGCGATGGCGCCGTAGTCGCCGGGGTCGTCGACTACAGGGGGAAAGAAATCGAGCGTGAAGATGAGGGCACGCTCGTCGTCGAGGCGGTACACAGCCGCGTCGTCGGCGGGAGCAAGGCCGACGAGGAGATTCTCTGCTTCCATCGGTACGAATCCGGCCAGCAGCTCCTCGAGCCGCGCAGCCGAATATTTCGCCGCACAGCCGCCGCAGGCAGCGAGGTCGGTCAGCTTTACGCGTCCGGTCCGGATGTCCAAGGCGTTCCTCCTCGGTGCTGAACCGGAAGGGTAGGTGACGCCGACAGGTCTGCGTCGAGTGTGAGCGGCGGCGCCGAAGCTGGCCGCCGCCGCCCGTTCAGGGGAGAGGAGGAGCCTTAGCGGTTCCCCCGCAGTCAAGTTCTCCACCGAGCGCCTCGACCCTGCCGGATGCAAAGATGGCCTATGGAGCGGGCAGCCCTCGTAACCGGCGGATCGTCGGGCATCGGGCTCGGGATCGCCCGCATGCTGCGCGAGGAGGGCTTCGAGCTGACCCTGGCGTCGCGGACGGAGGAGAAGGTCGAGGCCGCAGCCGGCGACCTCGGGGCACATGCCGTGACGGCCAACGTCGCCCACGAAGACGACGCGCGCCAGATCGTCGACGAGCACCGCGAGCGCTACGGCAGGCTCGACCTGCTCGTCAACTCGGCCGGGATGGGGATCGCCGGACGCATCGACGAGCTCTCGACGAAGCATCTCGATCTGCAACTCGACGTCAACCTCCGCGGCACGATCCTCGTGACCGCGGCCGCGCTGCCGCTCCTCCGCGAATCGCACGGGCTGATCGTCAATCTCGCGTCGATCGCCGGAACGATCCCGTCTCCGCGCCTGCCGATCTACGGTGCGACGAAGGCGGCCGTCATCCAGTTCACTAACACGCTCAACCGCGAAGAGGCTGAGCACGGAGTAAGAGCGACGGCACTCAGCCCCGGGTTCGTCGACACGCCGATGACCGACTTCGCGCCGGTGCCGAAGGACGAGATGATTCGAACCGAGGATTGCGTCGAGGTCGTCCGAACGCTGCTACGGCTCAGTCCGTACGCGCGGATCCCGCACGTCGTCATCGAGCGAGTCGGAGAATGATCACGCCCGGAGGCGCGACGGCTACCGAACGTAGCGGCTGACCGCGCTCGCGAGCTCTCGCGCGCTGACGGCTGCTTCGAACTTCGCTTTGATCCGGCCGTCCCGTCCGACAAGGAACGTCCACGGCTCCGTCGGCAGATGCCACTGGCGCATCCACCGGTTCCAGCCGTTCCGCGGGTTGTTTCCCTTGTAGACCTCGACGTGGATGAAACGCACCGGGACCGTGTGGGCGAAACGCCGGCGCACGTAGTCGACGACGTCGACGACGGGGCCGCACAAGCGGCTCTGGCACCAGCGCGGCGTCGCGAACGTGACCACGAACGGAGCGTGGGCCGCGAGCGAGTCGGCAACGGAGTAGCGGAGGAGCGCCCGGTCAGGAGGAACCCGTGTCGTCAGCCGGGCAAGGTTCCCGTGCGCGCTTGCCAGCGTCGGCGTTCGAGACGCTGGCGCCTCCTCACCGACCTCGGGTGAGCTCGAGTGATCCTTCACGAGCAGCGACCCGATACCGCCGATCTTCACACGCCCGCGCGGACGCGCGAGGAGGTAGTACGTCCCCGGCTTCGGGACGCGCAGGTGGGCGACGTAGATCACGTTGGGCGCCCCCGTCTCCGGAACGCCGGGGACGCCCACCCGCTCGAGTCTCGCGGTGGTGCGCATGTACGGCCGCGACTTCATCGCCCGGGCGATCCACACATCGGCCCGAGGCGGCGCGATCACCCGCGCTTGCGAATTGACGACCAGGAACGACACCCGGACGCCTCCCGGCGAGTAGTCGGATGTGCCCGGAACGAGAGCCACGCTCTCGCCGGATCTCTTCCACAACGCCTCGATTGTTCCCGGATCGGACGCGCCCCCCTGCGAAGGGTTCGTAGATGAGCCGCAGCCGACAGTGAGAGTGATCAGCGCAAAAGCGATGAGCCGAGCGCGCACGCGCTGACTCTAGTTGCGCCCACCTAGAACCGGGCTCCGTCGTGCGGGCCGGCCGGGAAGATCTGCAGCGCGGGGAGTAGCGCCGTCGCGAGGAGAATCGCGAAGACCGCAACATAGATCAAGGTTGCCTTGGACACGGAATCACCTCCTTCGCGGACTAGAAGCGGACGTCTTGAAGAGCGTCCGCTGCTTTCCGGTACAGACGTGCAGCTGACCTGTCGTCGCCGCGCCGAGCCGCCAGGTCTCCCTGGGCGACCCACGCCGAGGCGCGGTGACTGGCCGAAGACGTTTGGTCGTATGCTTGCTCGCCGGCCCGGAAGGCCCGCTCGGCGTCGTCGAGGCGATCTTGCCCGAGCAGTGCGCGTCCGAGGACGATCTGTGCGTTTCCGATCTCTGCGAGCTCGTCGGCCCGGTCACCGAGCAGCTCCAGCGCATAGCGCGCCTGCTCCTCGGCCTGGTCGACTTCGCCCGCGCGGAGGTGAATCTGGGCGATGCCATTGACGGCGTGCGCGGCCTCGACGTGGTCGTCGACTTCGAGCGCGATCCGCACCGCGTCCTTCAACAGAGCGACCGCCTCCTCGGGATGCCCCAGGAGGAAGTTGATGCCGCCGAGGTTGTTGAGCAGCCGGCCGAGGTTGCCGCGATCGGACAGCTCCTCGTACGCGGCCTTCGCACGCTCGGCATAGGTGCGCGCGAGCACCCAGTGACCCTCGCGGTCGGCGATGATCGACGCCTGGAAGTAGATATCCGCGGCCGCGCGCCTGTCGTTCAACCCTTCGGCGAGCTCGAGCGCCCGCTCGACGTCTTCCCTCGCAGCCTCGAGGTCGCGGCGGCGCCGGTAGCAGCGCGACCGCCACGCGAGGATGTTGGACCGAAGCTGATCGGAGGGGAGCTCCGAGCGCTCGGCGAGTTTCAGCGCCTCGTCGAAGAGACCGATTGCCGTCTGGACGCTGTTGAGTTGATAGCGCGCGACTCCGAGCCGGAAGAGCACGTCGGCGCGCTCGACGTCCGAGAACGTGCTGCCTTCGGTGAGCCCGCGGGCGCGCTCGAGGAGCGCCAGCGCCTCGCGCAGCTCCCCCGCGCGGATCCGTGCGGTCGCCTCGCTCGACAGCGCGTGCACCTCGAGCTCGGGCATGCCGGTCGCGAGGACGGAAGAGCGGATCTGCTCGAGCTCCTCGAGCGCTTCGTCGTTTCGATGGCCTTCGAGAAGCGCGTCGATGCGGGCAAGGCTGGAATCGACCCGGCTGCGCTCGTCGGCTGAGACACCGTTCGCAAGGAAGCCGGCGTCGACCCCGAGCCGTCCGGCGATCCATTCGATCGTCTCGCGGGTCGGCCGAGTCTTGCCGCGCTCGATCTGACTGACGTACTCCTTGGAGAAGCGATCTCCGGCGAGCTCGGTCTGCGTCAGCCCGGCGGCAACCCGGAGCCGGCGAAGCCGCTCACCGAGCTGGAGCCCGGCCTGGGCCGCCAGGGCACGCTCGATCTGGGACGCCGCAGTCAAGTCAGACACGTACCTGGTAGTAGAATGGATACTTCACCAAACGTCAACCCTCACCTGCCCAGTTCACCCGAAAAGGGTCATATTTTGCGGAGAAAACGGTCAAGCGAAGGCTAACCGAAATCACTTCACTTACCTACTTGACATGCCCTCCATGTGCCCCTAAAGTGGTCCGCATCTTGCATCCGAGCCAGACGCCAGGGTCGGCTGCAGGAGGCGCTTCACCAGGTAGACCCCAACTGGGACTGGCTGGGCCGCAGAGCCAAGTCCCGGGGAGACTGCCAAAAGGCGAAGTGGCCTAACGGGAATCGACCCCCGGAGCCGCAGCCGGGGGTCTTCCTTTTCTGCGGCGCAAAAGCTTCGCTTTTGCGCCGGTTTTGCGGCTCGGTTCGGCGAAGTGTTCGTGCGCCTCCCGCCGGCAGAGCCCGGCTCCGGCGGCGACTGCTGTCGTGTTACCTCTCGGTTAACTCGGGTGCCGGGCGATTGGAACCGTGCGGCGCCCGGCGCTGACGCGTCGGCCGTCGCATCAGTTCGCCTGCTGCTAAGCCCGGCTTCGCCATCGACTTAGCCGCAGGCTTTTGGTGGTTCTGGTGATTTCGGCGGTTGTGGAACCGCTCTTTTACGCGCCGACTGCGGGTTCGGCCTGGCGGGCTGGTTCGGCATGTCGCACCTTGCGGACTGTTGCTACCGCGACTATGGCGCCTACCAGCGTGATGGCTGCTCCCACGTGGAGGGCTCGGTGGTAGCCCTCGACGAACTGGTCCGAAAAGGCAGGGCTGAAGGGCGTCACGCTGACCGCCGTCGCTACGAGTGCGCCCATCACCGCGATTCCGAGTGAGCCGCCGACCTGGCGCATGCTGTTGATCACGGCCGACCCCACGCCCGCCTGGTCGACCGGCACCGAGCCCATCGCGGCAGCGGTGGTCGGCGCCATCGTGATCGCCATCCCGAACCCGCCGATGAGAAGGGCCGGGAGGATGTTCCACCACGAAGAGGCCGCGTCGAGCGTCGCGAACAGGAGCAGCGAACCGGTGAGCAGGATCATCCCCGCGCCCATCAGCCAGCGCGGCCCGACGTGGTCCGAGATCTTCCCCGCCGCCGGCGCGACGAGAATGATCAGCACCGTCATCGGCAGGAACGTCGCTCCGGTCTTGATCGCGCTGTACCCGAGGACGTTCTGCAAGAACAGTGAGTTGTAGAAGAAGATCCCGAACATCGCGAGGCCGACGAGGAACATCACGGTGTTCGCGCCGCTGAAGGTGGGGTTACGGAAGAGCGAGAGGTCGAGCATCGGCAGGCGCTGTCGCGCTTCGAGCAGCAGGAAGAGCGTGAGGGAGACCGCCGCGATCGCAAAGAGCGTCAGGACGCGAGCCGACCCCCACGCGTGGTCGTTCGTCTCGATGAGGCCGTACGTCAGCGCGAACAGGCCGATCCCTGACGTGAGGAGCCCCGGAAGATCGAGCCGCTGCTCACGCGAGGTGTCGCGCGTCTCGTCGATGAAGATGCCGGCGGCCGCCACGCCGATAATCCCGATCGGGATGTTGATGAAGAAGATCCAGCTCCAGTCGATCTTCTCCGTGATCACGCCGCCGACGAGCGGCCCGAAGGCGAGGGCGAGCGCCGACACTCCCGCCCAGATCCCGATCGCCGTGCCGCGCTGGCGCGGCGGGAACGTCGCCGTGATGATCGAGAGCGTGGCCGGGTTCATCAGGGCGGCACCGATCCCCTGCACCGTTCGCGCGGCAATGAGCACCTCCGCGCCGTTCGCGAGACCGCACGCGAGCGATGACGCGGTGAAGATGACGAGGCCGATGACGAAGATGCGGCGGCGGCCGATCAGGTCCGCGAGCTTGCCGCCGGTGAGCAGCAGCACGCCGAACGTCAGCGCATAGGCGTTCACGACCCACTCGAGCTCCGAGATCCCGATGCCGAGGTCCTTCCGGATCGACGGCAGCGCCACGTTCACGACCGTGTTGTCGAGCATGATCATGAAGAGGCCGACAGCGACCGCGGCGAGCGTCCACCACTTGCGGTTCTCCGGAGCGAACAGTCGGGCTCGCATCCCGAGAGGTTAGAGAACGGTTCCTACCCTGCGCGCCTGGGTACGTACGCTTCGCGCGATGTCCGAGTTCATCTGGAGCCCGACACCCGATGACGTCCAGACCGCGAACCTGACGCGCCTCGCGCGGCGGCTCGGCGTCGAGGGCTACCACGGCCTTCACCGCCTCTCCGTCGAAGAGCCTGAGCGGTTCTGGCCCGCGGTGATCGAAGACCTCGGGCTCGAGTTCTCGCAACCGTGGGAGAGCGTGCTCGACTCGTCTCGCGGCCCCGAGTGGACGACGTGGTTCAACGGCGGGAAGCTCAACCTCGCCTGGAACTGTGTGCATCGCTGGGCCGCAGGCGAGCTCGCCGAGCAGGAGGCCGCAGTGTGGCTAGGAGAGGACGGCGCGCGCAGCTCGATCACGTGGCACCGGCTGTCCGAGGAAGTCTTTCGGCTTGCCGAAGGCCTCGCCTCGATCGGCGTAGGTGAGGGCGACGCCGTCGGCATCTTCCTCCCGATGTCGCCCGAGGCGGCGATCGCGTCGCACGCCTGTGCCCACCTCGGCGCCGTGCAGGTCCCGATCTTCTCCGGGTTTGCAGCGCCGGCGATCGCCGCTCGGCTCGCGGACGCGAAGGCGAAGGCGTTGATCACAGCAGACGGCTCGTTGCGCCGCGGGCACGTCGTGCCGATGAAGGAGATCGCCGACGAAGCGCTGCGCGACGCACCCGCGGTCGCACACGTCGTGGTCTGGCGGCGACTCGAGCTCGAGGACGTGCCGATGACGGTTGGTCGCGACCGCTTCTGGGACGATCTCGTCGAGCCTACGTCCGGCGATCTCCCGCCGCGGCAGGTCGACTCGGAGCATCGCTACCTCCTCGCGTACACGTCGGGGACGACCGGCCCGCCGAAAGGCGCGGTGCACGTGCACGGCGGCTTCCTCGTCTCGATCGCGCGCGAGGTCGCGTATCAGACGAACGTCATGCCGGGCGACCGAATGCATTTCGCCACCGACATGGGATGGATCATGGGACCGTGGACGGTCGTCGGGGGCGGGGCCTGCGGCGCGACGATCGTCTACGCGGAAGGCGCGCCGGACTTCCCTCCGGATCGCCTCTGGCGGCTCATCGAATCGGAACATGTCACGATGCTCGGCGTCTCGCCGACGCTCATACGGGCGCTGATCCCGAAGGGCGATCCTGTCGCCGACCTCTCCTCGCTGAAGACCATCTGCACTACCGGGGAGCCGTGGAACCGCGGCCCGTACGAGTGGCTGTTCGACCAGGTCGGCGGCGGGCGCGTACCGATCGTCAACGAGTCGGGCGGCACGGAGGTCGGAGCGTGTTTCCTGGCGACGTGCATTACGGAGCCGGTCAAGCCGGTGGCCCTCGGCTTCCCCGCCCTCGGCCTCGACATGGATGTCTTCGCGCCCGACGGCGAGCCCGTCCGCGGCGAAGTCGGCGAGCTCGTGTGCAAGCGTCCCTGGCCCGGCATGACGCGCGGGATTTGGGGGGACGACGACCGGTACCTGGACTCCTACTGGCGACGCTTCCCGGGCGTCTGGACGCACGGCGACTGGGCCTCCGTCGACGAGGACGGCTACTGGTTCCTCCACGGACGCTCCGACGACACGCTCAACATCGCCGGCAAGCGGATCGGCCCGGCAGAGCTCGAGTCGGCCGCAGTCAGCCACGCCGCAGTCGCCGAGGCCGCCGCGATCGGCGTCCCCCACGAGGTCAAGGGCGAGACGGCATGGATCTTCTGCGTGCTGCGGCCTGAAGTCGAGCCCACGCCGGCCTGCGCCGCCGAGATCGCGTCCGCCGTCACGGACGACCTCGGGAAAGCGTTCAGGCCGGAGCGGATCGTGTTCATCTCCTCCCTGCCGAAGACGAGGAGCGCGAAGATCGTGCGGCGCGCTGTCCGCGCGCAGGTCCTCGGCGACGATCCGGGCGACCTCTCGTCGGTCGAGAACCCGGAGGCGCTGGACGAGATCGCGCAGGCGGTGGCCGCGACGGGGTCTCGCCGGTGAGTCGCGTATCGTTTCGCGGGCGCGCATGGGAGTCGCCCAGACCCTCACCGCGGTCGCCCTCGGTCTCGCCGCTCCGTCCGGAGGTCTAGCGCCGACGAACGACGGTTCCGCGTTGCGCGCCGTTGCCGCGGAGTGCTCCCGTGCGGCAACGGCCGCCGGGGACGCGCGTTCGAAGCTCGAAGCGATGTCGTGCGGCGTCAACGTGGTCCGCCGCAGCTTCGGCCTGACCGCGTTGCAAGAGAGCCCACGCCTCGACCGCTCGTCCCTCCTGAAGGCAAGCGCCGTCCGCCGCTGCGGCTTCTCACACACGCCGTGCGGGATGGCGTTCACGCAGACGTTCTCGCGTGCCGGCTACCTGCCGGCCCGGTCGATCGCAGAGAATCTCGCGTGGGGGCAACGGGAGCGCGGCTCGCCGTTGCGGACGCTCGGGGCCTGGCTCGCGTCGCCACAGCACCGGGCGAACCTGCTCGCGCCCCGGTGGCAAGACCTGGGGCTAGCCGTCCAGCGCGGCTCGATGTTCGGCCGGAGCGGCGTCTCCCTCTGGGTCCTCCAGCTCGGCCGCCGGCGCTAAGTTTTCGACTGTCAGTCGCAAACAGTTAGACTGACCGCGTGAGGCTCGCTCTGGCGCAGATCAACCCGGTCGTTGGCGACCTCGAGGGCAATCGCGACCTGATCCTCGAGCGGATCGCCGAGGCGAAGGCGGCCGCCGCCGACCTCGTCATCTTGCCCGAGCTCGCGGTCACCGGCTATCCGCCCGAAGACCTGCTCCTCCGCCCCGGCTTCATTCGCGCGGCCGAGGAGTCGGTCGAGGCAATCGCGCGCGAGGCGCGCGGAGCGACCGTCCTCGTTGGGGCTCCGCACTTCGACCGGGACCTGTACAACGCGTGCTACGTCTGTGCCGGCGGCGAGGTGCGCGCCGTGTACCGCAAACGCTTCCTGCCGAATTACGGTGTCTTCGACGAGGACCGCTACTTCGCGCCGGGACGCGACCTCATCCTCCTGGAGCACGGGAAAACGCTCGTAGGGCTCACGGTCTGCGAGGACATGTGGCAGCCGGGCCCGCCTGCGACCGATCTCGCACTCGCGGGTGCGGAGCTGCTCGTGAACATCTCCGCCTCGCCGTTCTACGTCGGCCGCGACCGCGAGCGCGAGGAGATGTTCGTGACGCGCGCCCGCGACAACCTCTGCTTCGTCGCCTTTTGCAACACGGTCGGCGGCCAGGACGAGTTGATCTTCGACGGCCACTCCGTGGTGATCGACGACGAGGGATCGGTGATCGCGCGCGCGCCGGGCTTCGAAGAGGCGCTCCTCGTCGCAGACATCGAACCGACGGAGGTGATCGGCCGGCGCCTACGCGACGTGCGGCGCCGTGCGCTCGCGCGCGACCGCGAGCGGATCCCGCCGGTCGACGTGATTCACGTCGGCACGCGTGTACCTTCGCAGAACGGCCGCAAGGCGACGGTCACCGTCGCTCCGTTCGTCGACGAGATCGAGCAGATGCGCCTCGCGCTCGAGCTCGGGCTGCACGATTACGTCACGAAGAACGGGTTCGAGGAAGTCGTCGTCGGCGTCTCGGGCGGAATCGACTCGGCTGTGACGGCTGCGCTCGCGGCAGAGGCACTCGCGCCCGAACGCGTGCACTGCGTCTCGATGCCTTCGCGCTACTCGTCCGAAGCGACGCGTACCGATGCGCGACGGCTCGCGGAGAATCTCGGCTCACCGTTTACCGAGATCCCGATCACAGCCATTGTCGAGGCGTTCAGCGGCGCGCTCGCGGAAGCGTTCGCTGGGCGCAACCCCGATCTCACGGAGGAGAACATCCAGGCTCGCGCCCGCGGTGTCCTGCTGATGGCCCTCTCGAACAAGTTCGGCTGGATGCTCGTCGCCACCGGGAACAAGTCGGAGCTATCGGTCGGCTACGCGACGCTGTACGGCGACATGGCAGGCGGGTTCGCGTTGCTGAAGGACGTCTACAAGACAGACGTCTTCAGACTTGCGCGCTATCTCAACGAGCGCGCCGGCCGGGAGTTGATCCCGCAGTCCATTATCGACCGAGCGCCGAGCGCCGAGCTGCGAGACAACCAGCTCGACGAGGACTCACTCCCGCCCTATGCGAAGCTCGATGCGGTGCTGGAGCGCTACGTCGAACACGACCGGACGCTCGAGGAGCTTTCGAGCGACGGCTTCGACTCCGACGTCGTCGAGCGCGCCGTCTCGATGATCGACCGCGCCGAGTACAAGCGCCGCCAGGCGCCCCCCGGCGTCAAACTGCGCCCCAAGGCCTTCGGCCGCGACCGGCGGACTCCGATCACGAACCGCTGGCGCGGCTAGCGAGCTCGGAGAACCAGCGGAGGCGCTCGGCCCAAGGGACTGCGGCGTTCGCGGGAGAGGTCGACGGCAGGACGAAGAGCTGCGTGTCGCCGAGCGTCCGTTCCTGCGCTCCCAGATGCGGGCGCTCTCCGAACGCGCCGCGATACGCCTCCTTGCCGACGAAGCCGATCCACTTCGGTCTCAGCTCGACGGCCAGCCGTTCGAGCCGCTCTCGTGCGCCCGCGAAATCCGCGCTACGGAGATCGCCGGACCCGCGTGTCGTTCGAGCCGCCGCGTTGGTGACGCCGACCCCGTGCTCGAGGAGCTCGAACTGTTGCGCCGGCTCGAGCAGCACCGGCGTGAAGCCCGCCGCGTCAAGAAGCCTCCAGAAGTCGTTACGAGGATTGGCGAAGTGCGCACCTGCCGCGGCGGAGACCCGACCCGGATTGATGCCGCAGAAGACGACGCGCAGTCCCGGGCCGAGGACGTCCGGTATCGCCGACTCAGGCTGCTTCGGGCTCTGCGAGCGCCCCGGGGTCACGCGCGTCGAGGAGCTCCTCGAACCGCAGGCGCAGCGCCTCGCCGTCGAGCGCGAGTTCTTGCCGCTTCCGCCGCGGTTCCAGCGGCATGACGCGGACGGTTTCCTCCCACCCGCCGTACAACCTGGCGTAACACTCGGCCTCGCTGAGCGCGCGCAGCCGTCGCATGAACAGACAGTACGCCGGGGCCCGGATGGTTCCTCCGCACGGCGGGCAAGGATAGGAGCATGCCGTCGAACGCGAGGGAATTCAGGTACGCCGTCGGCCTCGACCGCGCCGGCCGCATCACCGCCGACGGCCGCGCGCCGCTCGACCTGGACGACGCGTGGACACCCGAACACCTCCTACTGGCGGGACTCGCGCGTTGCACCCTCCAGAGCCTCCGCTTTCACGCGAGCCGAGCGGGCGTCGATTTCGTTGCCGCGGCCTCCGCGTCCGGCCTCGTCACAAAGCGCTCGGACGACGGCAGGTACGCGTTCGTGGAGCTTGACGTCGAGATCGATCTCGAGCTCGAGCCCGTTCCGCCGGGCGACGAGCTTGCCGCACTCCTCGTGAAGGCCGAACGGGACTGCTTCGTTGGCGCATCGCTCGAGCCGTCGCCCGTCTACCGCTGGCGCGTCAACGGTTCGCCGGCCTGAGACGACGGAGCCTCGCCCGATCGGGCGAGGCTCCGCTACTGCAACGAGGTTTTAGCTAGCGGGCTTCGCGGTCGTAGTAGCTACCGACCTGCGTGCGATAGCTGTCGTCGCGATAGGTCTTCTCGTCGAACTCGGGCGCGTTCTTGATCTCGTCCTTCGTCAGCTCCACGAACATTGTCTCGCTGTCGAGATCGACGTCCTTGATCACACCGGCCGGGAGGAGAACCTTCTTGCCGAAGATCCACGGGCCTGTGTCGACGACGATGAAGCTGCCGCCCGCTTCGTACGTCGCTTCGTCCACTTTGCCGATGCTTCCGTCACGAGCCTCGACCTTGAAGCCACTTAGATCGACGCCTGAAGTCGTGCCGGTGAACGTCCACATCTCAGTGGTAGTCATGTCTCAACCCCCTTCGAGGCGGTTCTGCCTCGTATTGGTAGACAAGGGACCGGTACCCGCGTCAGCGGATCTCTAACAGGCCGTGGGGACTAAAAATCGCTGCAAAAGCGCAGTTTTTGAAATCGGCGCCCTAAGCGCGCTCGAGCGGCGCCATGGTCAGGCCGTGGCCGCGCAGTTGTTCCCAGTAGAGCTCCGCCGGCTCCCGATGGCCTGACCAGACGATCGCGCGTCCGGTGTTGTGGATCCGGTCGGCGATGCGAAGTCCCTCGTCGTACGAGACGTTCGGGATCGTCGAGGCCAGCGCCGCGGCGACGCCCTGGAACGTGTTGTGGTTGTCGTTGAGGACAATCACGTTCCACGGCGCATCGAGCCCCGTACCCGTACCGCGGTCGATCCGCTCCTTTGTCGCGGGAGCCACGCGCCAATCGTAGTAGCGTGCTCGCGATGGCGACCGTCACCTTCGACGTCGAGGCGGTCCGCGCGCGCTACTCGGCGCTGCGGCAGCCGCTCGCTTTTTTCGACGGCCCGGGCGGAACGCAGGTCCCGGACGAGGTGATCGAAGCCGTTTCGCGCTACTACCGCGAGTCGAACGCGAACACCAGCGGCCCGTACGAGACGAGCCGCCGGACGGAGGCACTCGTCACGCAGTCGCGGCTGGCTGCGGCGGAGTTCCTCGGCTGCCGCCCCGAAGAGACGATCTTCGGCGCCAACATGACGAGTCTCGCCTTTGCGCTCACGCGGACCTTCGGACGCGAGTGGCGCGAGGGAGACCAGATCCTCGTGACGCGGCTCGACCACGACGCGAACGTCTCACCGTGGCTCGAGCTCGCGCACGACAAGCGACTGGAGGTTGGCTGCGTCGCCATCAGGGACGACACGACGCTCGACTACGCCGACCTCGAGCGACAGTTGACCGACCGCACGCGGGTCGTCGCGTTTCCGGTCGCGTCGAACGCCCTGGGCACCCTCACGGACGTGCGGAGGATCTCCGACCTCGCGCACGGGGTAGGCGCGCTCGCATGGGCGGACGCCGTCCACTATGCCCCGCACGGCCCGATCGACGTCGCCGGCTGGAACGTCGACGTGCTCATCTGCTCGCCCTACAAGTTCTTCGGGCCCCACCTCGGCCTCGCGTACGGCCGGGCGGAGCTGCTCGAGCCGTTGAGGCCGTACAAGGTTCGGCCGGCGCCCGACCTTCCGCTCGGCCAGCGCTTCGAGACCGGAACGCTCCCGCACGAGCTGCTGGCGGGTTTCGTAGCCGCGGTGGACTACATCGACTCGATTGGCTGGGACGCTCTCCGCGCCCACGAGCGGCTACTCGGCGAGCGATTTCTTGCCGGCCTGCCCGAGCGCGTCGAGCTGTACGGGCTGCCGACGATGGAAGGCCGTGTGGCCACGTTCGCCTTCAACGTCGACGGCGTGGCGACGGCGGATGCCGCAACGCGCCTCGGAGGTGCCGGCTACGCCGTCTGGCACGGCAACTACTACGCCCTCGAGATCATGAAGCAGCTCGGGCTCGAGGAACACGGCGCAGTCCGCGCCGGCATCGTCCACTACAACACGACCGAGGAGGTCGAGGGCCTGCTGGCGGCGATCGACGCCCTCTAGCGCGCCGCGGCCAAGCGGGTCTCCTTATCGAGGCTCAATTTCAATGACTCCCGTCGAGCTGCTGCAACGTCTGATCCAGTTCGACACCACGAACCCGCCCGGAAACGAGGGGACGTGCATCGAGTTCCTGCGAGACCTCCTCGAGCGGGCGGGGCTCGAGGTCGAGTTGCACGCGAAGGAACCCGGACGTCCGAACCTCGTCAGTCGGATCGCCGGTCGCGGCGATGGGACACCCCTCCTCCTCTATGGACACGTCGACGTCGTGACGACAGCCGGGCAGCAGTGGACACGCCCTCCGTTCGGCGGCGACCTCGCGGACGGCTACGTCTGGGGTCGCGGCGCACTAGACATGAAAGGCGGCGTGGCGATGCTCGTCTCCGCGTTCCTCCGCGCTCACGAGCGAGGGCTCGAGCCGCGCGGCGACGTCGTCCTGGTCGTGCTATCCGACGAAGAGGCGGGTGGGGATCTCGGAGCAAGGTTCCTGGCAACCGAGCATGCGGCGCTCTTCGACGGCATCCGCTACGCCCTTGGCGAGTTCGGCGGCTTTTCGATGGAGCTTGGAGGGCGCCGCTTCTATGCCGTCCAGGTCGCCGAGAAGCAGATCTGCTGGCTGAAGGCGACCGTTCGCGGGCGCGGCGGACACGGGGCGCTGATCACCCGCGGGGGAACAATGGCTCGTCTCGCCCGCCTCCTTCGCGATCTCGATCGCAAGCGACTGCCGGTCCACGTCACGCCGGTTGCCAGGGAGTTGATCGAGCGGGTCGCGGCGGAGGTCCCCAAGGGCCAGCGCGCCGTGTTGACGTCTCTCCTGAAGCCCCGACTGGCGCCCACGGCGTTGAGGCTCCTCGGAACACGAGCACAGATGTTCGAGCCGATGCTGCGAAATACGGTCAGCGCGACGATCGTCCGGGCCGGCGACAAGATCAACGTCGTGCCGGCCGAGATCGAGGTCGAGCTCGACGGCCGCACCCTGCCCGGCTTCGGCCCGGACGATCTGATCGCCGAGCTCGCCGCGATCGCGGGAGACGACGTCGAGCTCGAGCTCATCCGCTACGACCCGGGGCCGCCGGAGGCGGACCTCGGGCTCTTCGACACGCTCGCTGCAACCCTTCGGGAGATCGATCCCGACGGCATCCCCGTTCCACTTCTTCTGGTCGGCGTCACCGATTCGCGGCACTTCGCGCCTCTCGGCATCCAGACCTACGGCTTCCTCCCCATGCGCCTGCCGCCGAGCTTCAGCTTCGAGGACTTCATCCACGGCGCCGACGAACGCGTACCGGCCGATGCGATCGATTTCGGCACCGACGCGATCTACCGGGTGCTCGAGCGCGTTGCCTGAGAGGGTCTACTCCACGCCGCTCGCCAAGAAGCTCGGCGCGAAGGGCGGCGCGGACGTCCTCGTCTACTTCACTACGAGCCGCGACGAGCTCCGCCGGCGGTTCCCGAGGCTGAAGCAGACTCTCGCTCCGGCGGACGGCCTCTGGGTCGCATGGCCGAAGCGCGCCTCGAAGATCGAGACCGATCTCGACTTTGCGGCGGTGCAGGAGATCGGGCTCGCGGCCGGGCTCGTCGACAACAAGAGCGCGGCCATCGACGAGGACTGGCAGGCGGTGCGCTTCGTGTACCGCAAGGTCGATCGTCCGGGGTAGCATCGCCGCGGTGAGCACCTTCCAGCTCGAGCGCCTCGACAACGGCCTGCGGATCCTCACCGCGCCGATCGACTCGGCCCAGTCCGTGACGTGCGCGATCATGCTGGCCGCCGGCTCGCGGTACGAGACGCCCGAAACGAACGGGATCGCCCACTTCTCGGAGCACATGTTCTTCAAGGGCACCGAGCGCCGTCCGACTGCGCGCGACATCTCGATGGAGATCGACGGCATCGGCGGCGAGTTCAACGCCTTCACCGGCAAGGAGTACACGGGCTACTACGTCAAGTGCGCCGCGGAGTCGCGCGACATCGCGCTCGACGTGCTGGTCGACATGCTCCGAAACTCGAAGTTCGACTCCGAGGAGATCGAGCGCGAAAAGGGCGTGATCGTCGAGGAGATGAACATGTACTTCGACACGCCGCGCGATTACATCGGCGGCGTGTACGAGGAGCTGCTCTACGGCGATCAGCCGCTCGGCTGGGACATCATCGGGCGCAAGGAGACGATCCGCAGCGCGACGCGTGAGACGTTCACGTCGTACCTCGACCACTGGTACAGGCCCGCGCGGATGGTCGTCGGCGTCGGCGGCAAGATCGGCGACGGTCTCCACGAGCGTGTGCAGGAGCTGCTCGGGGAGGTGCCGCAGGCCCCGACGGGCGAGCCTGCGCCGGCGCGGGTCAGCGAGAACGGCGGCGCGCGCGTCAAGGTGCACACGAAGGCCTCCGACCAGGCGCACGTCTGTCTCGGCGTCCACAGCTATCCACTCGAGCACCCGGACCGCTACGTGCTGCAGGTGCTCGCGACGATTCTCGGCGGCGGGATGTCGTCGCGCCTCTTCACGGAGGTGCGCGAACGGCGCGGTCTGGCCTACTACGTGTACGGCCTCAACCACAGCTACACGGACGCCGGCTCTCTGTACGCGCAGGCCGGGGTCGACATTCAGCGGATCGACGACGCGGTGTCGACGATCGCCCGTGAGCTCCGAAAGATCGCGGACGAAGCCGTCCCTGCGGACGAGCTCGACAAGGCGAAGAGCTTCGCGAAGGGCCGGTTCGTCCTACAGCTCGAGACGTCGCAGGGGCTGATCATGTTCGGGCTTCGGCGCGAGGTGCTCGAGAGCAAGACGCCGGACCCAGAGGAGATCCTCGCGGAGCTCGACAAGGTCACCGCCGAGGACGTGCAGCGCGTGGCGCAGGACGTGATCGCCCGTCGCGCCCTCAACCTCGCCGTGATCGGGCCTTTCGACGACGCTTCGCGCTTCGAGGAGCTGCTGGCCTAGTTTCGGACCGCCAGGTCGCGAGCAGACTCGTGGAGTGAGGCGCTGGCTCTTGCCGCTCGGCCTCCTGCTCGGCGTCGTTGCAAGCGGCTGCGGCGGGGACGGCGAGCGCTCCGCGGCAACCACGACCGTGACGACGATTGCGACGGCCACGAACCCGGCCGGGACGGCGTCCGTCACGACGCATGGGCGCTTCCACTATCCCCGCGTGATCGTCGACAACTTCATGAAGAGCTGCACGAACGGGAAGAAGGAGCGCGTGGCCTACTGCGGCTGCACCCTGGACAAGCTCTCGAACGACGTCTCTGTGCGGGACTTTGCGCGCATCGGCCTGTCCGGCGGCAAGCTCTCGCCGCGCATGAACAGGTTGATCAGGCAGGCGGCCGTCGCCTGCGCGGACAAGCTCTAGCGGAGCGCGGCCAGGACGTCCCGGCCGAGCGCCTGGGCGCGCGGAACCGAGAGCGCGGGCGCATACGCAAGGACGACGACGATCTTCGGCCCGTTCGGGAAGTACACGATCGCCGCGGTCAGCCGGGCATCGTGGAGCCAGCCGTTCTTCTGCGCAATAGGCGTCTTCTTGGGGAGGAAGGGCCGGAGGAGCCCGACGTTGTCGCCACGTGGTTCAGAGCTGAGCAGGAGCCGCAGCGCGTATCTGCACCTGCTGGTGTCGAGACCGGTCGCGCGCCTGGCCGCTGCGTCGCCGAGTGCGCAGCCGTGGAGGACGTACAGGATGCCCCCCAGGTCGCGGGCCGTGGTCACGCGGCCGGAAACGAGAGGTGGCTGCTCTTGGACATCCTTGTGCGCAGTGCCGACGCGATAGCCGCCCGGGAACGTGCTGCGGTAGGCGCCGGCGCGCCGCAGCGCCTCCTGTGCGGACGCGGCGCCGAACCGGTCGACGAGGAAGTTCGTGGCGAGGTTCGACGACCAGCCGATCATCGCGCGGAGCTCGTGGTCGAGCGGCGAGCGCTCGGGACGGCGCAGCCGTTGGAGCGTCGACAGGAGGACCCCGAGCTTCACAACCGACGCGGCGGGAAAGCGGGCGTCGGTGTTCCAGCCGGCATAGGCGCCGTTGAAGGGATCGTGTACCCAGATCGCGGCGTAGCCCTGAAACCGGCGGCCGAGCGCGGCGAACCGAGCATCCAGCTGTGTAACCCGCGCCTTCGGGGGCGCTGCGCGTAGGAGCGGCGGCACGCGGGGCAGCCGGCGCAACCGGGGCGGCGCGAGGCGGCCGGACGGGCACCGTCCGGACGACTCGTCGAGCGCCTTGAGGGCGAGGCGCCGTCCGGAGGCTTCGAGGGCGCGGTCCAAGCGGTCGTAGCCCTCGGCCCAGCGTACGAGGCCGCGCGCCAGGGCGAGTTCGGCGCGACAGCCGCGGCGTGCTGCGTAGAGCGCGACCTCGAGGCGGCGGCCGGCGTCGTAGCGCGCCTGCATCGCGTCCGGCGTTCGGGCGAGCCTGACGGTCGCCCGAGCCTCGACGAGAGCGTCGCCGCCGGCCGTGCCCGGGACGAGCGCGAGCAGGCCAAGGAAGACCGCGAGACTAGTCCTCGCGGCTCTCGGCCGTGGCACGCTCCTTGATCTCCTCGACGACGGCCGGGTCGGCGAGCGTGGTCGTGTCGCCGAGGGTTCGGTTCTCCGCCACGTCGCGCAGTAGGCGCCGCATGATCTTGCCGCTGCGTGTCTTCGGCAGCTCCGGCGTGAAGACGATGTTCGCCGGCTTCGCGATCGGCCCGATCTTCGTGCCGACGTGGTTGCGAAGCTCCTCCAGCATCTCCACCGATCCGTCATCGCCGCCCTTCAGCGTCACGTAGGCGACGATCGCCTGGCCGGTCCGTTCGTCCTTCCGGCCGCACACAGCAGCCTCGGCCACTCGTTCGTGGTCGACGAGCGCGCTCTCGACCTCGATCGTCGAGATCCGATGCCCCGACACGTTCATCACATCATCCACACGGCCGAGCAGCCAGAAGTCACCGTCCTCGTCGACCCGTGCCCCGTCGCCGGCGAAGTAGACGTCGCCATACTTCGACCAGTACGTCTCCCGGTAGCGCTCGTCGTCCTTGTAGATCCCCCGCAGCATCGCGGGCCACGGACGACGCAGAACCAGGTAACCGCCGCCGCCGGGGCCGACCTCGTTCCCCGCCTCGTCGTAGACGGCCGCGTCGACGCCGGGGAACGGCTTCGTCGCCGAGCCCGGCTTCGTCGTCGTCACGCCCGGCAGCGGCGTGATCAGGATCATCCCCGTCTCCGTCTGCCACCACGTGTCGACGACCGGTGTCCGGTCGCCGCCGATGTGCTCCCGGTACCACACCCACGCTTCGGGATTGATCGGCTCTCCGACGGTGCCGAGCAGCCGCAGCGACGACAGGTCGTGCTTCGCCGCATGCTCGGGCCCCCACTTCATGTGGGAACGGATCGCCGTCGGCGCCGTGTACAGGATGTCGACCTTGTAGCGCTCGATGATCTCCCACCACCGCTCCGGGCTCGGATGGTTGGGAACCCCTTCGTAGAGGACGCCCGTCGTGCCGTTCGTCAGCGGCCCGTACACGATGTAGCTGTGGCCGGTCACCCAGCCGACGTCGGCGGCGCACCAGTAGATCGAGTCCGGCTTGACGTCGAAGATGTAGTGGTGCGTCGTCGCGACGCCGACCAGATAGCCCGCCGTCGTGTGGACGATTCCCTTCGGCTTGGCCGTCGTCCCGGACGTGTAGAGCAGGTACAGCAAGTCCTCGGCATCCATCGGCTCGCACGGGCATGACGCTGCGTCGTCGTCCTGTTCGGCGACGAGCTCGTCCCACCAGCTGTCACGTGAAGCGTCGAACGCCACGCTGTCACCCGTGCGGCGATAGACGACGACCTTCTGGACAGTCGGCGACTTGGCGACGGCCTCGTCCGCGTTCTGCTTCAGCGGCACCTTCTTGCCGGCACGCCATCCCTCGTCCTGGGTGATCAGGACCTCGCACTCCATGTCGTTCAACCGGTCGGACAACGACTCGGCAGAGAAGCCGCCGAAGACGACGGTGTGCGGCGCTCCGATCCGCGCGCACGCGAGCATCGCGACCGGCAGTTGCGGGACCATGCCCATGTAGATCCCGA
>JBKPMS010000043.1:0-13762 GCA_046732275.1 Actinomycetota bacterium | reverse complement strand
CGACCACGAGCAGCGCGCCTTCGCATGCCTGGAGTGACCGGGACACCTCGTACGTGAAGTCGACGTGACCGGGTGTGTCGATGAGGTTCAGCTGGTGCCCTTTCCACTCGACCCGCACCGCCTGCGCCTTGATCGTGATCCCGCGCTCACGCTCGAGCTCCATCGAGTCGAGCACCTGCTCGCGCATCTCCCTGGTCGAGACGGCGTGCGTGAGCTCGAGAATGCGGTCCGCGAGCGTCGACTTCCCATGGTCGATGTGGGCGATGATCGAGAAGTTGCGGATGCGGTCCTGTGTCATGGTTGCGCGCCGCTGAAGCGGCTTCGCAAAGCTAGCAATGCCCCTAGCTCACGAACTCGGAGCGCTCGGCAGGCGACAAGGTAGACGCCCAGCGCTGCGGCGAGCGCTGTTCCGACGGAGATGACCTGTCCTACGAACGAGCGTCCCGCGACCTGGTCGAGGGCATACCAGACGCCGTACGTGACGCCCGCGACGATCGCCGACGCCGCGAGGATGCGGATCACGGAGTCGGCGATCTCGCCGAAGTCGATCCGTCCGAGGCGACGACGCATGAGAATCATGAGGGCCGCGCTTCCGGCGACGTTCACGACCGACGTCGCGAGCGGAATGCCCCAGGTCCCGAAGCGGTAGAACGCAGCGTCGAAGGCCGCGTTCAGGCCAAGGTTCCCGAGCGCGACCGCGGTAGGGATCCAGTTCGACTGCAAGCTGAAGAACGCGCGGTTGAGCATCAGCATTACCCCGTTGAAGAACAGTCCGGCCGAGAACGCGGCGAGGCACGCGGCGACCACCGGCGTCTGCGCAGACGTGAACTCGCCTCTCTGGTACACGAGCCGCGTGATTGGCTCCGCCAGAACCGCGCTGACCGCGCTCGCGGGGATGAGCACGAAGGCGATCTGCCGAACTCCGAGCGCAAGGGTGCTCCGGAACCCCGTCTCGTCCTGCCGGGCAGCGAGCCGGGCAAGCGACGGGAACAGGACCGTGGCGATTGCGACGGAGAACATGCCCTGCGGGAGCATGTAGAGGCGAAAGGCCTTGTCGATCGCCGTCGGGGCGAGCTCCGGATCGATCAGCCGCGATGCGAAGATCGAGTCGATCACGAGGTTGAAGTTGATGAGGCCGAGGCCGATCGTCACGGGCACCATCAGGCGCAGCACCTGCCAGACGGCCGGGTCGCGCCAGTCGATCAGCACGCGAAGCCGGTCGTCGCGTCCGCGAAGCCAGGGAAGCGGGAGCAGTACCTGGATCACCGTCCCGATCAGAATCGAGAAGGCGTAGATGTAGAGCTTGGTGTCGGTCGACTCCGCCTGAGGGACGCCGATGACGAGCCCGATGATGATTGCCGCGTTCCAGAAGATCGGCGTCACGGCGGGCACGGTGAATTCCTCGTAGCTGTTGAGAATCCCGACGACGATTCCGGAAACGCCGAGGAGAGCGACGATCGGGAACAGGACGCGCGAGAGGCCGACGGCAAGGTCGAAGTCGCCGCCCGGATCTCCGAACGGGCGGATGATCCACGGCGCGAGCACGACGAAGAGGGCGGTCAGCCCCCCGAGAATCAGCAGGACGAGCCAGAACAGGCTCGACGCGACCCGCCAAGCCCGGCGCTTCTCTCCCTTCTCGAGCAGCTCCGTGAAGACGGGAACGAACGCAGGCGAGAGAGCGAAGTCGGCGACGAGGGCCCGGAAGAGGTTCGGCACCTGGAAGGCGACGGTGAAGGCGTTGATCTTGCCGGCGGCGCCGAAGTAGTACGACGCGACGATCTCGCGAACGAGGCCGAGCACTCTCGAGATCCCCGTGGCGAGCGAGAAGATCGCCGTCGACCTCGCGAGCCGGCGGCCCGAGCGCTCGTCCACGCGGGCGAGTATAGGGAGACGGGTGAACGGCGCTGACGGGCGTCCGCCGCCGCTTTGGTACCATCGTCGCGCCCGCAGATCGCGGGTCTTTTCACGCCATGGCGAACATCAAGCAACAGAAGAAGCGCGTTCGGACAGCCGCCTCCGAGCGGCTCGAGAACCTCCGCTACCGATCGACGGCGAAGACGCTCGCGAAGCGGCTCCGGACCTCGGTCGAGTCAGGCGACGAAGCGCGCATCTCCGCGGATCACCGGGAGCTCGTCCGCTGGCTCGATCGTGCGGCCGCCCGGGGAGCGTTGCATCGCAACACCGCGGCCCGGCGGAAGGCACAGGCCGCCCGCCTCGTCTCGGGCCGAAGCTAGACGGTTACGGCAGCCGTCGCGCGCGGCCGCGTGATGTCGATCAGCGCGCGTTCGAGCTCGAGGTCAACGGCCAGGCGCGAGCCGCCTTTTACTGCATGGTCCAGCTCGGCCAGGCGGACGACTGCCTGGCGCAGCTCGTCCGAGTCGTAGTTCCGCGCCTGCGCGTAGAGCTTCTCGACGTAGAACGGATGTCGCTTCAGGCGCACCGCTGCTTCCTTGGCGCTCAACCCTTCCGCCGCGAAGGACTGGCAGTCCCGCACGCGCCCGACGTGCCCGACGAGGAGCCCGATGAGAGCCGGCACGGTCCGGGAAGCAGGGTCGCCCGACCGTTCGAGCAACGTCTGGAAGGCGGCAAGCGCCGCCGGCAGATCCCGGCGGCCCCACGCATCTGTGAGCTCGTATCCGGGCACCTCGGCGCAGCCGGCGGCGAGCCGCGAGACGTCGGCCGCCGTGACCGGCTCTCCGGCCGCCCACGTCGCGATCTTGTCAACCTCGCTCGCTAGCTCTTCGGGATCCTCGCCGACGATCTCCACGAGAACCCGCGCAGCCTCCGCATCCGCGGTCGCGTTGCGCTCGGCGAACTGCTTCGCCACCCATTCCGGCAGTCGCCGGCGCACGACGGCGTACGCGAGCACATCTCCTGCCTTGGCGCTCGCCTTTCCGAGCGCCGAGTCCTTCTTGAGGTCGCTCGCCACGAGCGCGAGCACGGTGTCCGGCGCCGGGCTCGCGAGATATGCGGTCACGGCTTTCACGTCGGCCGCTTTCCAACGGTCGACGTCCTCGACGATCACCAGCCGCCGCCCGCCGCCGAGAAGACCCATCGAGTTGCATGCGGCGACGGCGTCTTCGCCGCTTGCGGTGTCGGCCGAGAGCAGCTCGACCGCATCTTCACCGATCCGGTCGCGCAGCCGCCTGAGCGCGCGCTGGATCTTCGGCCGGTCGCTGCCGGTGAGGAGGTAGACGGGCTTCAGCTCGTTTGACACGTCCGTCCCAAGCATAGGCAGCCACCAGGAGGGCCAAGCCGAGCAAGATCAGAAGTGAACGCGTCGAGGTGATCTGCGCGAACGGCAGCCCGCCGACGAGGCGTGCGACCGCGACCAGGTACGCGGCACACCAGCCGTTCAGCCACGCGAGCGCCGCGGCAGCGCCGCTGGAAAACGGCGCCACGACGACGCCGACGAGCGCAAGTCCGAGCAGCGGTGCGACGACGGGCGCAGCGAGGGCGTTCGCCGGGATCGTGAGCAGCTGCAGCGAGTGGAAGTGGGCCCAGGCGATCGGCGCCGTCGCCAGTCCGCATGCCGCCGAGACCGCTACGACCGCTCGCAGCGGCCGGCCGAGCGGGTAGCCCTCGAGGAACTCCGTGAACGGCCGTACGAGGAGGAAGATGGCGAGCACCGCCGCGAACGAGAGCTGGAAGCCGGGGTCGAGCAGCGTGTACGGGTTCCACGCGAGCAGCGCGATCGCGCCCATCAGCAGCAGGTGCCAGCGGTCGGCCGCGCGGGCGGTCATCCACGCCACGCAACCAAGAGCTCCGGCGACGCCGGCACGGAGAACCGACGGCTGAGGGCCGACGGCGAGCACGTAGGCAACGATGGAGGCGAGAGCCCCGAACTGGCCGAGCATCCTCGGCAGTCCCAGCAGCCACGCGAGGACCAGCGCGCCGCCTGCTACGTACGCGACGTTCTGACCCGAGACGGCGAGCAGGTGATAGAGCCCGGCTGCACGAAACCGAGCGCGAAGCTCATCCGAGAGCCCGCCTTCCTCGCCGAACACGACGCCCTCGAGCACCGCTCCCCGTTCGCCGGAAAGCCCTCGCGCCACGGAACGCTGCAACCGCCGGCGCAACGCGTCGGCGACACCGCCGATCCCGCCGCGCCTCCCGATCGGACGGAAGTGGCTCATGCGCAGCACGACGTGGATCCCGCGACGGCGCAGCCATGTCGCCTCGTCGAACCCGTGGCTCGGTCCGCGCGGCTTCGCGATTTCAGCCACGCCTTCGAGGACCGCGCCCTGCGGAGGAGCGCGGCCGCGCGGCAGCCTCAGCAGCACCGGCTCGTGCACGCGCAGATCGTCGAAACGGACCGCGATCGCCTCGAGGCGCACGTCAAACCGTCCGTGACGCGGCGGTGCGGCCGCGATCACTTCCACGTGTCCGGCGCGGCCGATCTCGCCCTCGAGGCGGCTGTGGTCGAGCGCGTCGAGGCGTGCGCTTCCCCACCACCAACCGGCGACGAACAGCGCGAACGTCAGCGCCACAAGACGGTCACCCCGCGTGGTGAACGCCGACAGCACGGCGCCGGCACCGGCGATGACGAGCACGATCGCGCCGGAAACGCGGATCACGTTGGCCCCGGCAAGACCGCCACAGAGCGCGGCGGCGAGCAGCTGCCCGTACCACCGCGTCGCGAAGGCGCTCACGGCGCGACCGCGCCGCGAAGCTGCTCGAGACGCGCCGGCCCGATCCCCGGCACTGCGTCCAGCTCGTCGACCGAGCGAAAGCCGCCGTGCTGCTCGCGGTACTCGATGATCTTCTGCGCGGTGACGGGCCCAACGCCCGAAAGCGCATCGAGCTGCTCGAGCGTCGCCGAGTTGAGATGCACCGGCCCGGCGGCCGCACCCGATGCTCCGCCGGCCCCGCTTCCTGCCGAGGCAGCGACGGCTGCGCCTCGGCGCGGAACCACGATCTGCTCGCCGTCTGCGATGAGCGCGGCGCGATTCACGAGCACGAGCTCGGCCTTCGGCGTGACGCCGCCGGCACGCGCGAGAGCATCAGCGACGCGAGAGCCCTCGCGGAGCCGGTACAGGCCGGGTCGCCGCACCGCCCCGACGACGTCGACGTAAAGGTCTCGCGCCGGCGGCTTCTGGGCGGCCGAGCCCGCAGGCCGAATAGGCGGCGGCACCGGAGCGGCGTCGTGACGGAGCAGCACGCGCCCTGCAAGCACGAGCGCCAAGAGCAACGCGACGGCCCCGATCAAGAGACGTCGACGATCGACTGCGAGATCTGGCACGTCGTCAATACTGACAACGAGGCAGTGCCACGAATGTGACGAAACAGAGACGAAAGCCGCATCTCGCTGCGATGTCGAAATCGCGCCGACTGGTTCGTCCTACCTACGACATCGACGCAAGGAGGATGAGATGCTCCACGAGCTCCTGATCCAAGGCGAGAACGACCGTTGGGAGACGTTCAAGAAGGCCGAGCGAGCAGCTCAGCACCGCGTGGCTCGGCAAGCCGCCACCGGCGGTAGCCGCCTTCGCAAGCTCGCCGCGTGGCGGCGCCGAGGAGTGCTAGCCGGTGACCAGGTTGACGAGCTTGCGCGGGACGACGATCGTCTGGCGAATCTGACCGCCGTCGAGATGCGCCTGGACCTTCCGTGACTCCTTCGCGCGCGCGATGAGCTCGTCCTCCGGCAGGTCGGCGGGCACTTGCATCCGGTCGCGCACCTTGCCGTTCACCTGCACGACGAGCTCGAACGTCTCCCGTTGCAGCAGCTTCGGGTCGGCCACCGGCCACGGCGTCTCCCACAGCCTCGTGTGCCCCAGGCGCTCCCACAGCTCCTCGGCGATGTGCGGCGCCGACGGCTGGACGAGTGACACCGCCGTCTCGGCCGCGAGCCGCGCACCCGGCGCGGCCGGATCGCGCGCGATCTCGTTGACCAGCTCCATGATCGCCGCGAGCGCGGTGTTGTACGCGTAACGGCGGCCGATGTCATCGGTGACCTTCGCGATCGTCTCGTGCGCCTTGTGAGCCAACGCGCCCTCCGAAGCCGACTCCGGCAGCTCGGCGACCTCCGACACGAGACGCCAGAGGCGCCGCAAGAACCGCGCCATCCCCTCCAGCCCCGTCGCCTGCCAGTCGACGCGAGCATCCGCAGGCCCGATGAACAGGATGTAGAGGCGGAGGGCATCTGCGCCGAACTCGCGCACGAAGTCGTCGGGACTGACGACGTTCCCCTTCGACTTCGACATCTTCGCCCCGCCCATGTCGACCCAGCCGTGGTTGAACAGGCGCGGGAACGGCTCGCGGAAACCGACCAGACCGAGGTCGTTCAGCACCTTGATGAAGTAGCGCGCGTAGAGCAGGTGCATGACGGCGTGCTCGACACCGCCGATGTACTCGTCCATCGGCATCCACTCGTCGACGGCCGCCCGGTCGTACGGAGCGTGATCGTTGTGCGGGTCGCAGTAACGCAGGAAGTACCACGAGGAGTCGACAAAGGTGTCCATCGTGTCGGCCTCGCGACGCCCTTCGCCCCCGCACGACGGACAGGCAACGCGAATCCAATCCTCGGCGGCAGCCAGCGGCGACTTGCCCCTGGGCGTGTAGTCGTCGATGTCCGGCAGGACGACGGGAAGCTCTTCCTCGGGAACCGGAACGATCCCGCACTGCTCGCAGTGGACAACCGGAATGGGACAGCCCCAGTAGCGCTGCCGCGAGATCAGCCAGTCACGGAGGCGGTAGCTGACAGCCGGCCGCCCTCGGCCGCGCTCCGCGAGCCACTCGACGATCTTCCGCGCACCGTCGGGCGCGGGGAGCCCGGAGAACCGCCCCGAACTCGCAAGCTTCGCTTCGTCGGTCTTCACGACGTACGGAAGCTCGGGCGCGCTGCCGTCCGCGGGAACGATCACGGTCCGGATCGGCAGGTCGTAGCGCTCGGCGAACTCGTAGTCACGGTCGTCGTGCGCAGGCACGCCGCCGACGGCGCCGGAGCCGTACTCCATCAGCACATAGTCAGCGACCCAGACCGGCATCCGCTCGTCGGTTGCCGGGTTGACGACGTACCGCCCGGTGAAGACGCCGTCCTTGGTCTTTTCCTCGCGCTCCGCGAACGTGCGCGCAGCCGTACGCCGGACGTAGTCGAGCACCTCCTGCTCCTGCGGCGTACCCTCGACCAGCTTCGGGATCAGGTGATGCTCGGGTGCCAGCACGAAGAAGGTCGCCCCGAAGAGCGTGTCGGGCCGGGTCGTGAAGACCGGGATGTCGAGGTCGAGCTCGTCGACGCGGAACACGAGCTCGGCGCCCTCGGAGCGGCCGATCCAGTTCCGCTGCATCGCAAGCACACGGTGCGGCCAGGACTCAAGCAGCTCCATCTCGTCAAGCAGCGCGTCGGCGTACGTCGTGTAACGGAAGAACCACTGCTCGAGGCTCTTCGACTCGACCTCCGTGCCACAGCGCTCACAGCGGCCGTTGATCACCTGCTCGTTCGCGAGGACGGTCTGATCCTTGGGGCACCACTTCACGGGCGCCTCCTTGCGGTACGCCTGCCCCGTCTTCAGGAACTGCAGGAAGAGCCACTGCGTCCAGCGGTAGTACTCGGGCTCGTGGCTTGCGACCTCGCGCTCCCAGTCGATCGCCCACCCCATCCGCTTCATCTGCACCCGGATCCGGCGGATGTTGTCCTCGACGATCCGCCGCGGATGGCCTCCTTCTCGGATCGCGGCGTTCTCGGCGTTCAGGCCGAACGAGTCGTAACCCATCGGGCGCATGACGCGGCGGCCGTTTCGGCGGTGGAAGTGCGCGAGGACGTCACCCTGCGTGTAGTTCCGGACCTGGCCGACGTGCAGCGTCCCCGAGGGGTACGGCAGCATCTCGAGCAGGTAGTACTCGCGACCGTCGGCGGCACCTGTGTTGGGAGCGTGGAAAGCGTTCTCCTCCTCCCAGACGCGTTGCCATTTCGTCTCGATTGCCTGTGCGTCGTACGTGTCCATGATCGTCCTCAGATACGAAAAAGCCTCTCGAGAGAGAGGCCGTGGGGAGCTGGCCCGGCTTCCGCCGCGGTGGCTCCCTTCACTACAGAAGCAGCTCCTTCATTGCATCTGACTGTAGCAGCGGGCCAAAATCAACGCTATGAGCGATTACACGCACATCAACCTGAAAGAAGACGTCGACGACCAGGCGCCGAACTTCGGCCTGTCGCCGAACCTCGAGTCCCGCATGGCGCGGGTCGCGCTGGGTCTCGAGAACTCAGGCGTCAGCTACATCCGGATCGCGCCGGGCTTCCGGGTCCCCTTCGGGCACACGCACAAGCAGCAGGAAGAGGTCTACGTCCTCGTCAACGGCAGCGCGCGCATCAAGATCGACGACGAGGTGCGGGACCTGAAGGAATGGGACGCCGTCCGTCTGCATCGAGACACGGCGAGAGGGTTCGAAGCGGGCGACGAGGGCGCGGAGCTCATAGCCATCGGGGCTCCCAACACCGGCCCGGGCGATGCCGATGTGATCCAGGACTTCTGGAGCGACTAGCGCGGCCGACCCGCTGATCGAGCTCTTCCCCGACACCGCCGCGGTCGCAAGCGGCAGGCTGGTCGTGGGCGGCATACCGGCCGAGCAGCTCGCGGACGAGCTCGGGGCGCCGCTCGTCGTCTACTGCCGGGAAACGCTGGTCGCGCGTGCGCGCGCGTACGCGCGCGTGGACCCGGAAGCGCTCGTGGTCTACGGGACGAAGGCGCTCCCGAATGTTGCGGTGATGCGATTGCTGGCCGCCGAAGGGCTCGGAGCCGACGTCTCGACCGCCGGAGAGCTGGAGTTCGCGCTGCGCGCCGGCATCTCCGGCGAGCGGCTGCTCCTCCACGGCAACAACAAGTCGGACGACGAGCTGCGCACGGCGGCCGCGGCCGGCGCGTCGGTGGTGTTGGACTCGCTGGAGGAGGTCGGCCGCGCGAAAGCCGCCGGCGTCGCGACCGTCCTCGTCCGCCTGACGCCGGGGATCGAGGCCGAGACGCACCACGCCATCCGGACCGCGCACGCGCAGTCCAAGTTCGGCCTGGTCGCGGACGACGCGCTGGCCGCGGTTCGCGACGCGCTCGAGACGGGGCTGGAGGTTCTGGGCCTGCACGTGCACATCGGCTCCCAGCTCACGCGGACCTCGGAGAGCCTCCTGGCGGTCGAGCGTCTGGTCGACGTGGCGGAGCGCTGTCGCGACGAGCTCGGCTGGACGCCGCGCGTCTTCGATCTCGGCGGCGGCCTCGGCGTGCGCTACACCTCAACCGACGTCGTCCCGGACCCGGTCGAGTTCGCCGGCGAGCTGGTCCGCCATCTGCGCGCACGGTGGACGCAACCTGCGCGGCTGATTCTCGAGCCCGGCCGCTCGCTCGTCGGACAGGCGGGCTTCACGCTGTACCGCGTCGGCGTCGTCAAGCGAACCGGGGGGATCACGTACGTCGCAATCGACGGGGGCATGTCGGACAACCCACGCCCGCAGCTGTACGGCTCGAAGTTCACTGCCCTGCTCGCCAACCGCGCCGAGGAAAAGCCGGCAGGCATGTACCGGATCGCCGGCAAACACTGTGAGTCGGGCGACGTTCTCATCGACAGCGTCGAGCTGCCCGAGCCGCGGCGCGGCGACGTGCTCGCCGTGCCCGCGACAGGCGCTTACACGCTCGCGATGGCGTCGAACTACAACGGCGTCCCGCGTCCCGCGGCGGTCCTCGTCGCCGACGGGACGGCCGAGCTGATCCGTCGCCGCGAGTCGGTCACGGACCTCCTCAGGTTCGAGCAGTAGCGAAGCCGGGCCGGACGAGCCGCGGCGGTGCGACGAGCTTCGCGTCCTTCACCGGCGGGTTCGAGGGCTCCGCGAGCGGCGCAGCGCCGAACGAAGCCGCGCGGCGCTCCGGAGGCACCTCGCCGTAGAGCGTCGTTCGCTGCCGCGGAACGCGACCGGCCGCGCGGATCAGCTCCTCCATCTCCTCCGGAGGAAACTCCTGACCGTGCTCGGCACCTGCCGAGCGCGAGATCGACTCGTTCATCAACGTGCCGCCGAGGTCGTTGACGCCCGCTCGCAACGCCGCAGCGACCCCTGCAGGACCGAGCTTGACCCACGAGACCTGCACGTTCGTGAACCACGGATGGAGGGCGAGCCGCGCCACGGCATGGATCAGCAGCGTCTCACCGAACGTCGGGCCGGAGCGCGCGCGGCCACGCAGCCACATCGGCGCTTCCATGTGCACGAACGGCAGCGGGACGAACTCGGTGAAACCGCAGGAACGCTGTTGCTGCTCGCGCGCGTACACGAGGTGGCGAGCCCAGTTGCGCGGGCCGTCTACGTGTCCGAACATCATCGTCACATTCGAGCGCAGGCCCACGCGGTGCGCGGTGTCGTGCACCTCCAGCCACTGCGCGGTCGTGACCTTGTCGGGGCAGATGATGCGGCGGACGTCGTCGTCGAGGATCTCTGCGGCCGTGCCGGGGAGCGAGCTCAGGCCCGCGTCCCGTAGCTCTGTCAGATACGTCTCGAGCGGCAGTCCGAGCGTCGCCGCTCCCTGCCAGACCTCGAGGGCCGAGAACGCGTGCACGTGGAGCTCGGGAACGGCGGCCTTGATCGCACGCACGACCGAGAGGTAGTAGTCGCCGGTGAAGGCGGGATGGATCCCGCCCTGCAAGCACACCTCCGTCGCGCCCCGCTCCCACGCCTCCTCGCAGCGACGGACGATCTCCTCGTGCGGGACGAGGTACGGCGCGCCGCGCAGGTTCGCCGCGAGCTTTCCCTTCGAGAACGCGCAGAACCCGCAGCGGAAGTAACACACGTTCGTGTACTGGATGTTGCGCGTGACGACGTACGTCACCTCGTCTCCGCACACCCGGCGTCTGAGCGAGTCGGCGGCCGCGAAGACGCGGTCGCGCTCACGGCCGCGCGCGCGGAACAGCCGCACGAGCTCGTCCTCGCCGAGCTCGTCGTGTGAATCGACCGGCAGCGCGTCACGCGGCACGAACGGGACGCCGCCTGCAGCGCCTGGAGACCACTCGTCCTCGCGCGCCAGTCCCAGTGCGTCCGATGCCCGGAGGACGGTCGGCAGCACGTGCGGGTCGATCCACTCGCCCGAGATCCACTCTGGGTAGACCGGAAGGCGCGGCGCGAGCTCGAGGCCGCGGCTCTCGGTCGCCTCCCGCAGACGCTGCACCTCCGGCCACGGCGCCTCGGGGTTGACGTGGTCGACGGTCACCGGCGAGATGCCGCCCCAGTCGTCGATGCCCGCGTCGAGCAGCCGAGGGAAGTCGTCGTACGAGAGGTTCGGCGGCGCCTGCACGTGCGCGTGCGGTCCGAGCACGATCCGCGCGACGGCGATCGTCCAGAGGAGCTCCTCGAGCGGCGGCTCGGAGGCCTTGGACATCCGCGTCCCCGGCTTCGCGCGGAAGTTCTGGATGATCACTTCCTGCACGTGGCCGTGCTCGGCGGCCAGCTCACGAATGGCGCGCAACGCATCGAGGCGGTCGCGTCGCGTCTCGCCGATGCCGATCAGGATCCCGGTCGTGAGCGGGACGCGGGCCGCACCGGCAGCGGCGATCGTCGCCAGCCGGACGAGGGGAACCTTGTCCGGCGATCCGAAGTGCGGTCCGCCGCGCTCCGACAGTCGCTCGGACGTGGACTCGAGCATCAGCCCCATCGACGCGCTCATCGGCCGGAGCTCGCGGATGTCTTGGGAGGACATGACGCCCGGGTTGACGTGTGGCAGCAATCCCGTCTCGTCGAGCACGGCCTCGCACGCGCGTGCGAGATACTCGAGCGTCGTGTCGCAGCCGAGCGCTGCGAGCTCCTCGCGCGCTGCCCGGTAGCGAAGCTCGGGCTTGTCTCCGAGCGTGAAGAGCGCTTCTCGACAGCCGGCGGCGGCACCCGCGCGCGCGACCTCCAGCACCTCCTCGATCGTCATGTATGCACGCTCACCGCGACGAGGCGGTTGCGCGAACGTGCAGTAATGGCAGACGTCCCGGCAGAGCTTCGTCAGCGGGATGAAGACCTTCGGGGAGTACGTGACCAGCGCGCCGTGGCCCCCGTCGCGCAACACGCGAGCCTCCGCGCAAAGATCCTCGAGCTCACGTTCGAGGAGCTCCATCGGCGGAGCTTACGTTCCGCGCTGGCGGCTACGAGCCGGGATCAGACGAGATCGGTCGACATGACGCCGAGCCCGACCGAGACCGCGACCGCTCCGACGGTGGCCGCCGCCAGTGCCAAGCGACGCACGCGTGACGCGGGCGAGGCGAGCGAAGCGATGCCCGCGAGGCCGAGCGTCATGCCGGTGAACGTCTCGACCGCCTGGAAGGCAACGCCGACGGCGAGTGCCGGGCCGACCGCGACGCCGGTCCCGTGGAGCGCAAGAGCAACGGCACCCGCCCCGGTACCGAAGTTGCCGGGCGTGAGCGGGAGCATCCCGGCGAGCGAGACCGCGGTCACGAGCACGAGCGCCACGAAGATCGGTCGTTGCACCCCGAGCGAGACGGCCATGGCCGCAGCGGCCGCGATCCGCGCGACGGCCGCGAGCAGCACCCATGCGAACAGCGCCGCTCCCGCGCGAAAAGAGCTGCGGAAGATGCAGAACACCTGCAGCAGGCTGCGAACGTGTCCGGAGACACGCCGACTGAGACGCATGCAGACAAAGACAACGGACAGTACGACGGCGGCGAGCACCGGCGCCGGCCAGAGTGGAATCTCGGCCCACGCAGCTGCGACCACGATCAGCGCAGACAGGGAGAGAGCACGGGCAGCAGCGACGGCCCCGCCGATTCCTCCCGCGCGCCACAGGCGTTCCTCACCCCTCAACGTCTGCGACATCAGAGCGAGCCGCACCACACCGCCGAGGCCGGCCGGCGCCACCGCGTTGACGAGAGAGCCCACCGCGTACCGCGCGCAGACCTCCGAATAGCCCGCCTCCGAGCCGCAGGGCCGTAGCCCGCAAGACCAGGCTGCGCCCGAACACAGCAGACCCACCGCAAAGGCGCCCGCGGCGACCAGAAGCCAGCCGGGCCGTGCATCGGAGAGGCTGGCCAAGGCGCTATCGAACGTGCCGCGTCCGATGCGCGTGGCCGCCAGCGCGATTCCCCCGGCGAAGAGCAGCGCAACTCCGACGGCGTACCCGCGACCGAGCTGTCGGCCCCTAGTCAGAGCGGGAGTCAGCGGACATCCATCGGCAAGAGGGCCGGCATCCACCTGAACGCTAGCTCCATGAAGTGAAAAGGGCGTTAAGAAAAACTCCCCCGGCGGGGGGTCCTTGACATCATCAGGCTCAGTGAACGGCGGCCGGCTTCGGCGATCCGGGTGGGTCAGCCTGGCCGCGATCCTCATCGTGGCCGCGGTTCTCACTGCATGGCTCCTCCTGGATGACGACTCGCCGACCCGGGAGGCCGTCGTGCCGGCGAGGCCGAGCGTGATCCGACAGAAGCCGATGCCGGCACAACCACGCCGAGCGACGATGTCGCACCGGATCGACGTGTACGCGCACAATCGGCGTGGCATGCTCGCCGCGCGCGCCGAGAGCGCCCGGCCGCTGGTCTACGTTCCCGACAGCGGCAGCGGCTCGGTCGACGTGATCGATCCGCGCACGTTCCGCATCGTCGACCACTTCGGCGTCGGCGCGTCGCCGCAGCACGTGACGCCTTCGCACGACCTCCGGACGCTGTACGTCGCAAGCGATGCCGGGAACGTGGTGACGCCGATCGATCCGCGCACGGGGCGGCCGGGCAAGCCCGTGCCGGTCACCGATCCCTACAACCTCTACTTCACCTTCGACGGGCGACTCGCCATCGTGGTCGCGGAACG
>JBKPMS010000042.1:0-12484 GCA_046732275.1 Actinomycetota bacterium | reverse complement strand
ACGGTGATCTGGAGCGACGTCGCAGCAACGAGCACGGCGGCCAGCAGGCTCATCGCCCCAGGATAGGCAGAAACCGCAGCAATCGCCTGCGCTCCCCGGGGAGGTAGAAGCCGAGCAATGCGAGGACGAAGGGGTACGCGGCAGTGAGCCCGAGCGCGAGCGCCAGCGGTCCGCCGATCACCTTCCCGAGCACCGTGAGCCCGACGGCGGCGACAGCCAGGGTGACGACCCGGCGCCACTGGTACGGGACGGGGAAGACGCTCTGCGCCCGCCAGGCCATCGCGACGAAGAGCACCGTGTACGCCGTTACGGTTGCGATCGCTGCGCCCATGCGCCCGTACGGTGGGATCAGCACGACGTTCAGGACGACGTCGACCGCAGCGGCGAGACCCGTGACGAGCCAGTTCGTCCGCGTCTGCCGCGCGCGTCCCGTCCCGATCTGGACGACGACGTACGCGCCGAACGCCGCGACTCCGAATGCCAGCGGCGCGACGACATCCTGTGCCGGATAGAACGGCTCCGTCGTGATCAGCTTCAGCAGCCAGGGAGCCAGTAGGCCGAGGCCGAGCGCCAGCCAGCAGCAGACGTAGACGACGTAGGTGAGCACGAAGCTGTACGTGCGCCCGGCCTCGCGGTCGTCCTCGATCGAGTACGCGAAGGCCGGCCAGGCGAGCCGGAACGCCGTCAGCAGGAGGACGATCGCCGACGCGAGCCGGACGCCGATCGAGTACAGGCCGACCTCGTGCAGGTCGGACAGCTTCACGAGGAAGAAGCGGTCGCTGAAGTTCGTCAGCCACAGGGCGACCGCCGAGGGGACGAGCGGCAGCCCGAAGCGGTTCATCGCGCGGTACAGCGTGCGATCGAACTGGAGGCCGAGTGCGCGCCGGTTGTAGGTGAGCAGAGCGGCGTAGACGATCAGCGTGCCCGTGAAGTTCCCGACGAGCACCCCGAGCGGGCCCTGGTCGAACGCGACGACGAGCAGGATGGTGGCGGCGATCGTGATCGCGACGTTCGCGAGCGTGGCGACGACGTACGCGCCCGAGCGCTGCTCGACGCGGAAGAGTGACGTCATCTGCTCGTAGTTCATCGCCGCCCACAGACCGACGAACGCTGCAATGACGAGACCGTCGTGGCTGCTCGAACCGAACAGGACCCAGGAGATCGGCTGCGAGAGCACGATGCCCGCAACGAGAGTCGCGCTCGAGGCTGCGAAGACGTACCAGAACGCTGTCCGCACGACGAGCAGTCGCCTGCGCTCGTCCTCCGAGTCGAAGTAGAAGCGGAAGAAGGCGCTCTTCATCGCCTGCGCGACAAGGGCGGTCAGCACTGCCGAGAGCGCGACGAGCGTCTCGATCAGCCCGAAGTCGGCGGGGGTGAGATAGCGCGTGTACAGCGGCAGGAGGAGCACGCCGAGCACCCGCGCCACGATGCTCCCGAACCCGTAGACGGCCGCGTGACGGACGAGCTCCTTCAGCCGCTCGAGCATCAACCCAGCATGGTGCTGTAGAGCTCGATGAAGCGGTCGGCGACGCGCTCGAGGTCGTGGACGCGCTCGACGTACGCACGGCTCTCCTCGCCCAGCCGCTTGCGCAGCTCGTACGACTCGACGAGCGGGCGAAGCTTCTCCACGAGGTCGTCCTTCGTCGCCGACACGATCGGCACCTTCACGCCGAACGCCTCCTCCGTCTGCCGGACGGCCGTCTCGTCGAGGTGCGTCACGACAGGCTTCCCGTAGGCCATCGACTCGATCGTGAAGACCCCGTGCCAGAGGTAGTGCATCTGGTCGACGACGATGTCGGCCTGGATGAAGCGGCCGACGGCTTCGTCGTGTGGGACGCCGTGCACGACGTCGAGGTCGACAGGGAGCCGCTTGCAGGCGGCGATCACGTGCTTCGTCCCCTTCTTCTCGAGGTCGGACGGCGCGTGCACGACGAGCGGCCGCTCGCGCTCCACCGCCGGAACGCGCTCGTAGTCGCGCAGGTCGAGGCCGGGAGGAATCACCGCGGTCGCATCCGGCACCCAGCGTGTCGCGGCATACGAACCGACAATTGTCGCGTCGAACTTCTTCCGGTAGTCGAGCTCCTCGATCCGCTTCCCGCGGATGTCGTCGCCGAGAAAGTGCATCACGGACTTCTTCCGCGTCGCGCGGAGGATGGGCATGTTGAGCTTCTTCGGGACGAGCGTCTTGCCGAAGTAGAAGTGGAAGAGGTCGGTCTCCGGGAGGTACTTCGCGAGGGCCCGCCACTGCACGAGCTGCTGTCGGAGCAGTCCCTGCCGCGGCAGGTCGAGGTTGATGTCGTACTCCTCAGGCCGCCACTTCTGCGGCCAGAAGACGAGAAGGCGAGCATCGACGCCCTTGCGCCGCAGCGCGTTCACGTGTGACCAGCCCGTGCCGGCGAGGTTGACCGGTAGATGGAGGATGCGTGCGTCCTGCAGAGGGGAAGCCACGGCCCAACGATACGATCGGCGGCCGTGCCCGCCGGCCTCAAACGTCGTCTGTATCGAGCTGCGCGGGGCGCGCGCCACCCGCGCCGTCTCGCGGAGCAGCGGCGCATCCGAGCAGACGTCGCGACCTTCCTCGGCGGCCGGCAGGAGCTCGTGCGCTGCGAACGCGAGGTGCGCGCGAGCGGGCTCCTCGACCATCTGCTCGAGAAGGGGCGCGAGCACCAGGCCGCCGTTGGCGGGAGCGGTCACTCGCTCGGGGCGATCGGCTACGCCGAGGGTGTCTACCTCTACGCCGTCATGCGGAAGGTGCGCCCGCGCGCCGCGGTCGAGACGGGTGTGGCGAACGGGTTCTCCACCGCGTTCTCGCTGCTCGCGCTGCGCGAGAACGGAGAGGGGCAGCTTCACTCGATCGACCTGCCGCGCGAGGTGGGCCGTGACTACGAGCCCGGCGCTTTCTACGAGGGCGAGGGGCGCGCCGGCATTCCCGCCGGGTCCGAGCCCGGCTGGCTGATCCCGCCGGAGCTGAAGGAACGCTGGACCCTCGTCCTCGGCCGCAGCCAGGAGGCGCTACCGCCGCTCCTCGAGCGCCTCGGGACGATTGACACCTTCATGCACGACAGCGAGCACTCGTACGACTGCATGTGGTTCGAGTTCAATGCCGCCTGGTCGCGGTTGCGGCCAGGCGGCGTACTGATCTCTGATGACGTCAACTCGACGGCGGCCTTCCCGCAATTCGCCGACGAAGTCCGCCGCAGGCCGCTGCGCCTGGCACGCGGGATGGCCCTGCTCGAGCGTTGACTTGACAAGTTAGTAAGCGCTCGCTAATAATGCGCCGCAATGGCTGTCGCAACTGAGCGGAAGAGCGCCGCAGAGCGCCGGGAGGAGATCCTCGAAGCCGCGCTGGCCGAGTTCGCCGCGCGCGGGCTCGACGGCGCGTCGACGGAGGCGATCGCGAAGGCGGTCGGCATCTCCCAGCCCTACGTCTTCCGCCTCTTCGGGACGAAGAAGGAGCTCTTCATGGCCACGGTCGAGCGCTGCCTGCGCGGCACGCTCGAGCTGATGCGGGCCGCCTCTGCCGGCCTCAAGGGCGAGGACGTCCTCCAGGCGATCGCCGCTGCCTATCGCGAGCGGCTTGCCAACCCCACGTACCTCCACGCTCAGATGCAGTCGTATGCCGCGTGCGGCGACCCGGAGATCCGGGAGGTCGTCCGGCGCGGCTACGGCGAGCTCTTCGAGTACGTCGAGCGTGCCTCCGGCCTGCCGTCTGATCGGGTCGCGGACTTCTTTGCCAAGGGGATGCTCCTGAACGTCGTCGCCTCGATGGACCTCCTCAACGCCGAGGAGGGGTGGGCGCAGCGGCTGCTCGAGGGTTGTAACAAGGACGTTTGAGTCTTTTTTTGGAGTCGAAGTAAGTGACCACTCACAAGCAAAGGCCGGTTAGCCGCACCGCAGGACGCCGGGAAGCCCTATTCGCCAGCAATGGCCGGCCAGCCAGCATCGAAGACAGAGAGCGGAATTGGAGGAGGCAAACATGACAGCGAAGACCCGAACCATCTGGACTTTCGTGATCACGTCGGTCGCCGTTTTCATGGCGACCCTCGACAACCTCGTCGTGACCACGGCGCTGCCCGTGATCCGCGAGGACCTGCACGCGACGGTCGAGAGCCTCGAATGGACCGTCAACGCGTACACGCTCACCTTCGCCGTCTTGCTCCTCACCGGAGCGGCGCTCGGCGACAGGTTCGGCCGCCGTCGAATGCTCGCCGTCGGGCTCTTCATCTTCACGGCCTCCTCCGCCGCGGCGGCGCTCGCGCCGTCCGCCGGGGCGCTGATCGCGGCGCGCGCCGCTCAGGGCGTCGGCGGGGCGATCATCATGCCGCTGACGCTGACGATCCTGAGCGCGGGCGTGCCGGCGAACCGCCGCGGCGCGTTCATCGGCGCTTGGAGCGGCATCGCCGGGCTCGCCGTCGCCTTCGGGCCGCTCGTCGGCGGCGCCGTGGTCAGCGGCATCTCCTGGCACTGGATCTTCTGGCTCAACGTCCCGATCGGCGTCGTGCTGATCCCGCTCGCGCTGTCGCGCCTCGACGAGACGTACGGGCCCGCGAACAAGCTCGATCTGCCCGGCGTGGCTCTCGCGAGCGCCGGCCTGACCGGGATCGTGTGGGGTCTCGTCCGCGGCAACGGCCAGGGCTGGATGTCACCGGAGATCGTGTTCGCACTGACGGGCGGAGCGGTCGTCGTCGCCCTCTTCGTCCTCTGGGAGCTCCGGACCGAGGCGCCGATGCTGCCGATGCGGTTCTTCCGCAACCGCGTCTTCACGCTCGCGAACGTCGCGTCTCTCCTGATGTTCTTCGGGATGTTCGGCTCGATCTTCCTGCTGTCGCAGTTCTTCCAGACCGTGCAGGGCTACTCGCCGCTCGGCTCCGGGCTGCGGATCCTGCCGTGGACGATCATGCCGATGTTCGTCGCCCCGATCGCGGGCGCGCTCTCCGATCGGATCGGCGGCGCGCGCCTGATGGGCATCGGACTCACGCTCCAGGCCGGCGGCCTCGCATCGCTCGCCGCGATCTCGACGCCGACGACGCCGTACCTCGAGCTGGTGGTGCCGTTCATGGTCTCGGGCGTCGGCATGGCGATGTTCTGGGCGCCTGTCGCGAACGTGGTGCTGGCGGCAGTCCGGCCCGAGGAGGAAGGTCAGGCCTCGGGTGCGCAGAACGCGATCCGCGAGCTCGGCGGCGTGTTCGGCGTCGCGGTGCTGGCCTCGGTGTGGTCGCACTACGGGAGCTACTCGAGCGGCGCGTCGTTCGTCGACGGCATGACGCCCGCTCTCTGGATCGGCGCCGCCATCGTGCTGCTCGGCGCAGTCGCAGCGTTCCTGATCCCGGCTCGTCGTCGCCCGGCCGAGGCAGAGGTGGAGCTCGAGCCGGCATACGCCGAAGCCGCGTAAATCCGAGAGCCGGCGCGGGTGGTATGACGCCATCCGCGCCGGCCTCGGTGGTGGGCCGCCGTAAGCTTTGGATTCCGCGGAGCTCGCCGCGTCAGGCCCGACGCTCAGAGGGTACGCCGCAAGTCCGCAATCAGTTTCGCGTGTGGAGCGTGTGCCTGCGTCCCTCGAATGAGTGATTCACGGCGCCTCTAAGCTTTGCGCGTATGGCAGAGACCGAGGTGATCGGGCGAGACACCGGAGTCGCTCCTGAACACCCCGCGCCCGACGTCTCCGTCGTCGTCACCCTCTACAACGAAGTCTGCTCCGTGGAGGAGCTCTACCGGCGGACGGTCGCGGCGCTCGACGCCGGCCCGCGGACGTTCGAGCTGATCTTCGTCGACGATGGCTCCGCCGACGGCACCTTCGCGGCCGTCGAGCGGCTGCACGCCGGTGACCCGCGCGTGCGGGCCGTGCGGTTCAAGCGCAACTTCGGTCAACACCCTGCAATGCACGCCGGGCTCGCGCGTGCGCGGGGCGACATCGTCGTGACGATGGACGGCGACCTTCAGAACTCACCGGAGGACATTCCCCGGCTCGTCGAGGCGGTCGAGGCCGGGAACGACGTCGCGAGCGGCTGCAGACGGGCGCGCAAGGACCCGTTCGGCCGAACGCTGCCCTCGCGCGTGATCAACGGCATGCTGCGCCGGTTCACGGGCGTCGCGATCTCTGACTTCGGCTGTGCCTTCAACGGCTACCGCCGGAGCGCGGTCGAGCCGATGCTCGGGTCGATCGGACGGCAGAAGTTCACGAAGGCGCTCGTTCTCTCGGGCGGCGCGAGCGTGGTCGAGGTCGACGTCGCGCACTCACCGCGGCGCGGGACGTCGCGTTACTCGCCGCTGCGCCTCACGCGCACGGCTCTTCACGTGCTCGCGGGGTTCTGGCCGCAACCGATCCAGTGGATTGGCGTGCTCCTCGGCACCGTCTCGTCGCTCCTTGCCGTCGCGCTCGGCATCTACGGGATCGTCTTCTGGGTGCACGAGTCGAACTTCCCCGGGCCGCTCTTCGGCGGCGTCGCCGTCCTGTTCGTGCTCGGCATCCAGGGGTTCATCCTCGCCCTCGTCGGCGAATACCTGGGGCGGATCCAGCGCGACGTCGAGGGACGACCTCTGTACGTGATCGAGCGGGAGCTCTAGCTCGGGGCCAATTGCCGTCGCTCGGCGGCGAGGACGATCGCTTCCCTGAGCTCCTCGTGGAGCGCACCCTTGGTGAGGAGCGCCACGGCGCCCGCTTGGCGGGCCTGGTCCGCGAGCGTCGGCTCGTCGAGGCCCGTGACGAGAATGACCTGCGTTTCGGGTCGCCGCGTGCGCATGCGGCGCGCGGTCTCGAGCCCGTCGATCTCCGGCATCTTGACGTCGATCACGGCCACTTCCACCTCGTGCTCGACGACGAGCTGGAGCGCTGTATGACCATCGCTCGCGGTACCGATCACCTCGAGCCGTTCGTCGTGATTGAGCAGGAGCGCGAGCGCATCGACGAAAAGGCGGTGGTCGTCGACGACCACGACCCGGACGGGTGTGTTCCGGAAGTCCCTGGCCAAAACCCCTCGGTCGGCAGTCTGCCAGAGACCTCCGCTCGGTAGGCTCCGCCCCGTGGCGAAGCGAGTCCTCGTGACCGGTGGAGCGGGATTCATCCCTTCGAACTTCATCCACCACCTTCTGGCCAAGACGCCGTACGAGGTGGTCTCGCTGGACGCCCTCACCTACGCCGGGAACGTCGACAACCTCACGGGTGCGATGTCGCACGAGCGTCTTTCCTTCGTCCACGGCGACATCCGTGACGCCGACCTCGTGCGGGACGTCGCCGCCGAGGTGGACGTGATCGTGAACGCCGCCGCCGAGTCGCACGTCGAGAAGTCGATCGAGGAGGGGGGCCGGGAGTTCGTGACGACGAACGTCGAGGGGACGCAGATCCTGCTCGACGCGATCCGCGAGGCGCCGGTCGAGCGGTTCATCCTCTTCTCGTCGAGTGAGGTCTACGGCACCGCAGAGCGTGCGCCGATGGACGAGGAGCACCCCCTGAACCCGCGCAGCCCGTATGCCGCTACGAAGGCGGGCGCCGATCGCCTCGCGTACTCGTACTTCGTTACGTACGGGCTGCCGATCGTGATCGTCCGGCCCTTCAACAACTACGGCCCGCGGCAGCATCCCGAGAAGGTCGTGCCGCGCTTCATCACGCAGGCGCTGCAGGACCGTGAGCTGACGATCCACGGGGACGGGCACGCGAGCCGCGACTGGCTCTACGTCGACGACGACGCGGAGGCAATAGAGGCCGTGATCGCGGCTCCGCTGGAAAACGTCGCCGGCGAGGTCCTGAACGTCGCGACCGGCACCGACCTCCCCGTAACGGACATTGCAGACGCGGTGCTCTCGGCGCTCGGGAAGCCGTCGTCGCTGAAAACGTACGTCACCGAGCGCCCCGGTCAGGTCGATCGCCACATCGGCTCGACGGAGAAGATGGAACGCCTGACCGGCTGGCGGGCTCGCACGTCGTTCGAGGAAGGTCTCGCGCGCACCATCGCGTGGTACCGCGAAAATGAGGCGTGGTGGCGGGGGATCCTCCAGGGCGAGACACGGGCAAGCGTCTCCTCGTCCTAGGCGCCGGCCCTGCGCAGCTTGGCCTGCTCGCTGCTGCGCGTGGGCGCGAGCTGTACGTGATCGCCGTCGATCGCGACCCGTCGGCGCCCGGATTCCGCTATGCCGACCGTCGCGCGATCGTGTCGACGGAGGACGAGTCCGGCATCGAGCGGCTGGCCGCCGCCGAGCGAGTCGACGGCGTGATCGCGCCGGGGATCGACTGGCCCGTTGCGATCGGCGCGCGAGTCGCTGACCGGCTCGGCCTGCCGCATCCGATCTCGCCGGAGACGGCGGCGCTCTCGACCTCGAAGCTGCGTCAGCGGGAGCGCTTCACTGAGGCGGGCGTGCCCCAGCCGGAGTTCCGGGTCTGCTCGGGCGCCGCGGAGGCTGCGGCAGCGGCCGAGGAGATCGGGTTTCCGTGCGTCGTCAAGGCGCCCGACCGTCAAGGACAGCGCGGGCTCACCCTCGTACGCTCGGCCGGCGAGATCGAGGACGCGGTGCGCATCGCGCTCGACGCATCCCGCTCGGCGACGCTGCTCGTCGAGCAGCACGTCGAAGGCGCCGAGGTGACGGTCAACGCGTTCTCTGCCGACGGGCACTTCCAGCCTTTGACGGTGACCGACCGCCTCACGGCGGCGCTGCCTGCGTTCGGCGTGGCGCTGACGCACGTGTGGCCGAGCGAGCTCGAGCCGCGGCAGATCGGCGCCGTGGTCGAGGCAGCGTCCGCCGCTGCCGCCGCGGTCGGCGTCATGGCCGGGCCGAGCTACACGCAGGTGCTGGTCGGGCCCGACGGCCCTCGCGTCGGCGAGCTTGCCGCGCGGCTCGGCGGCGGCCATGACGCGGAGTTGTGTCGCGTCGCGCTCGGCGTCGACCTGAACGAGACGGCGTTGTCGGCGGCGCTCGGCGAGGAGATCCCTGCGAAGGCGCTCGCGCCGGTTGCCCAGGTCGGCGGAGCGTGCGTCCGCTTCCTCGTGCCGCCTCCGGGCGAGCTCCGCGAGGTCACGGGCGTCGAGGAGGCCTACGCGCAGGAGGGCATCCGCGGCATCCGCATCTACCGGCGACCGGGTCACCGCTTCGACGAGTTTCGCCGCGGGTCCGACCGTGCCGGTGCGGTGCTTGCGGTCGGAAGCAGCCGAGAGGAAGCGCTCCGGCGGGCCGACCGCGCGGAAGCGACGATTCGATTCGAGACAGTGGATGTCGAAGCTCTCGTCTAGGCGGCAGACGATGCTCGGCTTCCAGCCGCCCGCGGTCGGAGAGGAGGAGGTTGCCGCCGTCGCGGAGACGTTGCGCTCGGGCTGGCTGACCACCGGCCCGCGCGCGGCCGAGCTCGAGCACCGGATGGCCGAATACCTCGAGGCGAGGCACGTCCTCGCGCTCGCGTCCGGGACCGCGGCGCTGCACCTCTCCCTCCTCGCGCTCGGAGTCGAGCCGGGCGACGAGGTGATCACGTCGCCTATCACCTGGCCGGCGACCGCGAACGTGATCGTGCACTGCGGCGCGACTCCCGTCTTCGTGGACGTCCGCGAGGGTGACCTCAACATCGATCCCGCGCGCGTCGCGGAAGCGATGACCGAGCAGGCGAAGGTGGTCCTCCCGGTCGATCTCGCGGGACAGCCCGCGGATCTCGACCCGCTGCTCGACCTCGGACTGCCCGTGCTCGAGGACGCCGCACACGCCGCGGAGAGCCGGTACCGCGGCCGCAAGGTGGGCTCGATCGCGGACGCCACGTGCTTCTCGCTCTACGCGACGAAGAACATCGCGGCGGGTGAGGGCGGACTCATCGCGACGAATCGGGACGACGTCGCGGACGCAGTCGAGGATCTCCGCTACATGCGGCGCGGGCACGGCTCGCTGTACGACATCCCGGTGCCCGGCTACAAGGCGAACCTGTCGGACGTCCTGGCGACGATCGCGCTCTGCCAGTTCGACAAGGTCGAGCGTCACGCGGAGATCCGACGCCGGCAGTTCTCGTTGTACGACGAGGCGCTCGCGGACGTCGAGGGGATCACGCCGCTGGCGCGCGACGAACGTGACGTCCACGCGCTCCACCTTTACGTCGTCCGCATCGTCGCGGACGCCGCCGGCGCGTCGCGTGACGACTACCAGCGCGCGCTGCTCGAGGAGAACATCCAGACGTCCATCCACTTCCTGCCCGTGCACGAGCTGAGCTACTACCGCGAACGCTTCCCGGACCAGCCGCGGCTGCCGGTGGCCGAGCGTGCCGGTGCGGAGATCCTGTCGCTTCCGCTGTCCCCCGCGCACTCCGAGAGTGACATCGGCGACGTCGTCGCCGCTCTGCGGCGCGTGCACGCTCGCTTCACCGGATGACGCGTCGGCGCGTCGTCAGGGTCGTCCTGACGCTCGCGATCACCGGCGGCTGTCTCACGTACATCCTGTGGCAGCTCGACGTCCGGCGCACGCTGGACATCCTCGTCCACTCCCACCTCGGCTGGTTCTTGGGCGCCGTCGCGATCATGATCGGCGGCGTGCCGCCGATGGCCTTTCGGTGGCAGAAGCTGTTGCAGGCGCACGGGGTCCGCGACGGCCTGGGCTGGCTGACGCGGACGTACCTCGTGTCGTACACGGCCGGCCAGGTGCTGCCGAGCGCGGTCGGTGGCGACGCGTACCGGGTTTACGAAAGCGCTCGCCGTCATCCGGGGCGGCTCGGCGACATGACGGCGATCGTCCTCCTGGAGCGCGCGCTCGGAGGCGCCGCGACGCTGACGCTCGCCGCGATCGGGTTCGTGCTCGCCCTCGGTCATTACGACGTCGGCGCGTACCTCTGGATCGAGGGGGCATTCGTCGTCGGGACGATCTTCCTGGCGGTCGCGTTCTTCTCGCGTTCCGCGCGCGGAGTGCTTCGTCGGTTCGTGCCGCTGCTGCGGCGATTGCGGTTGGAGCGTCCGTTGCGGGCTCTCTACGAGGGCGTGCACTACTTCCGCGGGCACGTGCGTCTGATGGCCTGGATCTTTCTGCTGACCCTGGCGGTGCAGGCGGTGCGCGTTCTCGCGATCTGGATGTCCGGCAAAGCGGTTGGCGTGGATCTCTCGCCGCGGCCGTACTACGTGATGGGCCCGCTGCTCTTCCTCGTACTGCTCGTGCCTTTCACCGTCAACGGGATCGCGGTGCGCGAGGCGTTCTTCGTCAGCTTCCTCGGCCAGCTCGGCGTCGACAAGGAGCTGGCGGTCGCGACGGGGTTCCTGTTCTTCGTCGTGACGATCGGGCTGGCCCTACCGGGCGCGGTGATCCTGGCGGTGGAGAACCTGCGACGCGCGCCGGCGCGCTCGCCGCGCTCGACACCGAGCTAGGAGGCCTCTAGGCCCAGGGCAGGCGGTCCCAGTACGAGGGCCGCTCGCGCCGTGAGGGCTCGAACGTCGCCCCGTACGCCTCCCTCGGGTCGGACGTGTCCTTCTCCACGCTCGCGCCGTGGCGCGCGGCGAGCTCCGACACGGGGTAGACCACCTGCCAGGGCTCCGACCGTCCGCCGGCCATCAGGATCACGCACGGCCCGTCGCCGGCGCCCAGGAAGATGTGCTCGGTGCCCGCGGGCGAGTGGAAGAAGTCCCACGGCCGCAGGATCCGCTCCGCGCCCTCGACGAGGAGGCGGCATTCCCCCGAGAGCACGAGGAAGTCCTCCTGCTGGTTCTCACGGTGGTAGAGCCCGTTGGGCTCACCGGGCTGGAGGACGTGAAGTCGGATGCCGAGCTGAGTGAACTCCGCCTGCGCGCTCTCGAAGGAGCACTCCGCACCCGAGGGACGCAGAGGTCCGGACGTCTCCGACGTCAGCCACTGGGCATCGCGCACGTTCGCGACGAACCAGCCGTCGGTGGTGGGCGCGAGACCCGAACCGGAGTCCTCGAGCCGCGCCTCCGCCACCGCGCGAGTCTACAAACTCGGCCGCAACGGACGTCTGTGCACAAATCGTTGCGCTTTCGTAACACCTTTTATGAACCCGGGGTCAGACCCTGGTTCATAGGGCCACGGCTCGCCGCGCTGCCCGGTGTGTCAGGGGACCGTCGCTGTTTCGTCACGCGTTCCACTCGCTGAGATAGCCTCCGCCGCGGCCATGCGCGTTTTGATCACCGGAGGAGCGGGGTTCATCGGCTCGCACCTCGCCGACCGGCTGCTCGCCGACGGGCACGAGGTTCGCGCCTTCGACAACCTCGATCGCCAGGTGCACGTCGACGGCGAGCGACCCGACTACCTCGCTGACGACGTCGAGCTTCACGTCGGCGATGTTCGCGACCACGAGGCAGTCCGCGACGCGCTCGACGGGATCGACGCCGTCGTCCACTTCGCCGCCGCCGTCGGCGTCGGCCAGTCGATGTACGAGATCGAGCGGTACACGTCCATCAACGCCGTCGGAGCGGCCGTGCTCCTGGAGGAGATCGTGGAGCGCCGCGACGCGATCCGCAAGCTCCTCGTGGCTTCGTCGATGTCGATCTACGGCGAGGGCCAGTACCGCAACCCGCGCACCGGC
>JBKPMS010000041.1:0-6413 GCA_046732275.1 Actinomycetota bacterium | reverse complement strand
GCGGCCTGGCTCGACCTCGAGGTCGCTTCGGGCAACGACGCCATCGCCTCCCACTCGCCGACCCGTCGGACCGCCAAGCTGATGGGGCAGTTCCTGCCGGGCACGGACTTCGTCACTTCGGGTTGGAGCGTGATGCCGCGGTACGACAACATGTTCGGCGGCGGGAACTACGACGCCGACGACATCGACGAGTGGCTGACGATCCAGCGCGACTGGCAGGTCGACGGCGGGATCGAGCCGCTGACCGAGGAAGAAACGACACGGGTTCGCGAGCGCGCGGCGAAGGCCGTGCAGGCGGTCTTCGCCGCCTTCGACTTCCCCGAAATCAGCGACGCCGAGATCGATGCCGCGACGTACGCGCTCGATAGCCGCGACTTGCCCGACCGCGACCGCGGCGCCGACGTGGCGGCGGCCGACCGCGTCCTCGTCGAGGGGATCGGCGGCATCGACGTCGCACGCGAGCTCGACCGTCGCGGCTTCGGCGAGGTAGCCGAGGCGATCCTCGGGATGCAGCGCCTGCGCGTCTCGGGCGACTATCTCCAGACGTCCGCGATCGTCGACGCGACGGGAACCGTTCGATCGGCGGTGAACGATCCAAACCGGTACACGGGCCCCGGAACCGGTTACCGTCTCGACGGCGAGCGCTGGCAGGCGCTGCAACACCTTCCGCACGAGCTCGACGCACATGCGCTGGACGAAGCGCGCAGCCCGGCGCAGGAAGTCGTGGTGGCGACGCACGTTGCCACTGTAGGCAACGAATCGGACGACGTCGTGATCGCGGTCGGCCCCGCGTTCGCCGACGGGCTCCAGCGCACCATCGGCGGGCTCGACCACCGCGACGTGATCGCGGCTCTCATGGACGGCGTGCGAGACGCAGGCGCCCGGCCGCGGCTCGTCCGCGTCCGGCGCGCTTCGGACGTGGCGTTCATCGGCCACGACGGCGCCGCCCTGGCCGGCTCCGGCGTCGCGATCGGCGTCCAGTCCAAGGGAACGGCCGTCATCCACCGGGCGGATCTCCAACCGCTCGACAACCTGGAGCTCTTCGGGATGGCGCCCTCGCTGACGCTCGACTCGTACCGTGCGATCGGGCGCAACGCGGCCGGCTATGCGCTCGGCGAACGGGTCGGCCCGGTCCCCACGGTCATGGACAACTTCGCCCGCGCGAAGCTGATCGTCCGGACCACTCTGTTACACGCGCGCGAGACGGAGGCGATCACGCCGGGCGCGCCGCCCGTCGAGCTCGAGCTCGTCTAGGCCGGCGGCGTCTTTTCGACTGGCCACGGCACGCCGCCGACGCCCCAGTTCTTCGGCGAGTGACCTTCCACGACGACCCAGGTGTGCTCGCGGAGTCCTTCGGTCGTTGCCTCACAGAGCGCATCGGTGAGGCCGGCGATCAGCTTGCGGCTCGTCTCCTCGTTGACCCGGAAGTCGAACAGCTTGACTTCGATCAGCGGCATGGCTTCTACCCCGCGGGCTTGCCGGCGATACCCCAGTGCTTCGGCGGGACGCCCTGGATGACGACGTGGATGTGCTCCTTCGCGGCGCCGCTCGACTCGGCGAGCGCATCGGTCAGCTTCTCGATCATCTTCGGAACGGACTCGTCCGTCACCCGGTGGTCGTAGAGCTTCACTTCGATCATCGGCATTGATGTCTCCTTTCGCGCTCAGCGCTCGACGTGTCCACGCCCGGCCTCGGGCCCGAGCACGAGATCGCGCTCTCGGTCGGGGACGTGGTCGAGCGGAACGGGCGCCAGCGCTTCGAAGAACGTCACGCCGTTCTCCGAGTAGAGGCTGTGCTGGACGCCCTTGTTGATGACGATGACGTCACCGGCCTCGACGTTGCGCTGCTCGCCCGCGACCGTGATGGTGACGGCGCCGTCGACGATCGCCATCACCTGCTCCGTCTGCTCGTGCGCATGGTCGGGCACCTGCTTCCCCGGCTCGTAGGTGACGCGGCAGAGGAGGATCTGCTCACCGCCGATTGCGTGCAGCCGGACTCCGTCTGCGAACTGCCACGACTCGATGCCGTTCCAGGTGCGAAACGGCGACGACGCTTCAGCCATCCGTCTCCAGAAAGCCCTTACCCCCGTTCGAGCTCACCGTCCGGACGGAAAGCTCCGCGTCGAAGATCACGCGCTTGCCGTCGCGGCGCGGCTCCTGCTTCGCGTCGAGCGCACGGAGGACGCGCTCCGGCGTCGCAGGCATCTCGGTGACCCAGACGCCGACGGCGTCGTAGATCGCGGACGCGATCGCGGGCGGCTGCGCGTTGTTCGCCATCTCGCCGATCGCCTTCGCGCCGAACGGGCCATCCTCGGATGGGCTTTCGATGATCACGTTGTCGAGCTCCGGCAGATCCTCCAGCGCAGGAGCGAGGTAGGCGCCGAACTCGCGGCCCCGATGCTCCGGCTCTGGGTAGTACGGATACGCCTGCTCGAGCAGCCCGAGGCCCAGCCCCATCATCGCGCCGCCCTCGATCTGCCCCTCGACGAGCGTCGGGTTGATGGCGCGGCCGACGTCGTACACCTGGATCAGGCGCTCGACCCTGACCTCGCCGGTCTCGTCGTCGACCTCGACGTCCGCGACGCAGGCCGCATAGGAGATCGCCGAGTGCGGCTCGATCTCGACCGAGCCGTCGTCGTCGCTGACGTCGGAGAACGGCTTCAGCGCGGCGCCGGTCCCGGTGATCAGCTCGCCGTACGTCCACGTCGCGGCCGCAGCGACTTCCGGAATGCCGATCTTGCGGTCGGGCGCTCCCTTCGCCACGACCTCGCCGTCCGCGATCTCGAGGTCGGACGGGGCGATCTCGAGCTCCTTCGAGGCGATGTCGAGGATCCGCTCGCGCGCCTTCTCCGCCGCGAAGCGCACGGCATTGCCGCCGATGAACGTCCCGCGCGAGGCGAAGCTGCCCGTGCAGACCGCCGACGAGTCGGTGTTCGTGTTGTCCATCGTGATCCAGTCGTACGGGACGCCGAGCGTGTCCGCGGCGATCTGGGTGTGGACGGTGCGGGAGCCCTGACCGTGATCGACCGTGCCGGTGAAGACGTCGACTCGGCCGTCCGGCTTGAGCTTGACCCACGCCTGGCTCGGGTCGCCGTTCTGGTTCATGCCCGTCGGGTACTCAATCGTCGCGATACCGCGGCCCTTGTGCTTCGCCATTACCGGCCTCCTCCGTTCGTCGCGGCGTCCTCGGTTGCGAGTTGCCCGACGAGGTGCTCCGGGAGCAGGTCTCCGGAGCGGCGCTCGTTCGTCATCGACCGGTACTCCGCAGGCAGCTCGTAGTCGACCCGGTCAGCAGCGGCCAGCACCACCGGAACGGTGGAGGGATCCTTCAGTACGACACGGTTCGCAGTCGTGTCGCCGATGCGATTGGCGTTCTTCAGCCGGATCTGCAGCGGATCCATGCCGAGCACCTGGGCCACTCGGTTCATGTGCGTCTCCACGGCGAAGGACACGGAGGTGACGCCGAAGCCGCGCATCGCCGTTGTCGGCACGCGGTTCGTGAAGACGACGAATCCGTCGAAGTGCACGTTCGGGATCGTGTAGGCGCCCGTGTGGTGGAACGCGTGCTTCGTGACGCCGTACGGTGAGAAGCGGGCGTACGCGCCGGCATCGTGCAGGGTGAGCATCCGCCGTCCGAGGATCCAGCCGTCGCTCGTGACAGCGTCGGCGATCTCCATGTGCCATGGCGCGCGGGTCGAAGAGGCGAGGAACTCCTCCTCGCGGGTCCACCGCCACTTGACCGGACGCTTCGCTTTCAGCGCGAGCAGCGCGCTGATCGTTTCGGTCGCGGTGTCGACCTTGCCGCCGAAGCCGCCGCCGACCGTGCCGCCGACGAACTTCAGCTTGTTCAGCGGCCACTCCAGGTGCGCGGCGACGACGCCCATGGAGAAGTACATCGCCTGCGTGCAGGAGTGGATCGTCAAGCGGCCGCTCGGCTCCGGGATCACGAGCGCGGTCTGCGGCTCGATCGGGCAGTGCTCGATCGCCTGCGGCCGGTACACACCCTCCACGATCGTGTCGGCCTGCTCGAACGCCGCGTCGACGTCGCCCTTGCGAACGCGGCGGTGGTTGTACGGGCCGTAGTGCGGATACACAGGGCCCCACTGGTGGATCTTCGGCCACTCCGGATCCATGGCCCTGCGCATGTCGAAGAACGCGGGTCGCTCCTCGTACTCGATCTCGATCAGGGCGACGGCTTCGCGCGCGGTGTCCTCGTCCTCTGCCGCAACGGCCGCGATCGGCTGTCCCTTGTAGCGGACGTCCTCGACGGCGAGCAGCGGCTCGTCCGCGGGAATCCCGAGCGCCTCGAGATGGCCGTAGACGTTCTTCGGGACATCCTCGTGCGTCACGACGGCGCGCACGCCCGGCAGTGCCTCGGCTTTGCTCGCGTCGAAGTGCGTGATCACTGCGTGATGGTGCGTGGAGCGCAGCGCCTTCGTCCACAACATCCCGCGGACGCGGACGTCGTCGACGTACTGCGTGCGGCCCGTGACGTGGGCGACGCCGTCGTAGCGCGGCAGCCGCGCGCCGACCGCCTTCACGCCGGGCTCCCTGGAATCAACACGTCTACCTCCTCGGGCTCGAAGCTGGGCTCGACCTGATCGGGATGCACGTCGCCTCTCGCCGCTGCCTCGACGGCGTTGACGATCTTCACGTAGCCCGTGCAGCGGCAGACGTGTCCGGACAACGCTTCGAGCACGTCTTCGCGGCTCGCGTCCGGCTTGCGCTCGAGCAGGGCCGTCGCGGCGAGGACGAACCCGGACGTGCAGAAGCCGCACTGCGCCGCGTACTGCTCGTCGAACGCGGCCTGCACGGGGGAGAGCTCGTCGGGCGCGCCGAGCCCCTCGACGGTTGTGATCGAGGCGCCGTCGACGGCGGCGAGCGGCACGAGGCAGGACCGCCGTGCCTCACCGTCGACGAGGACCGTGCACGCTCCACAGCCGCCCTGCTGGCACCCGGCCTTCGGGCTCGTCACGTCCAGCTCTTCGCGGAGCGCGTAGAGGAGGGAAGCGAGCGGCGGGCTCTGCACATCGTGCTCCACTCCGTTGACCGTGAGTCTCATGTGCCTCCTCCGAGGTCGTCGAGTGCGCGTTGGACGATCACCGGCAGCAGCCGCTGCCGGTACCACGCTGAGGCAAGAGCGTCGTCTCCCGGCTCCGCATCGTCGAGCGCCTTCTGCGCCGCGTCCGCCGTCGAAGCCCCGCCCGCCAGCGCGTCCTCGACGCCCGTTGCTCGTACGCCGTGCGGCCCGGCGCCGGTGATGCCGACTCGAACACCGGCCGCGGTCTCCGCGGCGCAGACGGCGAGAATGGTGTACGCGTGGGCATGAGGTCGCCTTGCCGACGCGTGCGCGGCGGCATTCGGCTCGTCGAGCTCGAGCTCCAGCACGAGCCGGCCGGTGCAGTCGCCGGCAACGAAATCCTCCACCGGCTCCGTGAGCTCCCCTCCGGCGCCGGCGGATCGCACGGTCGCTCCGAGCGCGATCAGCGCAGCCTGGAGATCGCCGCGAGGGGTCTCCCCGGGCGGAGCGCACAGGTTGCCGCCGATCGTCGCCTGGGCGCGGATCTCGTGGTCCGCGACGTGGCGCGCAGCTGTCGCGAGCGGCTCTGGCGCTTGCTCGAGCTCGGCGACCGTCGTCATCGCGCCGATCGTGACCGTCGGTCCGTTGCGCCGAATGCCTGCGAGCCCAGCGTCCCGGAGAAAGACGACGCGTTCCGGTCTCAGCCGCCCGTAGTTGAGCTCCGGCATGAGGATCGTGCCCCCGGCAAGGACGGTCACGCCGGACCCGTCGCCGAAGGCTTCGACAGCCTCGTCCCGGGAAGCGGGAACGACGACGTCCGTTGCGTCGAGAGCTGTCGAACTCACGTGGGCCGCTCCTCCTCGATTGCCAGCCGGCCGGATTCTGTCACAGGCGGCGCGAACGGGCGTCCGGCCTGCTGCTCCGTCTCGCGGTTATCGTGAGCGACGTGGCGTTTGAGACGATCGACGAGCTCGCGGAGGGACTCCGCCGCGCCGCCTACCTGCCTGAGCGTGGCCTGGCGACGGCGCTCTACCTCTCGCTCGCGCTCGAGAAGCCGCTGCTGCTCGAAGGCGAGGCCGGCGTCGGCAAGACGGAGGCCGCGAAGGCGCTCGCGCGGGCGACTTCGTCGCGGCTGATCCGGCTGCAGTGCTACGAGGGACTCGACATCTCGCACGCGGTGTACGAGTGGAACTACTCGCGCCAGCTCCTGCACATCCGCGCTGCCCAGGAGGGGACGGTCTCGGAGCAAGAGCTGTTCGGCCCGAGCTTCCTGATCCGACGGCCGCTGCTCGAAGCGATCGAGAGCACCGACCCCGTCGTCCTGCTGATCGACGAGATCGACCGCGCCGACGACGAGTTCGAGGCGTTCCTGCTCGAGGTCCTCTCCGACTTTC
>JBKPMS010000040.1:0-12309 GCA_046732275.1 Actinomycetota bacterium | reverse complement strand
CGTGGCTCGCGGTCTCGATGATGCTTCCGCACCGGAACGTCGGCTGGCCCGCCCTCATCCCCGGCGCGGTCCTCTTCGGCGTCGGCATGCTCTTCGTCAACGTCTTCAACGTGTACGTGACCACGCGTCTGGTCGAGGATCGAGCCAATACGTACGGCGCGCTCGGCGTTGCGGCCGCACTGCTCTTCTCCCTGGTGCTTGTCGGCCGGCTCGTCGTCGTCGCCCCGGAGCTCAATGCATCGCTCGCCGAGCGGCGCGCGCGGAGTCGGTAACGCAGTAGCTTCCGGCGGGGTGTCCTTTCGCTCGCGCGCCGTTCGTCTTAGACGCGACCAACCCAACCAAGGGAGGACGCAATGAAGTACATGCTGCTGATCCACCAAGGTGACACCCCGACCCCGGGGTCCGAGGAGTGGGAGCGCCTGTCCGAGGACGAGCGGAAAGCCGTCGCCGAGGCCTATCAGGCGGTCACCCAGACCCCCGGCGTGACCCCGGGCCTGTGGCTCCAGCCGCCCGAGGCGGCCACCACGGTCCGGGTCGAGGACGGCAAGACGCTGACGACCGACGGGCCGTTCGTCGCAGTCAAGGAGGCGCTCGGCGGCTACCTCGTATTCGAGGCCGACGACCTCGACGCGGCGATCGAGCTCGCGTCGCGCATTCCCGCTGCGAGCATGGGCGGCGCGGTGGAAGTCCGGCCGATCGTGGAGTACTGACGATTCTCGAGCAGGTCTTCCGCGAGGAATGGGGCCGCGTCCTCGCCGGCCTGATCGGCTTCCTCGGCGACTTCGACCTCGCCGAGGAAGCCGCGCAGGAGGCCTTCGCGGTCGCCGCGGAGCGTTGGCCCCGCGACGGATTGCCGGAGAACCCGCGCGCCTGGCTCACGACGACCGCGCGCAACCGTGCAATCGACCGCATTCGTCGGGATCGCACGCTGGCGGCGAAGACGCGCTCGCTCGACGTGCCGGAGACGATTGAGGACGATGTGGACGAGACTCCTTTCCCAGACGAGAGGCTGGAGCTCCTTTTCACCTGTTGTCATCCGGCGCTCGCTCTGGACGCGCAGGTTGCACTGACGCTGCGAACGCTCGGCGGGCTGACGACAGAGGAGATCGCGCGTGCGTTCCTCGTTCCCGAGCAGACGATGGCCAAGCGTCTCGTCCGCGCCAAGCGCAAGATCAAGGCCGCCGGAATCCCGTTTCGGGTCCCGCCGCCACACCTTCTGCCCGACCGCCTTGCCGCGGTGCTCGCCGTCGTCTACCTGATCTTCAACGAGGGCTACGGCGGCCGCGGAGCGCTCGCGGCCGAAGCGATCCGGCTCGGCCGGGCGCTCGCGGACTTGATGCCCGACGAGCCCGAGGTGCATGGGCTCCTCGGCCTGATGCTCGTCAACGATGCACGGCGAGACGCCCGCTTCGCGAACGGCACGGTCGTCCTGCTGCGTGACCAGGACCGTTCGCTCTGGGACGTCGACGAGATGGCTGCCGGACGTAGAGCGCTCGAGCGTGCGCTGGCGCTCGCCGGCCGCGGGCCGTACGTCCTGCAGGCGCTCATTGCGCTGCTCCATGTGGAAGAGCCGCCGGACTGGCCGCGAATTGCAGGTCTGTACGGCGAGCTCGCGCGCCTCACCGGCTCCTCGGTCGTCGAGCTCAACCGCGCCGCCGCCCTCGCAGAAGCGGGCGACATAGCCGGCGCGCTCGCGCTCGCGGACAGACTGGAGCTCGACCAGTACCACTACCTGCATGCCACGCGCGCCGAGCTCCTGCAGCGGCTCGATCGTGTCGACGACGCCCGCGCCGCCTACGGCCGGGCGCTCCAGCTCGTGCACTCGGACGCAGAACGACGATTTCTCGAGCAGCGGCTCGCGGAGCTCGGAGGCTGAGACGGCGTCGCAATACGCCTAGACGCGGGTGATGGTCGGACCGAGCTCCCGGTCCAGGATCATCGATAGGCGCGCGACCTCCGCCTCCATCGCCCGCCGAGGCACACGCCCCGCCTCTTCGAACCAGGCGACGTCGAGCCGATCGGCGCCCAACTGCCACGTTCCGCACACCACGCCGCCCGCCACGACAACCGGTGAGATCCACCCGGCCCGGCGGCTCACGGCGCTCCGCCGCGCCGCAGGCACGACGCGACTGTCCGCCGTGCCGGGACCGAGCACGTACTGGTCGAAGCCGGGCAGGAGCCGCAGTGCCGTCGTCGGCTTCGTCGCGGCGAGCTCGTCGGCGTGCTCGGCGAGCACGTACTCGCGCTCACGGTCGACCTCCACTTCCGCAAGCTGTACGCGGAAGGCATCGAACCAGCTCCGAAGCCGCCGCTTCCCGAACCAACCGCCCGCGAGCCAGTTGCCGAACGCCTCGATCGTCGTCGGCCCGTAGGCCCCGAAGTACGCGGCCAGTGCGGCCGGGGCCGCCTCGTCTGGCTCGGGTACGCCGGCCCAGCGCGCGCTCGCGTCCTCCGGGCGCATGAACGTCGCTCTGTTTCCCTGACTTGGTCCGAAGCAGAGGTCCCCCTGCCAGGCGAGTGGCTTGAGGAGGGTTCCCCAGCCCGATCGCAATGCCTCGCCGATGTGGCCCAAGCCGCGCCGCGCCGTGACCGCCGTCACGAGCTCCTCGCGCGTGAGCACGGCGCCGTCGAGCGCCTCGCGGACGACGTTGCGAAGCAGCTCGACCTGCTTCAGCGTCACGCCGAAGTAGCGCTGCCAGCTCGGCCGCTCCCACGACCGTCCCGCGGCGATCAGCGAGAGGAAGAGACCCGCCTCCTGCGGTGTGAGGAGGTGGAGCGCGCCGCGCATCGCCCACGTCTTGATGAGGCGCCCCTCGGCGAGGGCGAGGCCGGCCTCGCCCCGCCGCGACGTCGTGCGCCGCACCCGGATTGCGAGCTCGGCCGACGACGCGACTTGTGTCTGCACGCCGCAGAGACGACCGACGACGCGCGGAACCGACAGCGCGCCGACCGGATCTAGAAGGTGTCGCTGCATGCGCCATGCAAGCGCCTGCTCGCGAGTGATTCGCAACGGGTCAGTCGCCCGCGAAGGCGAGCGCGTTGATCCCGCCGATCGGCTCGGCTGCCCGCAGGACGTGCCAGCTGTCGCCGCGGTCTCGGCTCTCCCAGATCTGACCGTCGGACAGACCGGCGAAGAGGCGGCCTGCCGTCGCAACGAGCGCGTACGGCATCGCCGGCAGCGGCTCGGGCAGTCCCCCATCGAGAGCACGCCACGGCTCCTCCCCTTCGCGTCGGTAGATGCGCGCTTGTGGATCGCCGCGGCCGTGGGCGGCAAACGGGCCGGTGCTCGCCGAGACGTACCACAGATTGGCGACATTCGGCTCGACCGCGACTGACCACGTGTAATGACGATCGCGCCCGTCGTCCGCCGGTTGCCAACTCTCGCCCAGATCGTCGCTGAACGCGGCGCCGCCGCCGCCCGCTTCGTATGCATTGCCCTGACGGTTCGGATGCCAGGCGAGCGAGTGGACGTCCCGCTGCGCTCCCGGGCGGTGGTCCTCCCAGCTCTCGCCGCCGTCGAGCGAGCGCATCAGCCCGCCGAGCTCGATCCCGACGAGGATCAGTTGCGCACGCTGCGGGTGAGGCGCGATCCAGCGGACGTGTGACGTCCAGGGCCGCGGCGGAAAGCTCCATGACGGCCGAGAGGGCAGCTCGAGCAACGCGTCGAGCTCACGCCAGGTCTCACCCCGGTCGTCACTGCGAAACAGCCGGCTCGGCTCGGTACCGGCGTAAACGGCGCCGTCTGCGGCGCTGACCGCGAGCGAGAAGACTCCCGGCTCGGGAAGCGCGCAGTCGACCCATGTGCGGCCGCCGTCCCGGGTGCGACGCACGCCGCCCTCCCGCAGCCCGGCATACACCGTCTCTGCATCGTCGGGATCGAGCGCCAGACACTGCGCCCGGCTCCCGGCCAGGAACGTCTCGACGCGCCATGCGTCCGCCGTCTCGTCGAGCCGGACGATCGAGTCGCCCGTTGCGGCGTAGAGTCGGGCCATCGCCTACAGCCTAGGGGCGGACGTACCCTTGACGACAATGGCCTCCTCCTCGAAGCATCTCCTTCGGCGCGTCGCCCGCCTGTTCCGGCCGTATCGCGGCCGCGTCGCGCTGATCGTGGTGCTGATCCTGATCACATCGGGCCTCGGCGTCGTCAACCCCCTGCTCACCAAGCAGGTTTTCGACAAGGCATTGTTCCCGCCCGGCGAGAGCGGGCCGAACTTCGGCCTGCTCTACGCACTCGTCGGCCTGATGATTGTCGTGCCCATCGTCGCGGCGGCGATCGGCGTCTTCCAGACGTATCTGACGACGGTCGTCGGCCAGCGCGTGATGCAAGACCTTCGCAACCGGCTGTTCGAGCATCTGCAGTCGATGTCGCTTCGCTTCTTCACGGCGACGCGAACCGGCGAGCTCCAGTCGAGGCTCCAGAACGACGTCGGCGGGGTCCAGAACGTCGTGACGAACACTGCGTCGTCCGTCCTCTCGAACGTGGTCACGGTTCTCAGCACCGTCGCTGCGATGCTCATCCTCTCCTGGCAACTGACGCTGCTCGCCCTCGGCATCATCCCGCTGTTCGTCTATCTGACGTACCGGGTCGGACGCGTGCGCCGACGGATCTCCGGCGAGACGCAAGAATCCCTGGCCGACCTGTCGGCGCTGACCGAGGAGACGCTGTCAGTGTCCGGCGTGCTGCTGACCAAGGTTTTCGACCGCCGCGGCGATGTGATCGAGCGCTACCGCGGCGAGAATCAACGCCTTGCGGGCCTCCAGGTCCGGCAGTCGATGGTCGGCCGCTCCTTCTTCGCGGTGGTGCAGACGTTCTTCTCGGTCGCACCGGCACTCGTCTATCTCGTTGCCGGCCATGCCGACCTCAGCTCCGGCACGATCGTCGCGTTCACGACGCTGCAGACGCGGCTGCTGTTCCCGATCGGTCAGACGCTGCAGACCGCCGTCGAGGTGCAGGCGTCGCTTGCCCTGTTCGAGCGGATCTTCCAGTACCTCGATCTCCCGCACGACATCGTCGACCGCAAGGACGCTCGGACGATTCCTGCCGAGGACGTCCGCGGCGAAGTCGCGCTGGAGGACGTCTGGTTCCGCTACGAGGAGCCGACCGAGCCCATCTTCGACGGGGCGGCCGTCGACGGGGACGGGGCGATCGCCGCGGTCGACGGCGCGCGCCGGCGTGACTGGACGCTCGAGGACCTCTCGCTTACGGTCCAGCCGGGTGAGCTGGCGGCGATCGTCGGACCGACCGGGGCGGGCAAGACGACGATCTCGTACCTGATCCCTCGGCTCTACGAAGCGACACGAGGGCGGGTGGAGCTCGACGGCTACGACGTCCGCGAGCTGACGCAGGCGACGCTCGCCGGAGCAATCGGCATGGTCACGCAAGAGACGTATCTGTTCCATGCGAGCGTCCGGGAGAATCTGCTCTACGCGAGGCCCGAAGCGACGCAGGCGGAGCTCGAGCGAGCGGCGTCCGCAGCGCAGATCCACGACCGGATCGTGGAGCTGTCCGACGGCTACGACACGGTCGTCGGCGAGCGCGGCTACCGGATGTCAGGTGGCGAGAAGCAGCGCCTCGCGATCGCGCGCGTCATCCTCAAGGACCCGCGTGTGTTGATCCTCGACGAGGCGACCTCGGCTCTGGACACTACGAGTGAGCGCCTCGTGCAGGCGGCACTCGAGCCGCTGATGAAGGACCGAACCACCATTGCGATTGCACACCGGCTGTCGACGATCATCTCGGCAGACGTGATCTTCGTGCTCGAGCGGGGCCGCCTCGTCGAATCGGGAACGCACGCAGAGCTCCTCGCTGCCGGCGGTCTCTACGCGGAGCTCTACCAGCAGCAGTTCGCCGGCGGGCTCGTCGAGGCGCGCTGTGAGGACGGCGTCGTTCTCAGCGGCGGCGAGGTCGTCGCGCTGTCGCCCACCGGCTGACGTCAGCGTGAGGCCGCCGCCTCGGCGACGGGCTCGATCATCGCCTCCGCGCCGGTCGCGCCCGCGGCCGCTTCCTCGGTGGCCAGCTCGGTCGTGCGCCCCAGCGTCGTGCGCAGCGGAACCTCCTTCAGGAACAGCGCCAACACAAACGGCACGATCGCCAAGACCATCCCGAAGAGGAAGACGCCGTGCAGCGCGTGCGCGAAGGCCTGGAGGAAGTCGTCGTGCACGGTCGCGGGGAGTGCGTTCGCCTGCTCGGGTGTGAGGTGAACACCGCCCGAGAGACGCCCGGCTACGTTGGCGGGCAACTCCTTGATCTGATCGGTGAGCCGGGACGCGAAAATCGCGCCGAAGATTGCGACGCCGTAGGAGCCGCCGACCGAGCGGAAGAACGTCGCCGTCGACGTGGCGACGCCGATCTGCTCCGGTCGCGCGTCGTTCTGGACGACGAGCACGAGCACCTGCATCACCAGCCCGATGCCGACGCCGACCACGGCCATGTAGACGGATGCGAGCCAGGGAGCGGTGTCGACGGAGAGTCGCGACAGCAGGTACATGCCGACCACGAGAGTGGCCGTGCCGGCGATCGGGAAGATCTTGTATCGGCCGATGTGACTGATCGCGCGGCCTGACGCAATCGCGGCAACGAGCAGGCCACCCATCAGCGGCAGCATGCGAAGGCCGGAGCTCGTCGGGCTGTAGCCGTAGACGAGCTGCAGGAAGAGCGGAATGAACACGATCGCGCCGAACATCGCCATCCCGATCGTGAAACCCATCGAGTTCGCGATGTCGAAGACGCTCGAGCGGAACAGCGTCAGGGGCAGGAGGGGCTCCGCGGCACGGCTTTCCTGCCAGACGAAGAGCGCGAGCAGCAGAACCCCCGCTACGGCGAGCCCGATGATCGTGTCGGATCCCCAGGCGTACTGGGTGCCGCCCCACGTCGTCACCAGGACGAGCGACCCGACGCCGGCCGCCAGCAGGCCTGCGCCGATGTAGTCGATGCGGTGCCGGCTCCGAGCCGACGGAAGGTGGAGGCGCAACGCGACGATCGCTACCGCGACCGCGCCGACCGGCATGTTCACGTAGAAGACCCAGCGCCACGACAGGTTGTCGACGAGGAAGCCGCCGAGCAGTGGCCCGGCAACCGAGGCAACGGCGAAGACCGAGCCGATCAAGCCCATGTAACGTCCGCGCTCCCGCGGCGGCACGATGTCGCCGATGATCGCCTGCGCGCCGACCATCAGGCCGCCGGCCCCGATGCCCTGGAGGGCGCGGAACCCGATGAGCTCGCCCATGCTCTGGCTGAGGCCGGCCAGCATCGAACCGGCCAGGAAGATCAGGATCGCCGCCTGGAACACGGGCTTCCGGCCGTACATGTCGCCGAGCTTTCCGTAGATCGGCGTCGAGACGGTGGAAGCGAGCAGGTACGACGTCACCACCCACGACAGATGGTTGAGCCCTCCGAGGTCGCCGACGATCGTCGGCAAAGCCGTCGAGACGATCGTCTGATCGAGCGCGGCCAGGAACATTCCCAACATCAGCGCCCCGAACACGGTCCAGAGCGCGCGCCCGGTGAGGCGTTCCGTCGTCTGGGTGTCCGTCACTTGTGCCGCCTCTCGGTCACACGATTCAGCTGCGCGCGCGTCAGCGGCGGGCGCGGCAGAGGCGTCGCGGCCTCGGTCCGCAAGCCGTCCAAGAGGAACCCGAGGTGGCGGCGCCAGAGCTCGGGCGCCACCGCCCTCGTCTCCTCGATCACCCGTCCGACGCTCCAGATCACGAAGGGCATGTCCTCGGGAGCGAAATCCGCTCGGAGCGTCCCCTGCTCCTGGGCCCGCGTGACCAGCCGACGGATCAACGGTCGCATCCGTGCACGCATCGCATCGGCGCGCTCCCGACCGTGTGCACGCGTGGCGAGCATGTCCTTGAGCCCGCGGTTCTTCACGTGCAACGCGAAGAAGTGCTCGAGGAAGCCGCACAGGCCTTGCCAGGCATCCTCAACGGTCAGCGCCTGCTCGGCAGCGCCGACGATCTCGTCGAAGGTGTCCTCCAGGACGGCGTCGACGAGATCCTCCTTGGCCGGGAAGTGCCGGTAGAGAGTGCCCATCCCGACGGCTGCGCGCCGGGCGATTTCTTCGACCGACACCTCGATGCCGTCGGTCGCGAAGGCGGTGCGGGCAGCAGCCACGATGCGATCGCGGTTTGCTTGCGCGTCTCGGCGCAGCTGTCTCGCCGGCGTTGTCGCTCGGGGTGTCACCTGACCAGTATGCCAGAAAGCGGAGTGGTCACTCCGGTTGTAACTCCCAATCGCTCAGGCGGCCGCCTCGCGCGTTGAGAGGCGGCCGCGGCGGACAGAAAACGTGGGTTAAGCCGCTTCCCGCAGCGGTGCCGCGGCGGGCGGCGCAGGCACGACCTCTTGCGACTCGATCCGCCGCTTCGGAATCAAGCGGTCGAGCCAGCGCGGCAGGTACCAGTTGTGCTCGCCGAGCAGGCTCATCACCGCCGGCAGCAATAGTCCGCGGACGAGCGTCGCATCGAGCAGGATCGCTACGGCGAGGCCGACCCCCATCTGCTTCATCGAGATCACCGAGAGCGTTGCGAACGTCGAGAACACGGCGACCATGACGACCGCAGCGCTTGTGATCACGCCGGCCGAGTGCGTGATGCCGCGCCTGATCGCCTCGCGCGTCGCGAGACCTTGCTCGTGCCCCTCGCGGATCCGGCTGAGGATGAACACGTGGTAGTCCATCGACAGCCCGAAGAGGATCACGAACAGGAACAACGGCAGGAAAGCGGCGATCGGGCCGGGATGCACGCCCGGGAGGTGGATCGCCCAGCCCCACTGGAAAACGGCCACGAGCACGCCGTAGGCGGCCGCCACGGAGAGCAGATTGAGGACGATCGCGGTCGCCGCGATCACCAGCGAGCGGAAGTTCCAGAGCAGCAGCAGGAACGCAAGCCCGAGCACGAACACGAGGACGTAGAGCTGCCTGCTGTGCAGCTGGTCGTTGAAGTCGACCGACGTTGCGGTCGATCCCGTCACGTAGGTAGTACCGACCGCGCCCACGGTCTTCGGGATGATCGAGTCCCGCAGCGTATGCAAAGCCGCCTGGGAGGCCTTGTTGGTCCCGTTTCCAGAGAGCGGGACGCTGATTCTCGCGAGCGTCCGGCTTCGGTTGACGTCGACCGTGATCGGCCGGTGCATCTGCCCAGAGGCGAGGGCTTCGTGTTTCAGCGTCGCGATCGCACGCTGGACCGGCGAAGACGAGACGTCTTTCGCCGAGACGACGACCTGGGCTGGGAGCGGCCCGCCCGGGAAGGCCTTCTGCACGTGGTTGTAGGTCCTCATGATCGCCAGGTTCGACGGAAGGTCGGTCGCGCCGGGAACCGCCGTCTGAAGGCGGAACGCCGGAATCGCGAGGAGGAGCAAGATTCCGCCCGCGACCACGCTCGTCCGCACCGGATGCGCGATGGCCGGCCGGACGACAGCCGCCCAGAAACGGCTCTCGCCGGTGGCCCGACGGCGCTCGAGACGGCGGCCGAGGAAAAGAATCCGGCCACGCTCGGCGCGATCCCCCAGCTTGGACATCAAGGCCGGGAGCACCGTGAGCGATCCGAGCACCGCCACGGCGACGACGATTGCCGTGGCCTCCGCCATGCCCATGAACGTGCCGAGCCCGGTGATGAACATCGCGGCCATCGCGACGATGACGGTCAGCCCCGAGGTGAGTACGGCTCTTCCCGATGTTGCGGCGGCAATCCCGATCGCATCCTGATTGGAGGCTCCGCGTGCGCGTTCCTCGCGACTGCGCCGGAAGTAGAAGAGGGAGTAGTCGACGCCGACGGCGAGCCCGATCAGGAGGATCATCGAGTTGGCGCTGCCGTCGATCGGGATCACATGACTCGTGAGCCCGAGAAGCCCAGTGGCGATGATGATTGCGCTCAGCGCGAGCATCAGCGGCAGCAGTGCCGCGACCAGGGCGGCGAAGGCGACCCAGAGAATCAGGAACGTGATCGGGATCGAACTGACCTCCGCCCGCTTGAAGTCCTTGCCGATTGCGTCGTCGAGGGCCTTGGTTGCGGACGCCTGGCCGAACTCCTCGATCAGAAGTCGTGGATGCGCGCGGGCGACGCGTTCGACTGCAGCCGTGACGGGCTCAACGCGTTTCTCCGCAGTGTCGCGCTTCCCTTTCATCGAGAAGAGGACGAGGGCGGAGCGGCCGTCCGGGCTGACCTGGCCGCCGTTTGCCGAACTGAAAGGCGAGCGGATGTCCTTGACCCGATGTGTGGCCGTGATCGCGGCGATCACGTCACGTGCGGCCTTCTCGCCCCGGGCCGTGCGAATGCTTCCGGTGCCGCGGACCTGCAGCAGCACCTGCTCGGCGGCCGGTTGCGCGAAGCCGCCGTGGTCGAGCAGGCGCTGGGCTGCTGCCGAGTCGCCGTTCGACGCACCGGCGGCGGCCAGCTTCTTCGCACCGACGCTGCCGGCGGCGACCGCAATCAGCAGCAGCGCGATCCAACCGAGGACAGCTTTCTTGCGATGCTCGGCGCTCCAACGCCCTAGCCGGGCGGCAATGCTCATCTCTTTGGATTGAACGGTGTTCATCGTGACCTCCGGGTCGAGACGACAACGTGCTTACGGAGTCACGATAGGGAGTGTGGTTGCCAGTTCTGGAAACCTTCGTGGACACCGGGGATGCTGCAGTTCCCGAGTTGCGAATAGTCAGGAGCGCGCGAGCGTGCGGTCGCTAGACCCGAGCATCTCGGCCGCTTCTGCGACGCGCGCGGCCATCGCGACCTCGGCTTTCCGGCCCCACGACCTCGGGTCGTACACACACTTGTCGATCGCGGCGAGCCGATCGCGTGACCCCGCGGTCGACGAGCCGGCGAAGTGCTCCTCCACGGCGTTGCTGAATGCGAACTGCATGTCCGTGTCGACGTTCATCTTCACGACCCCGTTCGCAACGGCGGCGCGGACCTCCTCGGCAGTCGACCCGCTTCCGCCGTGGAAGACGAAATCGAAACCCCGACCGCCGTCGAAGCGCTCCGCGAGGGCATCCTGCAGCTCGCCGAGCAGCTCGGGACGCAGCGGGACGTTCCCGGGTGCGTAATGGCCATGGACGTTTCCGAACGTCGCGGCCAGCAGATAGCGGACGCGTTCGCCCGTACCGAGGGCGTCGGCGACCGTAAGGGCGTCCGCGCGCGTCGTATACAGCCGCTCGCGAGGTACTTGCCGGTGGTCGAGGCCGTCTTCCTCGCCGCCGACAGTCCCGATCTCGAGCTCGAGAAGGATGTCGAGCTCGTTTGCCTCACGCAAGAGCTCCGCCGAGATGCGCAGATTTTCCGTGAGGGGCAGCTCCGAGCCGTCGAACATGTGCGAGTTGAAGAGAGGCGGGGCGCCACGCTCGCGACGGCGGCGGCTCTCGGCGAGCAGCGGCCGAAGGAAGTCGTCGACGTGCTCGGCGGTGGCGTGATCAGTGTGCAGCGCGGTCAAGACGGGAGAGCGCTCGCCGAGCACCTGTGCAAATTCTGCGAACGCGCGAGCGCCCGCTGCCATGTCATCGGCCGGGCCGGACAGGTACTTTGCGGCGCTCGTAGTGATCTGGACGATTCCGTCCGAACGCGCCTCGGCAAAGCCGCGAAACGCGGCGTTCAGGGTTTCGGACGAGCTGACGTTTACCGCCGGGTAGGCATACGCGCCCGCGCGGGCAGCGTCGATCATGTCGCGGAACTGGGTCGGGGTCGCGATCATCGGATCTCAGAGGAATAGAACGCCTCGTACGCGTGGAGATCGACCGGGATGTCGTCGATGTTTGCGATGCGGCCGTCGGCGATCTCGAGGTGCAGGACGACCTCGACCGTCCGCACCCGAGGATCGTGCTCGCGGTTCATCCGGATGTGTTCCTTCACGAACGCATCGGTTTCGCTCGCGGCTCTTCCGTCGAGGTCCAGCTTGAACTTGTCTCCCGCTAGCGCAAGGAGTTTGTCGCGGAAAGAGAGATAGCCATCCCATCCTTCGTAGTTGCCGGCGAGATCGCTCGTCCCCGGCGTATGCCAGGTGAAGTCGTCCGTCATCAATGCCCTCATGTCGAGGAGCTCGCCGTTCCAGAAGTGGTCGTGCCACGTCTGTGCGAGTGTGAGGTTGTCAGGCGAGGTGGCCGCCTCGATCGCAGCTGACTGCGCGCTCACCGCGGGCCTGACCGCTGGAAGGGGAGTTGAACTCTCGTCCCAGTACCGGTCGTAGGCGTGGAGATCGACGGGGATCGTCCAAGCCTCGGAGATCAGACCGCTCTTCATCCGGTAGTGCATGATGAATTCGAGATTCCAGTCGACATCGGGGTCGACTGCGCGGTTGAGCGCGACAACCGCCCGCGTAAACAC
>JBKPMS010000039.1:0-3437 GCA_046732275.1 Actinomycetota bacterium | reverse complement strand
GGGCTCAACTGGGGTCTGGTGGCGATCGCTCGGTTCGACCTCGTCGCCTGGATTTTCGGCGAGGAGTTCGGCGGCACCAACGCGGCCAGCCGGATCGTCTATGGGCTGGTCGGCGTCGCCGCGATCTACGCCATCGCCGCGGTCGCCGCTCGTCGCTCCGCGCACACCCAGCACACCGCAGGCGGCTCCGCGCGCGCCCAACGCACGGCAGGCGCCCCGCGCTAGTCGTGACACCCTACGTGACCGCGTCGAATGGCGTCATCCATGTCATCAACAAGGTCCTGATCCCCGCTAGGCCCATGTCCTCAGCGTCGCCCGGAGCGGCTCGCCGCGCCCGGGCGACGTGAGGTTCACCAGCTCGGTCGCGAGCCACGGGCAGCTGAGTGACCCGTTCGGTCACCATTGGAACGTCGCTCAGCGCCTGCGCGACGTTCCTCACGACGAGATCGTCGCGGCCGCCGCCAAGGCGTTCGGGGCCAGCTCGGCACCCCTAGTCCCGCTAGGCGCGAGCGGCGCGCGGGCGGCAGGGCCGGTCGGTGAGCGAGACGATCGGGCAACCCTGACACCATCCGCCTGTTGCCGGCGGAGCGGGCCCCCCGAAAGGAGTGAGCGCCGCCCGCGTGGGGTAGATCGGGCAGGGTGGAGAGCACTGAGCCCGACCGCACGCCTCGTTCCGAGTCTCTGGACCCGGATCTGAAGCCACCAGAGCGCGAGACGGCTGCCCCAACTTCGCGGCCGCCCTCGCGGCGCCCGGAGGATCGCCCGACGCGCAGGACCCGCACCAGCGGGGCGTGGACCGGGGTCGTCGCAGGCGCGGTCATCTTGCTGTTCCTGCTGATCTTCATCCTGGAGAACACTCAGAGCGTCACGATCAGCTTCCTGGGCGCGGACGGCGACGTCCCGCTTGGTGTCGCGCTCCTGCTCGCCGCCGTAGGCGGCGCGCTGGTGGTCGGCCTCGTCGGGATCGCTCGAGTCGTGCAGCTGCGCAAGCGGGCTAAACGAGTCCGTCTCCCGGCCGCCTAGCCTCGACGGCCGGCTCCGGCGATTCTCTTCGGTTGTCCCGCTCAGGCCCTGCGCCGCTTCTCCCGGCGTCGGATGATGCCCGCCGGCGCGGCGGTGCCGCTGACCCTGATCTTCGGCGGCTGTGGCGGCGCCAGCAGCAGCTCGAATGGGTCGCCGACGCCATCGACGGAGACGGGCGGAGGGGGCGGCCACGATCGGCGTCGCGAGCACCGGCGTAGGTGACGTTCTCGTCGATTCCCACAACCGCACCGTCTACCTCTTCAAGAAGGACACGGGCACCAAGAGCACGTGCTATGGCGCATGCGCGGCCAAATGGCCGCCCGTTCGCGCGACCGGCAAGCCGACCGTCGGTGCGATGCTCGGAACGACGCCCCGCTCGGACGGAAAGCCGCAGCTCACCTACCGCGGCCACCGGCTCTACCTGTTCGTCGGCGACGACACCCCCGCTGCCGCCAACGGACAGGGCGTCAAGACGTTCGGCGGCGCCTGGTTCGTCGTCTTCCCCGCCGGCAACCAGGTGCCGGCAAGTCGACTGGCCGTAGCAACGGCTTCTAGTAGTTGGGCTGCGAAGGCGGACGCTCACGGACGCAAACGCCGCCGGCGAGCGGCTGCGCCCGGAGAGAGCACCGGCCCAAGTCCCTTTCCAGCTAGGCCGCCGCTGCGGGCGCCCTTACTCCGCCCGGCGGATCTCGACCTTCCCGTCACGGGCGCGCGCCTCGAATCGCGGCTGGGGGAACACCGCCGGGCCTCCGGCCACGTCGCCGGTGCGGACGTCGAAACGGGAGCCGTGCCAGGGACAGACGACGACGTCTCCCTCGCGCTCGCCTTCGGCAAGCGGACCTCCGAAGTGGCTGCACGTGTTCGCGATCGCGCAGATCTCGCCGCTCGTCGAGCGAGTGACGAGCACAGCTTCGCCGGCGGCGTCGAGTCGATGCATGGAGGTGCCGTCGAGCTGGGACTCGTCGAGCACCGGCGTGAACTCGGTGGGACCGGCTCCGGGCTGCGCCTGGTTGACGCGCACGCCCATCCCGAAGCTGAGCTCTCCGCCGAAGTGGGCGGCCGTGCCGGCGACGAGGAACCCGAGCGCGGAGCTGATCTGGCCGGCGCGGCGCCGGCCGGCCAAGCGCAGTCCTAGAGACGTTGCGTTGAACGCAACACCAACGACGTTGAGCAGGCCATGCGCTGCTGCCAGGCGGCGCGTGTCCCCGCGCATGTAGCGCCAGTCCGAAAGCCCGGTCGCGGCGGCCGCCAGCGCCCCCGCCACCGATATTGCCAGGGCCCCGTCCGCCTTCCTGTCGACCGCTCGCGAGCCGGTGGCCAGTGCGACGCCGTCGAGCGCAACCGTCGCAGTGAGCGCGCCGACGGGCACGTCGGTGAGCGCGGGGTGCAGCGGGGCCCCGAGCCAGACGCCGTCGAGGAGGTCGGCGCCACGCCGCCCCGTGCCGGCCACGGCGTCACGGACGAGCGGTTGCAGGCGGTCGCTCACGCCGTCCAGCCAGGTCTGGGAGGTGGTCAGCCGCTCGGCGAGCTTCAGGGTCATGGTGTCTTCCTTCCGCGGGCTGGGCCGATGGTGGCGCAGCGTGGTTTAGCACTCGGGGCGCTTCGCTCGTCGCGCCGTGGGCGTGCGCAGGTGGCATCTTGGCCGGTGTCCTCGTCCTTCCCTCACGCGGCGCGAAGGCCAGCGCCCTCGCCCGACGTCGACCAATCCCCACCCCCAGGCCGATCAGCGGCCGACCGACTCCTCCGTGCGGGAGGAGCTCACAGGACGCGTCTTCGCGCTACCCGGGGTGATCGAGCAGCCCAGCGGGATCTCGGTGCCGGGCGCCCGTGCGCTCATGCTGGCCTCGGGCGAGCCGGTCGGTCGCCCCGGCACGGACGAGCCCAGAGCGCCCCGCTCCTAACGCGGCTCGCGCGTGCTTCAGCAAGGCAAAGCGACGGCCCGCGCCGGGAGTCGAGACGCATGTCCGTCGTCCGCAGCAGGAGCCGTGACATCGCGCCGTCGTCCGCATCGATCGCGCCCACGAGGTCGCGGCTTCGAGTCCGAGGGCCGCGGGTATTGCCGCGCAAAGGCCGAAACTCGATCGCATTTAGCATGTATCGGCGGAAGCGAGTACGAAGGGAGGCCGAAATGAGCGCCATCGACCAGTTCCTGAAGAACAACGAGGCCTTTGCCGAGGGCTTTGACAAGGGCGACCTGCCGCTGCCGCCCGCCAAGAAGGTCGCGATCGTTGCCTGCATGGACGCGCGTCTGAATCCGTATCCGATCCTCGGGCTCTCGATCGGGGACGCGCATGTAATCCGCAACGCGGGCGGCGTGATCACGGATGACGAGATCCGCTCCCTGGCGATCTCCCAGCACCTACTCGGTACGGAGCAGATCATGCTGATCCATCACACCGACTGCGGGATGCTCA
>JBKPMS010000038.1:0-5894 GCA_046732275.1 Actinomycetota bacterium | reverse complement strand
GGCCCGTTGTGCCCACTGGCCGAGATAGCTGCGCCGGAGGAACTCCACGCGTCGCGAAGGGGCGAGGCCGGCCTATCGCTTCCCCCGCCAAAGCGAGCATTCGCCAGCCGTGGGACCAGGCGATCGCTCATCGTCCGTTCCGAGAGCGAACTCGACCCGACGAAGACCGCTGCTATTCGCGCAACGCGCGAGTGAGTGTTTAGCGCGGGGCGGCGGCCAGATGCGCGACCGCGCGGTTAGGGACCGACGTGGTCGGGGTTGATGAGTGGCCGAGGGTCCTCGCGGGGCGGCTCCGCGCTGCCGCGCTCCTCGGTCTGCCCCGGTTTCGGTGGTGGCGTGAGACCCGGAACCCTGTCCCTGAACCTGCGCCCGTCGCTCGTGGTCAGTTCTTTGGGCTTCGGATCGAGTGGCTCACCAGGGATCGGGCTCATGGGACTGAGGCCACTCCTGGGCATCGACTGACGAACGCCGGCTCCAGTGTGTCGCTGCCCGCGCATAGCGATAGTCAGCCCCACGCCGACGAGACCGCTCGTATTCGTCCGGAGCGAGCGGAGCGGATCGCCCGCTGAGATGTTCGCGTCGCATGCAGCGCGATAGCCGGCAATGGCGCTCGACGACAACGCTTCACCCCTGCAAGGATCCCAGTTCAGCGATGGATGCCGAGGACGTTGTCGCCGTCTTAGGCCGGCTTGAGTCCGTCGGCATCGCGGTCTGGGTTGATGGCGGTTGGGGCGTCGACGCGCTCGTCCAACGCGAGACGCGGCCGCACAACGACCTCGACCTGGCAATCGCCGAGAGTGACCTCGCTGTGGCGGCGAGAGTGCTCAGCCGGGACAACTTCCGTCACGCTGCCGACGTCGAGCCGGGTATGCCCGCGCGTTTTGTGCTGCTCGACGAAAGGGGCCGCAAGATCGACTTTCACCCGCTCGTCTTCGATGCTGACGGGAACGGCTGGCAGCAGCTATCCGCGGACGCCCGGCCGCCCCCGGCGGCGGGACATGGCTGGGGGTGTTATCGCGTCGATGGCCTGGGCGCAGTCGGCCGGATCAACGGCCGCCTGGTGCGGTGCCTCAGTCCCGCGCTTCAGATGCGCTTTCACCAGGGATATGGGCTCCACGAAGCCGACCGGCACGACATGGAGTTGCTTGCCAGCACATTCGACTTGCCCCTGCCGACACAGAGGCCTCGGCAGATCCGAGCACCAAGAGCGTCAAAGGATCGCCGCTGACGGACGCCACCCGCGGCTATCGCCTAATTGGCAACCATCTCACCGTGCGGCCGCTCCTCGCCGGACGTCCAGGTGCCAGCGCCCGGGCTCGGCTCAGACGCGTGCTCTTCGGGCGCGAAGCAGGTGCGAGGCGCGTCCGGGGAGGGCGGCGCACCTAGGAGGTCGTCGGAGCCAGCGCAAAGCAAGGCCGGGCCGGGCTTGGCTCCGGCTGGCGGGCGTGACGATACTGCGGGGGGTGTCGCGCGAGGATTACCTGCTCGGCGGCCGGCCCTCGGAGCTGGAGCGCCTGCAGCTGCAGTCACGCGTATGGGAACCCAGCGGTCGGCAGCTCCTCTCGAAGATCGGCGGCGGATCCGGCGGACGCGCCCTGGACGTCGGCTGCGGAGCCCTCGGCTGGCTTCGGATCCTCGGCGAGTGGGTGGGCGCCTCCGGCGAGGTGGTAGGCACCGACATAGACGAGAGCCTGCTCGATGCCGCTCGTTCATATCTGGCGGCGGAGGGGATCTCCAACGTGGAGCTGGTCGTCGATGATCTGTTTGACAGCAAGCTGGAGCCGCAATCTTTCGATCTCGTCCATGCTCGCTACGTGATCGCTCCGCTCGGACGCGGCCCTGAGCAGGTGGCGTCGCACCGGCGGTTGCTCAGGCCGGGCGGCTCACTGGTTCTGGAGGAGTGGGACTTGGGCTCGTGGCACTTCAATCCCCTAGCGCCCGCGGCCGAGCGACTGATCCGATTGCTGTCGGAGATCTTTGCCGCCCTGGGGGGCGAGGCGGGCCGCGGACTTCCGGAACTGCTCCGAGACATCGGTATTGAGGAGCCAGAGATCGACGCGCACGTGATGGTGCTTAAACCAGGCCACCCCTATTTGCGTCTACCGCTTCAGTTCAGCGTCGCGCTGGAGTCGCGGCTGCTTGAGAGATTGAGCGCCGACGAGCTCGTCTCGCTGCGCCGCGAGGCCGAGAGCGAGTTGGCCGAGCCTGGCAGATGGGGCACGACCTTCACCCTGATCCAGAGCTGGGGAACGCTCGAAGCCTGAGAGATAGCGGCGCCAATACCAGGACGGCCTGATCGAGGAGATCGCGTCGGCATGGGTCCGGCCGCGAAAGCCCCGGACCATCAAACCGCGCCAAGAACCTGCGCACGCCCTCGCGGTGCGCCGGCGCGACCCCGCGACCGCAAGACCTCACCCGTCGACGTGTCAATCCACGCTGTAGTGATCTGCGCCCGGTGCTGATCAAGCCCATCACGATCGCCATGTTGCCATTACCTCCCCTCTCCCAACTGCCCCGCCCGCTCGAGCCGGCCACGCGAACCGCAGCGCGCAGCGTCCAGCCCGATCCATCGCATACCGTGAGCCACGGTCGGTCCCTCCCTTCGAATGGCCGGCCGCGCGGCCGCAATCCGCGCGCGCCTTGCTCTATGCCGTTCGACGCGGAGGACCGGCCACCTTCACCGCCAGCGCGCGAACCTGCTCATGCCATCGTTGCGATAGCGCGCTGGTCGATCGCGTCCCGCGAAACCACTAGCGAAACGCGCTGGCTGAGCGTAGGCTGGCTCTGTGCCTCGCGTTGAGGCTGCCGATAACCGAGCGGCAGCCGCCCATGAGCGGGCGGCTGCAACCGACCGGCGGGCGGCGTTCCGCTGTGACCCCGTCGGAAAGGACGAGTTGGCCCAACGTGAGCGTAAGCGCGCACGCTTAGAGCGCGAAGGTGCGGTGATGGACCGTGAATGGGCGCGTCTACGCCGCGAGTGGAATAGCGCGCGCTCGCGCGAGCCCGCAGGAGGCGCGATAGTCGCTGGCGATCATTGCCTAACGAAGGAGTCGGAATGCCTCGGAATCTGTTTCCGCTGGATAACACCAAGAAGTTCACGGACCAGATGCATGTCGGGCACAATCGCTGGCACCCAGATATTCCCGCGGTGGTGAGCGTCAGGCCGGGCGACGTTTTCCGCGTGGATTGCCGTGAGTGGTTCGATGGTGCTATTCACAACGATGACTCTGCCGACGACGTTCGTCATGCCCCCCTTCCCGGGGTGCACGTCCTCAGTGGGCCGTTCCACGTCGAGGGCGCCGAACCTGGCGACTTGCTGATTGTCGACATCCTCGAGATCGACGCGTGCGATCAGGAGGACGAGGGACCGTTCTCGGGCATGGGTTGGGGCTACACCGGCGTGTTCGCCAAAGACAACGGGGGTGGCTTTCTCACGGAACGGTTCCCCGATGCCTACAAGGTGATTTGGGACTTCACAGGCGACGTGGCGACGTCGCGTCACATTCCGGAATGCTCGTACGTCGGCATCCATCACCCGGGCCTAATGGGCACCGCCCCATCGGAAAGCCTGCTCGCGAAGTGGACGAAGCGCGAAACCGACCTGATCGCGACCGACCCCGACCGCGTGCCCCCGCTGGCCTTGCCGCCGCTTCCGGACAGCGCCATTCTGGGAAGCCTGTCGGGTGCTGAGTTCGACAGGGTCGCTGCCGAGGGTGCCCGGACGGCTCCCCCGCGGGAGAATGGTGGGAACCAGGACATCAAGAACTTCACCGCGGGCACCAGGGTCTTCTATCCTGTCTTCGTCGACGGGGCGAAGCTGTCGCTTGGTGACTTGCACTTCTCCCAGGGTGATGGGGAGATCACGTTCTGTGGTGCGATCGAGATGGGCGGGTTTGTGGATTTGCACGTCGATCTCATCAAGGGCGGCATGGAGACGTTCGGCGTTTCTGAGAATGCGATCTTCATGCCCGGTTTGCGCGACCCGCAATACTCTGAGTGGATTGCGTTCTCGGGCGTCTCGGTGGACCTCGAGGGTACGCAGCACTACCTTGACTCCCAGTTATCATACGCGCGTGCGTGCCACCACGCGATCGACTACCTCATGAAGTTCGGCTACACCGACATCCAGGCGTACATGATTTTGGGCTCTGCACCGATCGAGGGACGGTTTTCCGGGGTAGTGGACATCCCCAACTCGTGTGCAACCGTCTACATCCCCCGGCGGATCTTCGACTTCGAAGTTGCCCCGTCCAGCGGACCGGTCCATCAGGTGAGGCAAGGCGTTCAAGTGCCCAAGGCGGCGAACTAGCGCCAGACCGATCTAGGACGAAAGGGGGCCGCCGTTCATGGCGACATACGAGTACCGATGTGACCAGGACGGCGCGTTCGAGGTGGCTCGGGCGCTCGGCACGGCGCCCGAGGCGATCGGGTGCCCAGTGTGCGGGGGTGAGGCGAGGCGAATCTTCTCGCCACCAATGCTTATGTCAACCCCCCCGGCGCTAGCTACTGCGATTGACCATGCTGAGAAGACGCGCCACGAACCGGATGTTGTCACATCGTTGCCCCCCGCACCCGTCCACAAGCGAACGCCCGTGCTCCGCTTGACTCCCACCCTCCGGCGCCTCCCTAGGCCGTGATGATGTTTCGGAGGTAGTTCGGAGTAGTTCCCATCTCCTTGACCATCTTGCGGATGGTGATTCCGGGCTTGGCCTGAACTAGGGCGAGTGCCTGCGCCGAGCGGGTACCGCTCCCGCGAGGACGCCCGCGGCGGCGCCCGTTGGTGCTGCCCCTGAGCGAGCGCGAGTTGAGCTGCGACCGGGCGAACGCGAGGCACCATCCCTGCTGGCCAACTTGCGGACCATCGCTTCGAGCTGGTGATATTCGTCGACCAGCGGCTTGAGTTCCGTCAGCGCTTGGTGATCTGCCGTTGAACCTCGTCGGCTACTGACACGTTCCGGTCCTCCTAACCGACCGTGGAACGTGCAACGTTACCGTGCCTCGCGACGATTTCTTTGGAGCACGTGTTGGAGCCAGGCGATCTCGGCACCATGTGCAGCACGAGCGAGTTCTTGACGACACAGGCAGTGACTGTTGGGTGAAAGCGTTCGACAGATGGTCAATCGGACTTCGGGCGGAGGTCGGGCCCTCCCGCATCAGGTCGCGGTGGCGGCCGTTGTCGAACTGGCGCTAGGGGGTCGAGGTCCGGCCTTGTCAACGGGTAGGCCGAGGACGATCGGCTGCTGCGGCGGCGCTTTGGCGCTGTCGTCGTTAGTCGCCCTTGATTGGTTCCTTGACCCCTCGGCGAGGCCCTTGACCTTGGATTTGGCGACGTTTTCCGGGGGGACGGACTCCAGCTGTTCGGGTAGTCCCTGCGAGGTGCTGTCGTGGACGATGTCGAGCCGGTTGACGGCCTCGGCGAAGCGCAGGTAGGTGTCGACGCTGGCGATCACGATGCGCGCCTCGATGGTCAGGATCTCGATCCCGACGAGTGAGACCCGTACGAACGCGTCGACAACCAGGCCCTTGTCCAGGATCACTCGATGACGTCCGCCAGGCCGCTCGGGCGCGGTCGGTCGTTCTATCCCCGTGGTGGTGTGGCTACGGACATAGTGTTTCCTCTCCGTCTCCGGTGGTCCCGGTGATCCGGTCTCGCTTGTGTATTCGTCGGGCAGGCGCTACTCGGGGTGCTCGATCAGCCGTCGCCGGATGGCCCCCTGGTTTTTTGGCCAGGGAGCGCGCAATCTCGGGCTTGCGGATGCGGAGCAGGTAGTTGATCGTCTAGTCGAGTTGCTGCAGCGCGACCTCGGCCGCTTGGCGGTATCGGTCGACCTCGTCCGAGGCATGCTTGTTCGCCTGGTGGTTCTGGTTTCGTGTTATCGGTTCTCCTCTGCGCC
>JBKPMS010000037.1:0-17588 GCA_046732275.1 Actinomycetota bacterium | reverse complement strand
CGCGTCAGGTTCTCGTCGATGAAGCGCTCGTAGTGGCCGATGTCGAGGTCCGTCTCCGCGCCGTCTTCCGTGACGAAGACCTCGCCGTGCTGAAAGGGGCTCATCGTCCCCGGGTCGACGTTCAGATAGGGATCGAACTTCTGCGCACGCACCCGAAGACCGCGCGCCTTGAGCAGGCGGCCGAGCGACGCGGCGACTATGCCCTTGCCGAGAGCCGAGACGACGCCGCCCGTGACGAAGACGTACTTCGTCGGGCGCGCAGCAGAGGTCACGCGCGGCCCAGCCGATCGAACCACGCGAGCCCGGGCGTCCGCTCGATCCATGCGCCGATCGAGGTCCGCTCGCCGAGGATCGTGAGGCCGCCGAGGGCGCCGATCGCAACCCACTGGCCTCGACCCGTGAAACGCTTCACGGAATTCAAGCCTAGCAGCGCACCAAGCGCGTTCGACCCCGCGTCTCCGAGCATCGCCATCTCGCGGAGATCGTAAGGAAGGAGCAGGACGGCGATCCCGACGGGCGCCTTCAACGGCACAGCCGCTGCGAGGTACGCCTTGAGGGCACGGCCGGGCCGCGTATCGAGTTGGTTCAGCACGTTCGCAGCAAGGCCGACCAGGAGGGCGCCGGACAGCCGCCTCGTTGCGAGCAGGCCGATCAGGGGGATGCCGACGAGCTTGAGGACGCCCGTCGTACGACCGTGCCGCAGGTGTTCGCGAAAGCCGCGTTCTGGTCCGCTCCAGACATCGTCGACGACGCCGAGCGCGCTGATCGCCGCAACGACGGGGCCGTGCGTGATGCCTATCTTCCAGCCGACCAACGGCAGCCGTAGACCGTGGAAGTTTGCGCCGAGCGGCCCGCATGCGTAGAGCGAATCGACTAGCTGACGCGCGCGGTGACCGAAGCCCGCAACGTCGCGTCGGGTCGCGCGGTGTCCGAGGTTCAGCTCGACCTCCTCGACGATCAATCCCGCGCGCGCAGCGTCGATCGTCATCCTCACTTCGCAGCCGAACCCGGCCGCGAGCGGAAAGCAGGCATGGCGCGCCGCGGGCGAAAGCGCGCGCTGGCCCGAGAGCGGCTCTCGCGTCTCGAGCCCGCCGAGCAGCCGAATGAGACGCCTCGCGGTCCCCTTGGCAATCCCGAAGCCGCCGCCTCGCCGCTCCGCAAATGCGGCAACGGCGATGTCGGCCGGCGTCTCGAGGAGCGGCCTCAGATCGCCGAACAGGTCGGCGTCGCAGAGGAGAAGTGTGCCCGGAGGCGCGGCGCGCTCCGCGGCGGACAGGGCCTGGCCCTTGCCGCGCCGCGGGAGCCGCAGCACGACGGCGCCGGCCTCTTCGGCGACGTCCGCCGTCCGGTCGCGTGAGCCGTCGTCCGCCACGATCACCTCCACCCCCTGAAACAGGCGCCGCAGCGCCGTCACAGTCGTCCCGATCAGCGATTCCTCGTCGCGGGCGGCGACGAGAACCGTCAGCGGTTCATCCACTCGTGGTGGTCGTAACCGGAACGGTCGGGACGTTCGGCAGGAAGCCGTCCGCCTGGTCGCCGTCTCCGAAATCGCCGGTGATCGTCGGGTCGGCGAGGATCATCGCGAGCGCGAGCTTGCCGGTTTGCATGTCGATGTCGTTGACCGTAGGGAGGTCGGCGTTCTGGAACGCCTTGATCGACGTGCCGTCGCCCTGCGATACCTCGGCGCCGACGGCCGGCGCACCGACGTCGCTGATTCCGGCATAGAGGCCCTTCAGGAACCTCGCGGTCGCGCCCGTCTGAGCAGGCGCCGTGCGCACGACGACGACCGCGTCTGCCGGTTGCTTGAGCGAGCCTGTCGTCTCACCGACGATGACGTTGTTCAGTGCGTTCCAGAGCGGCGTGTTCTTGCCGGCGGTGAACTCCTGTCCGAGCGCCTGCCCGAGATGGGTGAGCTGCTTGCGCCCCGCATACGCACCGAGGAACGGTCGCTTGACGATCACCTTGTTGATTGCGCTGATGTGGATCGGCACGTCGAGATAACGGATGCGAACCGGCTCACCCGCGCCGGCGTCAGTGAGCGTCTGCGTGATCTGCTTTCTGATGTTGGCGTCTCCGGGGCCGACGAAGAGCACCGCTACGCGCTTCCCCTTCAGGCGGTCCTGCATCACGAGCTTGTAGGTCTGTTCGACGAATGCCTCGTCGGCCGCGCCCGTCTGCTGGAGCTCGTCGAGCTGAGCCTGAAGCGCGTCGCCGCGATCCGTGGCGCGTCGGAGGTCCTCCTGCAGACGATCCCGTTCGGTGTTGCCGAGGCCGTGGGAGGCGAGCGCGACGCCGACGAGAAGGCCGATCACGAGCGCAAAGAACACCGCGGCGAGCGACGCGACGTGGTAGCGGAGATCGAACATCGGCGGGCGAGCCCTACAGCTCGGCGGCAGTCTGGCACAAGGCGTGGAGCCTGGTCAGCGCGCGCCTCGGCAGCGCGTGGCTGAAACCGTAGAGCCACGGCGCCTCGACCTCGAGCACGACGAGCGTGCGGTCCGGCCCGCGTGCCTCGAGCCGCAGCTCGGCGTCGATGTGGTCGCCGGTCAGCATCCAGCCGAACGCTTCCTGCGGTCGCACCTTCCGGACGAGCAGCATCCCGCTCGATGTCGCTCTGCGCAGCAGCGTCGGACGGTCGACTCCGTGCACCTGCCAGCGTGACCCTTCGGCCATCCCGCGTCGATCCGGTGTCACACCCGCGACTCCGGGCCACCAGTCCGCGAAGTGGTGAGGCTCGGCGATAAAAGCCCAGACGTCCGCCCGTGAGGCAAGCAGCTCCCGGGAGGCGGATACACGCGGCATCCGGCGAAGGGTAGAGGCAGTGGATGAGCGCCTCGCCGCCCGACCGACAGCTGCCCGTGGAAGATGTCTCAGCCGATTCCGAGCAGGTCCCGCAGGCGCAGCGCGAGGTATTCGAGCAGGTGGCGGAGCGCGGGTGAGGCGAGGATCGCCACGGCGATCGCCGCGATCCCCCCGAGCGCGACGAGCACGAGCGGCCAGATGCCCACCTGTCTGCTCGCCAGCCGCGAGACGCCTTTTGCGTCGACCAGGATCTCACCCACCTTCAACCGGGTGACGAACGTCGACGACATTCCGGCGCGATTGCGCTCCAGGAACTCGATGAGGTTGAAGTGGGTCCCCACGGCGACGATCAGGTCCGATCCCTTCTCGTACGCGAGCAGTAACGCGAGGTCCTCGCTGATGCCGGTCGCCTGCACGATCTGATAGTCGACGCCGAGCCGCTTCGCACGCTCTTCCCCGGGCGCCGGACCGTCGCGGTAGCCGTGCACCAGGAGCTCTGCGCCGCAGCACAGCGCCGCGTCCGACACAGAGTCCATGTCCCCGACGATCACGTCCGGCGTGTAACCAGCCTCCAGCAGAGCGTCGGCGCCGCCGTCGACGGCAATGAGCACCGGCTTGAAATCCCGCAGGTACGGCCTGACGATGCGGAGATCGCGCTTGTAGCCCGGACCGCGCGCGACGACGAGCGCGTGCCGGTCGCGAAAGCGTGTCGCGAGATGGGGGAAGTCGATGCCTTCGGCGAGAAGCTTCCCCTCCTCGCGGAGGTACTGCATGGTGTTCTCTGCGAACGCCTCGAGCGCCTCGGTGACGCGGCTGCGCTGCTCCGCCAGCGTCCGCTCCAGCTCGCGCTCGCCGAGCACGTGACCGGACACGAGCTGCGTGCCGTTTCGATAGAGCCCTCCGCCGCGGACCGACAACAGCTCGCCTTCGCTGACGGTGTCGAACAGGCTCTGACCCGCGCCGTCGACATCGATCAGGCGGACGCCGCTGCGGACGAGCATCAGCGGGCCAGGGTTCGGGAAACGCCCGGTCTGCGACGGTGCGACGTTCACGACGACGCGCACCCCCGACTCGACGAGCTCCTCTGCGGAGACGCGGTCGATGTCTCGGTGGTCGATGATCGCGATGTCGTCCGCCGACAGCCGCTTGACGAGGTTCTTCGTCATTCGGTCGAGCCTGGCGGCACCGGTGAGCTCGACGAAGCTCATGTGCTCCTTCCGACCGTAGCGAGAAATTCCGACCCGCCGAGCATTCGGCGCAGCTCGTCACGCCGCTCCGTGTCATCCAGCAAGGAGATGCGCGTGTGCGTGGGATCGCCCGGGATCTTGTCCACGCGGAAGTGACGGTCGGCGACGCTTGCGATCTGCGGGAGGTGGGTGATCGTCACGACTTGAGCACGCTCGGCGAGCCGGCGCAGCGTCTCCGCGACACGATGCGCGGTCTCTCCTCCGATACCGGCGTCGATCTCGTCGAACACCATTGTCTCACCACCGCCGACGGCCGCGATCGCGAGTGCGATCCGGGACAGCTCTCCTCCGGACGCGGTCTCGGCTACAGGTGCAAGCGGGAGGCCGCGGTTCGGCCGCACGAGGAACGAGACCTCATCGACGCCCGCCGGCCCCAAATCGCGCTGCCGCTGCTGGACGACGAACTCGCCGTCGCCCAGGCCGATTCCTTGGAGGTTCTGGGCGACCTGCGCGGCGAAGCCGTCTGCGGCCGCTGACCGCGCTGCGCTCAGCTCGCCGGCGAGCCGGTCCACCCACTCCTGGGCCTGGGCCGCCGCTGCGGCGGCGGCCTCCGTCGGATCAGAGCCGGCGTCGATCGCATCGAGCTCGGCGCGAGCCTCCTCGCCACGCGAAAGGAGCTCGGCATACGTCTCCGCACGGAAGCGTCGCTTCGCCCCCGCGATCCGATCGAGCTCCGACTCGACGTGCTCGAGCCGCGCGGGCTCCGCATCGAGACCGGCCAGAAGACTGCGGAGCTCGCTCGCGGTCTCGCGAAGCCGGAGCTCCACATCGCGTAGCTCATCGCCTGCACGCCCGAGCTCGGGGGCGAGGCGCTCGATGGGCGAAAGCGAGCGCTCGGCGGCTGCGACGAGACCGGCCGCGCCGTCGCCGTCCTCCGGCACGAGCGCCTCCGCGGCTGCGGCGCTTCCCTGGGCAAGCTCGGTTACGTGGCGCAAGCGCTCGCGCTCGGTCCGCAGAGCATCTTCGGCATCAGGTTCGAGGCCGTCCGTCTCCTCGACGAGCGCGCGCAGCTCCGCCAGTCGAGCCTCTTCTGCGGCGGCGCCCGTCCGCAGCTCGTCCTGACGCCGTTGGGCCGCAATCAGCGTGCGCCATGCCGTACGCAGCTCCGACCGGCGACGGAGCTGCTCCTCGCCGATGAACGAGTCGAGTACCTCCAGCTGGTACGACGGCCGGGCCAGGCGCCGCTGTTCGAACTGACCCGACATCGCGATCAACCGCTCACCTGCCGCGGCCAGGTCCTCCCGAGCCGTCCCGCGGCCCCACGCATATGCGCGCGACCGACCGTCGGCAAAGACACGGCGTGCGATCACGAGGCCCTCCTCGCCCTCGGGGCGCAAGTCTGCGAGAGACGACAGCTCGCCCTCCTCCAGAAGCCCGGGCGGCAGGTCGAGCTCGGCTTCGACGTAGGCCTCGGCGCCGTCGCGGCCGACGAGGCCGGCGTCGCTCTTGGCGCCCAGCAGGAGGCCGATCGCCTGCGCGAGGATCGTCTTGCCGGCCCCGGTCTCGCCGGTGATTGCGTTCAGGCCGGGCGCGAGCTCGAGCTCGGCGTCGTGGATGAGCACGAGGTTTTCAATCCGGAGGCGGAGGAGCATTGCTCGCGGGAGATGGTAAGCAGAGCGCCGGGCCACCACCATCGGCTCATCCGGCCGAGGCGTCAGACGCGGCGATCCTTAGATGTAGACGCGTGTGCGCTGGGATACCCCACCTCCCTCCCCGTGCGTCGAGCGTAACCGGGAAAACCGCACGGATGTGTCGCGCCGCGCGACCGAAACAGGGACTACCCCACGAACGTCGCGCGGTAGCGCTGGAAGAACGTCGCCTCGGGGAGCGTTGCGAGCAGGCTCCGCTGCAGGCCGAGGCGAATGACGATCGGCGAAGGCCCCGAGATCTCGGCGAACGAGTGGCCGTCCACGATCACGGCCACGTCGACGTCCTCCGTCTGGTTTCGGATCACGAGGTCCAGGCCGCGCGGCACGACGAGCGGCCGGGCATGCAGTGAATGGGGCGCGATGAACGTCACGACGAGCGCGTCGAGGCCTCGCACGAGCACCGGTCCGCCGTTCGAGAGGTTGTACGCCGTGGAGCCTGTCGCCGTCGCACAGATCATGCCGTCGCAGGGCTGCACGCCGAGGTCCTCGCCTCCAACGGACCAGCCGAGCTCGACCATGCGGCCGCGAACCGCACTCAACACGACGACGTCGTTGATCGCCGTAGCGCGCCGGCCCTCCACCTCCACGTCGAGCGTCGGCAGCTCGACGACGCGGTAGTCGCCGGCGAACACCCGGGCGAGCCCCGACTCGAGCTCGTTCGCCTGAATCGACGCCAGGAACCCGACGCGCCCGAAGTTGACGCCGATGACGGGGACGTCCGTGTCCAAGAACCGCTGCAGCGCGCGGAGCATCGTGCCGTCGCCGCCGAGGACGACCGTGAGGTCGGCGCCCGTTAGATCCTCCTCGGCCCGGCCGAAACCGTGCTTCTCGACCTCGTCGCCCGGCATGAGCAGCTCGACTCCGGCCTCGCGCGCGACCTTTTCGAGCCGCTCGAGAGCCGGGCCGATTGTCGACGGCTTGCCGTGCGTGACGACGCCGGCGCGCCGTAGCGGTTCAGAGAACCGCTTGGGCGATCCAGTCGTCGATGTCGTCGGGGAGCTGCGGGCGCTCACGGTGAACGAGGTGGAGAAACACTTCCCGGTTCCCCTTGGGCCCGGGCAAGCCAGAGTCTACGACCCCCGTCGTCTGCGCCTCCCACAACAGCGCCGTCTCCGCGATCTCACGCACGACGCGCTTGCGGATGTCCGCGGAACGAACGACGCCGCCTTTTGCCTCGGTGCGGCCCGCCTCGAACTGCGGTTTGACGAGTACGACCGCTTCCCAACCGGGGGCGGCCAGGACGAGCGCCGGAGGCAGCACCAGTCCAAGGCCGATGAACGAGACATCGGCCACGATCACGTCGGGAGGAAACGGAAGCTCGCGCAGATGGCGTGCGTTCGTGCGCTCGAGCACCGTGACGCGCGGATCGGTGCGCAGGCGCTCGTGCAGCTGGCCGTGGCCGACGTCGACGGCAGCGACGCGCTGCGCGCCGCGCTGGAGCAGGACATCGGTAAACCCGCCCGTCGAGGCGCCGATGTCGAGACAGTCGCGGCCCGCCAGGTCGAGGCCGAAGACGTCGAGTGCGTGCGCGAGCTTCTCCCCGCCGCGCGAGACGTAGGGCGGGGGCGCCTCGAGCTCGAGTGACGCGTCGTCGTCGACCTGCGTTCCCGGCTTGTCATAGCCACGGACACGTCCCGCAAGCACGAGCGCCTGCGCCTGGCGCCGAGTCTCCGCGAGCCCGCGCTCGACGAGCGCGATGTCGAGCCGCTTCTTCAAGCCGGGCCCTGAGGCCGCAGCGCGTTCACGAGGTTCGCTGCGGCGAGGTCGAACCTGGCGTCGCGCGGAGCCGCTCCGTCGAGCTTGCCGAGGCTTGGGTCGAGCGGGATTTCCCCAAGCCGCACGACTCCGTCCGACCAGATGGAGCGGTCCTCGGTGACCGGAGGAAAGACGTCGACGCGTTCGCCGCAATGAGGACATTCGAGGCCGCTCATGTTCTCGATGCCGCCGAGCACAGGCACTTCGGCGTCGCGGAGGAAATCGAGAAACCTGCGCGCGTCCAGATGGGCGACGTCCTGTGGCCCGACGACAACGACCGCACCGTCGAGCGTCACCACCGACAAAAGCTGCTGCTGGAGGTCGGCGGTTCCCGGCGGCAAGTCGATGAGCAGTACGTCCGGCGATCCCCAGTCGACCTGTTCGACGAGCTGCTTCAGCGCCGCCGTGAGCAGCGGCGCAGCCATCGTCAGCGCCTGGCGCTCCCCGAGGAGAAAGCCGACGGACATGATGCGGATGCCGTACCGCGCGACCGGCTCGTGCTGCACGGCGCCGCCGCGCCGCCAGAAGTCCCACTGGCGTGCCCGTTCCGCCCGCGTGAGGTTGACCATGAGCGGTATGTCGGGCCCGTAGAGATCCGCGTCGAGCAATCCGACGGCGAGTTCCCGCCGCGCGAGGGCGAGCGCGAGATGGAGGGAGACCGTCGACTTGCCAACCCCACCCTTGCCGCTGCCGACGGCGACGACGAAGCGCGCCGGCTTGTCGCTCACGATGTGCGGGTCGACAAAACGGCGACGATCTCCTCGAGCGTCGACGTGTCGGCCCCGACGTGCTCGAGGCGGTCGTGTGCGCGGGCCGCCGCCTCGTCCGCGAGCGTTCGGGCGCCGTCCTCGCCGTGCGTGACGACATAGCCGTCACCGTCGAGAATGTCGTCGACGATCTGGAACAGGAGCCCGAGCTCGTCGCCGAAGGCCCGCCACAGCGCCTGCTCCCTCGGCGGCACGTCGGCGACCCAGAGCGCCGTGCCGACCGCCGCGGAGAACAGGCAACCGGTCTTCAGGCGGTGGAGCGTGGCCTCGTCCGGTGCGGTGCCCGTGATGTCGAGGTATTGCCCGCCGATCATCCCAAGCGTCGCCTGCGCGAGCTCGCGGCCGACGTGCGGGATCGGGTAGGACAGCGCAAGCCGAAAAGCCTCGGCGAGTAGCGCGTCGCCCGCGAGGACGGCGACGGCCTCGTCGTACTGCGCCCACGTGGACTTCCGGCCGCGACGCTCCGCATCGTTGTCGAGCGCCGGCAGGTCGTCGTGAACGAGCGAGAACGCATGCACGAGCTCGAGCGAGGCGGCCGCCGGGAGCGCCGCCTCGGCATGGCCGCCCGCCGCTTCCGCCGTCGCGAGGCAGATGACACCACGGACCCGCTTACCCCCGACCAGCGCGTAACGGACGGATTCGGCCTGGCCGTGGAGCTCGGGTGTGAGCGCGAGCTCGCCGATGTACTCCTCGACGAGCGAGCGAAGCTCGTCAGGGCTCCGCATCGACCTCCGCCTCCCGCTTCGCCCGCTGGAGCTCTTCCTCGATCGCCTTGCTCAACTCCGCCAGCTCGCCGAGAACATCGAGCGCTCGCTGCGCATCATCCGCATCGGACAGTTGCTCGAGCTCGGCGCGGGCGGCCTCGAGCCGCGCGAGGAGCTGCTCGGCACGTGCCAGTGATTCCTCAGCGCTCACGAGACCCGCTCTCGCACGATACGGCCGAGGATGCCGTTCACGAGCCGGGCCGCGTCGTCGGTCGCGTATCGCTTCGCGAGCGTGACGGCCTCGTCGATCGCAACCTCATCCGGAATATCGTCGCGGTCGAGCTCGTGCAGCGCGATGCGAAGCACGTTCCGCTCGATTGCGCCCAGGCGGTCCGCCGTCCAGCCCTCCGCGGCCTCGGTGATGCGCAGGTCGAGCTCCGGCGCCTCCGCAACCACCGCGTCTGCGGTCTCCCGTGCGAACGGGTCGACCTCGCCCTCGTAGAGGGAGGCGAGGGGCTGACCCGTGACGTCCCACTGGTAGAGGAGGAAGAGCGCCGTCCGACGCCCGGCGCGGCGTCCGCTCACGCTATCTCCTCGACGGAGACGTCCACGGCTTCGACCTTCACGCCGCACATGGTCGCCAACGCGTCGGCGACGTGCTCCTGCACCGAGCGAGCCAGTTCCGGCAGCACGACCCCGTAGCGCGCGTTCAGCTCGATCCGGACGCGGGCATCGCCGTCGTGAACGTCGATGTCGAGCCGCCGCCGTCCGCGCCTGACCTCGGCGCCGTCGACGGCTTCGGCCGCACGGATGACGAGCCGCGCGAGGGCGGCCGGCGTGAGGGTGATCGTTCCGTGCTGCTCGTGCAAGACGAGACTCATCGTGCACTCACCGCGGCAAGCCGCGTCTGTTCCAGGAAGCCGGTGGAGTAGTGCCCGCTTTGGAAGTCCTCGTTGCGGAGGATCTCGATCGCCGCTTCCCGTGTGGTCGGGATTCCCTTCAGCTCGAGCTCGTCGAGTGCACGCGAGCACCGCGCAATCGCCGCGGGGCGGTCGTCGTCCCACACGATCAGCTTTGCGACGAGCGAGTCGTAATAGGGCGGGATGAGCGTGCCGTTCTCGACGTGCGTGTCAAGCCGGACTCCTGGTCCGAGCGGCGCGCGCAGCCGCTCGACGACACCCGGCGCCGGCGCAAAACCTCGTGCCGGATCCTCGGCGTTGATTCGCACTTCGATGGCGTGCCCGCGCCGCAGTGCGCGACCAGTGACGTGGAGCTGCTCACCCGCCGCGATGCGCAGCTGTTCGCGCACGATGTCGATACCGGTGACGAGCTCGCTCACTGGATGCTCCACCTGCAGCCGCGCATTCAGCTCGATGAAGTAGTACGAGCCGTCCGCCGCAAGCACGAACTCGAAAGTCCCCGCGTTCAGGTAGGAGATCGCGCGGCAGGCGCGTGCGACTCTGGCCTCCATCCCCTCACGCGCGTCGTCGTCGAGCGCAGGCGAGGGAGACTCCTCGATCAGCTTCTGGTGTCGCCGCTGGATCGAGCACTCGCGCTCGCCGAGGGTGAGGATGCCCCCGTCGGCGTCGCAAAGGACCTGGATTTCGACATGACGCGCAGGCGCGATCAGCTTCTCCATGTACACCGTGCCGTCGCCGAACGCAGCGAGAGCCTCCGCACTCGCCTGTCGAAAGGCGCCGGGCAGCTCTTCGGCGTCGACGACGAGCCGCATGCCTTTGCCGCCCCCTCCGGCGGCGGCCTTCAGGAGGACGGGAAAGCCGATCTCGGCCGCCGCGGCGGCGAGCTCGTCGAGGCCGACGGCCTCGGTCCCGGGCACAAGGGGAAGCCCGGCCGCGGCGAGCTCGCGCTTCGCCTCGACCTTGTCGCCCATCCGGGCCATCAGATCCGCGTCGGGGCCCACGAAGACGAGGTCGTTGTCCTCGCACGCGTGAACGAAGTCGGGGTTCTCCGCGAGGAACCCGTAGCCCGGATGAATCGCTTCGCAGCCGGTCGTCTCCGCTGCGGCCACGATCGACGGGATCTTGAGGTAGCTCTCTGCCGCCGGCGGGGGGCCGACGCACACTGCGCGATCCGCGAGCCGGGTATGCAGTGCCCCGGCATCGGCCGTCGAGTACACCGCGACGGCCTCGACACCGAGCTCGTGGAGCGCGCGGATGACTCGCACCGCGATCTCGCCGCGGTTCGCCACGAGAACTCGCGAGAACACGCTTAGAGGGCGTCCAGCGGGCGGCTCACGGCCGGCTCTAACTCGAATAAGAGCTGCCCAAATTCCACCGGTTCGGCGTTCTCGACGTGGATCGCGCGGACGATGGCTTCGACCTCGGCCTTGACCTCGTTCATGAGCTTCATCGCCTCGAGGATGCACAGTGTCTGCCCCGCTCCGACGGGCTGCCCCTCCTCGACGAACGGGGGCGCGCCCGGTTGCGGAGCTCGGTAGAAGGTTCCGACCATCGGCGCCTCGACGCGGATCATGCCGTTCGTCGACGGAACGACGGGAAGTTCGCCTTCCGCAGCCTCGCCGACGACGAGCGGCGTCTCGACCGGCCCGACGGCACCGGGCTCGTCGCTACTCCGGACCGACACCTTCAGGCCGGATTCCTCGATCGTCACCTCGCCGATGCCGGTCTCCTGGACGATGCGCACAAGCTCCCTGATCCGCTCGGCGCGCGCCTGGTCGACGCCCCCGGCCGCGAGGGCTTCGTCGCCGCTCGACCGGCCGCGGATCGTCCGGAGCAGAGATTCCGCCTCCTCGCCGAACAGGCCGAGCAGGAGCAGCTCCTCCTCGCTCGAGGCGAGCCCTTCGGCCTGTGCACGGACCTCCTGCAAGCCGGGCGCGCTCGTGTCTTCATCGGAATCCGGGTCCGCCGTCAGCGCGACTGCGCGCTGCACCGTCTTATCGATCGGCACGGGCGGCGTTCCGAGGCGGCCCTCGACCAACGCGCGGAGCTCGTCGACGACGATGGCATAGCGGCTTGCGGCGAGCACGTTCAGCAGCGCCTGCGATCCCAGCACCTGACCGATGGGTGAAGCGAGCGGGGGCCAGCCGACCTCGGCTCGGATGCGGATCAGCTCCTCGATCGTCTCATCGAGGCGGTCACCGGCCGACTGCGTGCGCAGGTTCGCGTCGAGCGTCGCGACCAGGCTCGCGGGCAGATCGTGGCGGGCCGCCCTCACGGCGATGCGCGGTGCGAGCGGCGTTACCGGCTCGTCCCCGATGTGCTCGTCGACGACATCCGACGCCTCCCAGAGAGACGCCAGGTCGACGTCGCACTCGAGGCCGAGGCCCGCAAGCGCCTCGGCGAGCGCCTCACCGGAGACCCGGTGCAGCGTCAACGCGATCGGGTAGACGGCACAGGCGATCAGCTCGGCTCCGGCGCGCGCGGCCTCGAGTGCGGCGGCGAGCGCGTTCCCGACGGATCCCTGGCAGTAGATTCCGACCGGCAGTCCCGTCGCCTCGCGCAGCCCAGTGACGAGCTCGCGCGCGCGATGCGGCTGCAGCGATCCGGTCGGATCATGAAGGAGCACGCGTGCGGCACCGAGGTCCGGCAGCTCTCGCGCCTGCTCCATCAACGGGTAGGTCTCGCCCGTGCGCCCCGGGCTGTACACGAGGCCGGCCTCGAACTCGCCGCCTGCCGTCGCAACCGCATCGGCGGCCTCGCGGAGGTTCGAGACGTCGTTCAACGGATCGTGGAGGCGAAACACGTCGATTCCGTTTGCCGCCGCCGACGCGATGAACCGCCTGATGAAGTCGTTGTCGACGGGACGCGAGCCGACGAGAAAACGGCCGCGGAGCGCAAGACCCAGCGGCGTCTGCACGCGCGCCTTGAGCGCCCGGATCCGCTCCCACGGGCTTTCGATTCCTCGTCGAACCGCGCTGTCGAAAACACCGCCGCCGGAGACCTCGAGATAGGCGAAACCCGCGCGATCGAGGATGCCCGCAATCCGGAGTTGCTCTGCCGTGGGGATTCGTCCGGCCAACGGCTCCTGTCCGAGCAGGCGAACCGTGGTGTCGGCCAGCGCCGGCATGCGGGGAGCCTAACGCCCGCGACGATAGGTTTTCCCTCCCATGGAAGTCCGAGAACTGCGTCCGGGGCTGTGGCGCTGGACTGCTGCGCACCCCGAGTGGGACCACGCGCAGCACTGGGGCCCGGACGTCGGTTCGGTCTACGCAGAGCTTGCGGATGCGATCGTCGTCGTCGATCCGCTCGTGCCGGGCGGCGAGGACGAGCGCTTCTGGTCCGCCCTCGACCGCGACGTCGAGCGTCTCGGCTTGCCGGTCCGCGTCTTGCTGACGGTGCACTGGCACGAGCGCAGCGTTCCCGCCGTGCTCGACCGTTACGACGCTGAGCTCTGGCGTCCCGAGGAGAAGGGCGACCTGCCGGCAGGCGTTCGAGCCGAGATCGTCAAGGGCGCGGACTGGGTCGAGGCGATGTTCTTCCTCGAGCCGCATCACGCCCTCGTCACCGGAGACCTGCTCATTGGCAAGGACGGCGGGATCGAGCTGCCGATCGACTGGTTCCCGAAAGCCGAGCGGGACTGGGCCGAGCGGGAGCTGAAGCCGGACCTGCGGGCGCGGCTCGGCGCGTTGCCGGTCGAGCTGGTCGTCGTCTCGCACGGCGAACCGGTTCTGCATGACGGCGCCGCAGCACTCGACGCCGCGCTCAGCTGAGCACCCTCGTTACCGCTGCGTGTGTGCCGGTGCGCACGCGATGACGCATCCGTTACCGCCGGCCCCGATCGTAAGGGTGCATCGGTCGGAGAGAGGAGCGCGAAGATGGTCCGAAGGCATTTCAGGTGCAGGCGATTCCTCTTGGGCCTGGCGTTCGCGGCAATCGCCGTTCCGATCGCACAGGCACAGCCGGGCGACGCAGTGACATTCGGCGCGGCTGCACTCCTGCTCGCAGTCATCGCCGTGGCTCGCCGTCCTCTGTTGCGACATGACCGCGTGCGGCTCGCGAGCACGTAGCGACGACGGCGACGAGGGGGGAGACGGACGTAGACGAAGGAGCGGAGGCCCGATCCGCTCCTTCGGCGTCCGACTTCGAGTGAAGGCTCGGCTGGCGCGCCTCACTCAGGGCATGTGCACCGGCCCACGCACGCTTCAGCCCGCTGGGGGCTAGGTATCCCGCTGGTACAGCCGAGTTCGCTCGACCGCGGCCGAGACCATCTGAGCGAGATTCGCCAGGACGGCCTCATCGACGCCGCTGAAGTCACCGTCGCGCTTGCACGCGAGTTCGAGCGAGCCAATTGCGCGGCCGTCAAGAGCGGTGAGCCGGGCGGCGAGTGCCCCCTCGTCGGACGTGGCCGCCGAAATGCCCGTCGCCGCTCCCCGGGAACCTTCGTGACATGAGCGAGAGGGCCCGAATGACCCCGCAGTCGTCTCCGAGCGGGAGATCGCTTCTCGTACCTCGTCGGGCCCGACGGCGATGCTGACCCGACACCAGCCACATCCGACGAGCTCACGTGCCTGCTCCGCCACGAGTTGCAGCATCTCCTCGAGCGGGTCAGCGGTCGCGAGTGCAAGCGAGATGTCGGCAAGGAAGTTGGAGAGCTGGCGCAGCATCGCCGCTTGCCGTCTCTCGAGCAGCGCGGCCTCTCTAGCCTCGTTGAAACCCCGGCGCACCATCTCGAACGCGGAGAGACTCTCGAGCACGAACGCTGCCGCCGCATGTGTGACGTGCTCCACGTCAGCTGTTGCAGCCTCGCGGAGCGCATCCAGCAGAACGTCGTGGTGGACAAGCGTGAGATCGAGGACGCTCAGGTCTCGAACAACAGCATCGCGGCCGAGCTCATACGCCGTTCGCAGATTGAACTCGGTCCGGTCGTCGACGTAGCTGCGGAAGGCCGCCCCGTACGCTGCGCGAAAGTCCTGGACGCTTCCGTTCACGTGCCGGAGCCGAGGTAACGCAGCACCAGGACGAGCCCATCGTCGGCGACGGTCCAATGCTCGGCCAAAATCCGTTCCGCAATCCGTTGAGAGGAGCCGGAAACGTCGAGTTCCTCTCCGAATCCCGGGGCGATCCCGTCCGTCGAAAGAATGAGTAGGTCGCCGCGCTCGATGTCGAGCGTCGCGGTGTCGATCGCCGGCAGCTGGTGGCCGATGACGCCGCGGTGAAGCCGAAGCGATGCGTTCGCCTTTCCCGGCCGCGTCCGCTGGTCGCCGGTGATGAGCCGCCCCTCGACGTTGCCGACTCCGAGCCACGTGAGCGTGCTCGCCGAAGTCGAGACGTATGCGAGTGCGACAGCTGCCCCGCGAGTGCTCGCCAGGGCTCGATGACAGCGGTGCGCGAGCGCGATTATGTCCGTGCCCACAGCCTCACAGACGGTCGTATGGGCGATTTGCGCGGCACGCGCGGCCTCCTGGCCGTGGCCCACTCCGTCGATCACAGCGACAAGCGCGCCCTCGGGCGCTCGGATCACCAGCGCGACATCACCGCTGACATCTTGTGCAGGATGAGGTGCGGTAGCGGTTCCCCATTCGAGCTCGCGACCGCTTGCTTGGTCAAGCACGATGGCGTCGCCTCTCGCGAAGACGCTCGAGCTCGTCGCGCGCTCTCCATTTGGTCATCGTCACCGTGGTTCCCTTACCTGCGCCCGTCTCGACCTGGAATTCGTCCATGAGCCGACGCGCGCCGGGCAGCCCGAGGCCGAGGCCTCCCGTGGAGGTGTGCCCCCGCTCGAGCGCCACGTCGATCTCAGGAATCCCAGGACCCGCATCCGACGCGACAACGACAAGCCCGTACCGGTGCGGGTCGTGGATCCGGCTCATCACGATCTCACCGCGGCCGGCGTGGACGACGATGTTGCGTGCGATCTCCGAAATCGCAGTCGCGATGAGCGTGGCGTCGGTTTGGGAGAAGCCGAGCGCCTGTGCAAGTGCCCGCCCCTGAGCACGCGCCGGTACGAGGTCCGCATCTGACCTGATCGGAACCCGCACCTCATGCCCCATCCTCGCCGTCCCTTTGTGTGAGTCGGTCGAGGAGAGTCAGCGCCTCATCGAGATCGAGCGCCGTCCGAAGCGGCTGCAGGTCGAGGTCGAACTGCACCATGGCGATCGCCACGTCGGGCGCGATTCCTACGATGACGGTCTCGGCCCCGCGAAGCCTCGCGGTGAGCGCGATCGACCCGAGCGACCGCGCGACGAACGAGTCAATGACGTCGAGCGCCGCGACATCGATGATGAGACCGCGCGCGCGGGATCGCCCGATCCGATCGGAGAGGCCGTCCCGCAGTTCCAGCACCTGACCGTCAGTGAGGTCGAACTGGATCGAAGCGATCAGATAGTCGCCCTGCCGGAGGATTGAGACCAACATCGCGACAAGCGCCTAATTCGCTGCCGCGTCCGGCCTATTGCCCTTCGCAATCGGCCTGGATCCGACCAGGCGCTCGGCCTCCTCGAGCCCGCCCTGCAGGTCGCCGACGGTCTTCATCATGCTCAGGTCGACGCCAAGATCGACGAGCGTCTGCGCGATCTTCGACGATAGGCCGGTGATGATGGCGCTCGCGCCCATAAGCCGCGATGCCTCAACTGTCTGAACGAGGTGGTTTGCGACCGTCAGATCGATCGTCGCAACGCCAGTGATGTCGATCACCACCACCTTGGCGCGACTTGCCTGGATGGCGCCGAGGAGCTGCTCCGTCAGCTGCCGCGCGCGCGACGAGTCGAGGACGCCGATGATCGGCAGGATCAGCAGACGTTCTCGGATCTGGAGAACGGGCGTCGATAGCTCGCGGATCGCTTCCTGCTGCTCCCGGATCACCCGTTCGCGCTCCTCGACGAAGCTGACGCCCACTGTCACCGCGATCCTGTTCGCGGCGGGCTCGTATGCGTCCAGGATCCGGTTCAGCAGGTCGGCATCGTGCTGGTACCTGACGAAGAGAGCCCGCGCGAGCACGTCTCGAAGAAGGAGCACGATTCCGAGGACCTCGTGCGTCTCAACGCCCCGCGGGATGATTCGTTCTGAGAGGTCACGCGCGTATGCCTGCAGCGTCTCGAAACTTCCCGTCTCCAGCGCATCGACGTAGTTGTCGTAGACGGCCGTCACTTCCGAGAAGATCTCTTCCGGCGTCATCACCTCCAAGAGCTGCGCTTGAGTAATCCGCTCAACCCATTCCTCACGGAGCTCGGTTCGGTTGTCCCCGAGGTACGCAATCAGCTCGTGCAGGAGCGACCGGTCGACCTCGGGTACTTGTGGCGGCGGCTCTACGAGCGGTTGGTCGTCTGGGTTCATGCTCCTCCTTCTCCTCATGGGCCGGGGCCCGACCCCTAGGTGCGGCGACCCCACCGAGGGATCGGATCAAGTCGGCGAAGCGGCAGTGAATGCCTGGTCACGGCGCAACGTTCGAGGGCGAGCGACTGCGGGCCCCGTCGAGAAACATGCTCGTGATCGCGGCGATCGAATCCTCGCGGCCGAGCGCCGGCGTTGCCGACAAAGCGCCCACTACGAGCGCGACGAGCGATTCCGTTAGCCACGCGCTCGGGACATCCCCGCGAATGTCCCCGCTCGCCTGCGCTCGCTCGAACAGCCGTCGAAGCGGCCCCGCGATGTTTTCCTCGAACTCCTCAGGGGCGGGTCGGATTCGTTCGCGCGCGAGCGCGATGAAGTAGTCGCCCACATCGACAAGCGCGCGAACGGCGCGCGT
>JBKPMS010000036.1:0-15895 GCA_046732275.1 Actinomycetota bacterium | reverse complement strand
CAACGTGACGACGCCGCTGCTCGTCATCCAGGGCGCAACCGACCCGCGCGTCGTCAAGGGCGAGTCCGACCAGCTCGTGGAGAAACTCCGCTCTCTCGGTCGCACGGTCGAGTACGTCGTGTTCGACGACGAGGGGCATGGCTTCACCAAGCGGGAGAACGAGCTGAAGGCGTACCGCCGGACGGCGGACTGGCTAGAGCAGCACCTTTTGGCCTAGTCCGAGGGACAGTCCCTGGGCCATGGCTTAACGGGTCAGCGTGATCTTCGTCAGCCCTGTCGGGCTGTCGACGTCCTCGCCGCGCAGCGTGGCGAGACGCACCGCCGCGACCTGGCCCGGGATGACAGTCACGAGCGGGCTTAGCCACTCCGGCACGTTCGGGGTCAGCGGCAGGCCGACGTCCGCCGAGGCGAGGAAGTCCGCATCGTCGCTGATCGCGACAACGTCCGCGCCGCGCTCGCGCACCTTGTCTACGGCTTCGCGCAAGCTCGCCAGCGTGCGTCCAGACGGGGCGATGACGATGGCCGGACGCTCCGCCTTCAGCGCTGCGATCGGGCCGTGGAGCAGATCCGCGGAGGAGAAGGCCTCGAACGGAACGCCGGACAACTCCCGGATCTTCAGGGCGATCTCGAACGCCGTCCCGTAGTTGACACCGCGCGCGATGACACTGCCGCTCTCGACCTCGCGGTAGCGGTCGAAGCCGGCGGCGCTCTCCAGCGAGCGGTCAATCTGCTCGCTCACCGCATCGGGCACAGCATGTAGCGCTTTCAGCCGCTCACTGTCGGCGTTCGCGACGGACGAGAGCAGCGCGACCGCTGCGATCGAATTGAGATACGTCTTCGTCGCCGCCACCGCCCGCTCTTTGCCCGCGTGGAGCGGGAGAACCCAGTCCGCCGTTTGCGCAAGTGGAGACTCAGGCTCGTTCGTGATCGCGAGCGTCGGCCGCTGCTGCCGCTTCGCCTCGGCGAGCACGGCGACGACGTCCGGCGACTCTCCGGACTGCGAGATCCCGATCGCCGCTGCGGGTCCGAGCTCGGGCGGCGCGTCGTACACCGTGTACAGCGACGGCGTCGCGAACGCGACCGTCAAGCGGTTCGCGGTGCCGAACAGGTACTGCATATAGCGCGCGACGTTGCTCGAGCTGCCGCGCGACACGATCAGCAGATAGTGGACGTCCGGACGGAAGAGCCGGGGCGCGATTTCCGCCGCGTGCGCTGTCTCCGCCGCGAGGAAGCGCTCGATCGCAACAGGTTGCTCCCGCAGCTCCGCTTCAACCCACGACATCTGCGACCGCCTCCCGAACGACGCCTCCCGCCGAATGCAGCCGCGACCGCGCGGCGTCTGCGTCGACACCTGCGAGCAGCGACACGATCGCAACCTTCGCGTCGCCGTCGGCCGCAGCGATCGCGGCGGCCGCGTCGTCCTCGGATGCCGCCGCGGCGACCGCCACCGCACGCCGCGCACGTGCCCGAAGCTTCTCGTTCGAAGCCTGGACGTCGACCATGAGGTTCCCGTAGGTCTTGCCCAGCCGAACCATCGTGATCGTCGAGATCATGTTCAGGACGAGCTTCTGCGCGGTCCCGGCCTTCATCCGCGTCGAGCCGGCGATGACCTCGGGGCCGACGTCGACCTCGATCGCGTGGTCGGCGGCGGCCGCGAGGTCGGATCCCCGCGCGCAGACGACGGCAACTGTCGTTGCGCCGCTGAGTCTCGCTTGCCCGAGCGCAGCGAGCGTGTACGGAGTCCGGCCGCTCGCGCTGACACCGAGCACGACATCGTCGCTGCCGAGCTCGAGAGCCGCGACGTCTGTCGTGCCGGTGGCGGCGTCGTCCTCGCCGGCATCGTCCTCGGTCGTGACGGCGACGATCTGCGAGCTGGAGAACGTCGGCCCGCACTCGGCGGCGTCGGCCGCAGCGACCCTGCCGGACGTACCGGCACCGACGTAGATCAGACGGCCGCCGGCTTGCAGCCGTTCCACCGCGAGGTCGATCACGCGCGCGATCCCCGCCGTCGCTTCCTCGACCGCGCCCGGGACGGTCAGATCCTCCGCGTTGATCAGACGGACGAGCTCGCTCGTCGGCCGCAGGTCGAGATCGCGCAGGTCGAGCCGCTCGCGCTCGGTCGTCGCGAGCCCTCCCGCGAGCGCCTTCGTGACCGCTTCCCACACGAGGGGAGCATCCGGCGTGGCGAGGGCGGTCATGTGCCCGCAGGCCTCGTACCCCCAGGTCCAGATGTCGTCGATCCCGGCGGCGCGCGTTGCCTCGACAGCCGATTCCAGATCCAGAATGTCGTCTCGTGTGAGACCGAAGCTCGGCACCCACAGCTGGGCCTCGACGCCGTTGCGAGCGGCGGTCTCAGCGAGCAGGCGTGCGAAGCGGCCGACAAACGAGCCGGCGCTCTCCTCGAAGTTCTTCCAGTACGGGTCTGTCGCGAGCACGTTCAGCCCGGGAAGCGACGCCACTGCGTCCCAGTCGCCGATCCCGTGCGGGCCTTCTGTCAACGGGAGCAGGCAGATCGTGTTCTTGCCACCGCGGCCGGTGACGTGGGCGACCATGTCCCGGAGGAAGTCCGTGACGGAGTTTTCACGGAAAGCGCGCACTTCCGGCGCAGCCAGGGTCAGACCCTCGCCCCCGAGGTCCAGGCCGGAAAGGTCGCGGCAAACGTCGCAGCAGCACGCCCACCGCTTGGAGGGCTGCCCGACGTGCTCCGGCACCGTCCAGTGCGGCTCGTCCCAGAAGACGTAGTCGGTCCCCGCTTTGAGCGCCGCGTCGGCCCACTCGCGGCAAAACGCGCGGTACGCCGGGTTGTTGAGGCACCCGGTGGCGACGCGGGTGCCGTCGTCGAGCACCTGGCACGCCTCCGGATGGAACGTGACCCAGCGGCTCTCGGCCTCGCCGCCGAACGTCCGGCCGAGCCCCCATGGACACATCTGCACCTCGAGGCCGACCTCGTGCGATGCCGCCACGATCTGCGCCATCGTCCCGCGGTAGTACGCGAGGTCGTTCTCCGAGAACGTATGCAGCACCGCGGTGTAGCCGCGCGCAGCGATGTCCGCGAGGTCGCGGCGGGCGTGACGGGGAATGCGGACGCCGAAGTACGAGACGCCGGCGCGCTTCATGCGCCGTCGCCGTCGACCACGACGGCGAGCGCCGGCGCAACCGCTGCGGGCCGGTCGCGGCGCTGCGACAGCTCCGCGACGAGCCGGTACCGGTCGCCGCGGTAGAGCGAGCGCACGAACTCGACGGTCTCGCCGTCCGCGGTGCGGCTCGTGCGCTCGAAGAGGAAGGCCGGGGAGTGGAGAGGGACGCCGAGCAGCTCGGACTCCTCGTCGTTCGTCACCGTCGGCTCGATCGACTGCTGCCCCGTCGCGATCACGACGCCGTAGTGCCGCTCGAGCAACTCGTAGAAGGACGAGTCCTCGAGCGCCTCACGCGTGAGGCCCGGAACGACTATGGCCGGAACGTGCAGCGTCTCGAGCGCCATCGGCTCGCCGTCGGCCAGGCGCAGGCGCCGGATCAGAACGACCCGCGCGTCAGGGGAGATGTTGAGCGCGCGTCCGACTGCGGCGCCGGCGTGTATCTCGCGCAGCTCGATCGTCCGGCTGCCCGCGACCATGCCGCGGCGGCGCATGTCCTCGCTGAAGGAGGTCAGCGTCAGCTGCTGGGCGATCTTCGGCTCGCTGACGAACGTGCCGCTGCCGTGCCTCCGCTCGAGATACCCGTCCCGGACGAGGTCGTCGAGCGCGGCCCGGAGGGTGAGCCGTGAGACGCCGAGGTCGCTGCTGAGACGCCGTTCCGACGGGATCGCCTCCCCGACCTGGAGCTGGTCGATCAGCTCGAGCACACGTTGCCTGGTCAAGACCTGTTTGCTCACGCAGCTTCCTATCGAAGCACAGGGACGCACTCATGGTCAAGACCACTTGCCCGGAATCTCCGTATTTTCACCCCCTTGACACGACGAGTGGTCTATGCCAATGTCTCGCCCGGTGGTTGGTGGTCTTAACCAATCGGGGAGCCAGAGAGGCTTCTCGCAGCTCCGGGAGGCGACATGAAAGTTCGTTACCTGGTGGCGGCGCTCTTTGCCGCCATGCTCGCCGTTGCGGGATCGACCGCAAGCGGCGGCACCACGAAGGCCCAGGCCGACAAGATCACGGTCTGGTTGCAGGTCGACGCCCAGGACAACTGGCCCGAGGCCGTTGCTCTGGCGAACAGGACCTTCAAGGCACAGCATCCGAACGCGGACGTCGACGTCCAGTACCAGACGTGGAACAGCCATCTGGCGAAGTTCGATGCCGCGCTCGCGGGCGGGGACGCCCCCGACGTCATCGAGATGGGCAACACCGAGATGACGAAGTACATGGCCGCCGGCGCGTTCAAGTCGTTGAGCCAGTCGGCGTTCCCGAACAACAAGACCTGGCTGCAGGGCCTGAAGGGCTCGTGCAAGTACAACGGCAAGCTCTACGGCGTTCCGTATTACGCCGGCGCGCGCGCCGTGATCTACCGCAAGGACCAGTACAAGGCGGCGGGAGTCAAGGGCACCCCGAAAACCCTGAACCAGTTCGTCGCCGACGGGAAGAAGCTGATGAAGAAGTACGGCAAGGACAGCGGCTACTCCGCCGTCTACTTCCCCGGGAAGAACTGGTACGCGTCGATGGCCTTCGTCTACGACTACGGCGGGCAGATCGCCGTGCGCAAGGGCGGCAAGTGGCAGGGCACGCTCAACTCGCCCAAGGCGCTCGCGGCACTGACGCGGCTCAAGTCGATCGTCACCTCCCTCTCGCGGGCGAGCAAGACGACCGACGAGGCGAACCCGCAGCAGGCGCTCGTGTTCGCGAAGGGCAAGGTCGGCTCGTTCATCGGCAACGGCTGGGAATGGCCGTACGCACTCGACGAGAAGCTTGGCGACCCGTCTCTAGCTCCGGTGGTCGGCGCATACCCGATGCCGAGTCACACCAAGGGCAAGTTCATGCCGACGTTCCTCGGCGGCTCGGACCTCGCCGTGCCCACGACGACGAAGAACCAGGCCCTCGCAGTCGACTGGATCAAGGCGTTCACCAGCACGGCCGCGGAGACCCAGATCGCCCGGGCGGGCAACATCGCCAATACGACGAAGCTCCTGGCCCTGAACGCGACGAACCCGAAGCTGGCGCCGTTCGCCAAGGCGGCGAAGTACAGCTGGTTCGTCCCGACGAGCCCCAATTGGGCAAACGTCGAGAATGCAGACGTGCTTCAGAACATGCTCGTCAAGATCTTCACCGGTCGCGCATCGGTGAAGGCCGCAGCAAATAGCGCCAGCAGTCAGATCACGAGGATCCTGAACAGCGGCGCGTGAGTCGCCTCGCGCCCGAAGGAGCAGCTGTGGCATCCGTCGCCGAGAGCGAGTTTCGACTCGCTTCTCGGCGACGGCGCCGCATCACGCGCCAACGGGTAGGCGGGGCACTCGCTCCTTATGTGCTCCTGGCGCCGGCGGCCGCGGTCATCGCCGTCATCCTGGCCTATCCGGTCTATCTGCTGGTCAGGATGTCTTTCGAGAAGTACGGCCTCTTCGAGCTGATTCGCCACAAGGGCCGCTGGGTCGGCACTGCGAACTACGCGCACATCTTCCACGACTCGCAGTTCTGGACGGTGCTACTCCGGACGGTCCTCCTCACAGCAGTCATGGTGACGCTCACGATGGTGCTCGGGACGGCCATCGCGCTGCTCCTCCTCAAGGTGAGCCGCTTCATGCAGATCGCTCTTACCACCGGCCTGGTGCTCGTGTGGTCGGTGCCGGTGATCGTCGCAGTCGACATCTGGAAGTGGATGGTCGACTACGAGTTCGGAGTCCTGAACTGGACGCTGACCGAGCTCCACCTCGGCAACTTCATCAGGCACGACTGGTTCGCGAACCCGTGGACCGGTTTCGGGGTGATCACCGCGCTCATCGTCTGGGGTGCCATCCCGTTCGTCACGATCACCGTTTGGGCGGGCCTCGCGCAGGTTCCGCAGGAGCTGCTCGAGGCGGCAGCGATCGACGGCGCGAGCCCGTGGCGCGTGTTCCGCGAGGTAACTGTGCCGCTCCTGATGCCGATCTTCGTCATCCTCACGAGCCTGTCGATCATCTGGGACTTCCAGGTCTTCCAGCAGATCTGGGTCATGCTCGACGCCCGGCCGACACCCGACTACTACACCATGGCGATCTATGCCTTCCAGCAGTCGTTCCGGATCAGCGAGTACGGTCTCGGCGCCTCGATCGCCCTCGTGATGGTGGTGATCATGTTCGGCGCGACGCTCGTCTACTTGCGCCAGATGCTGAAGGCGGGGGACATCCGTTGAGCGCCGTCACGCCGATCGCGCCGACTCCGGTCGCTGCGGCTGCGCCTCGTCGCCGGAGCAGGAAGGGGCTCCGCAAGGCGGGCTGGAACTTGCTCGGCCTGTTCGTGCTGCTCGTTATGATCTTCCCCGTTTACTGGATGGTCGCGACGGCGTTCAAGCCGGGCCAGAAGATACTGAGCTACACGCCGCAGTGGTTCCCGACGAACGCGACGCTCGCGAACTTCAGCGACGCCATCCACAGGGCGTTCTTCTGGGACGCCGTCAAGAACAGCCTGATCGTCGTCGGATCGGTCGTCGGGCTCGCCATCGTCATCGCGTTTCTCGCTGCCCTCGCGCTTGCGAAGTTCAACTTCTACGGCCGCAAGCCGTTCATCGTCGTCATCCTCGGCGTGCTGATGCTGCCGCTGGCAGCGCTCATCATCCCTCTCTACATCCTCATGTCGCGCGTGGGCCAGGTGAACACGCTGGTCGGCGTGATCGCGATGTACCTAACGTTCGTGCTGCCTTTCGCCGTCTGGACGCTCCGCGGCTTCCTCGACGGAGTTCCGAAGGAGCTCGAGGAGGCCGCGATGGTCGACGGCACGACTCGCTTCGGCGCGTTCGTCCGGATCCTGCTGCCGCTCGTCGGCCCCGGCCTCGTCGCGACCGCGATCTTCGCGTTTGTCCAGGCGTGGAACGAGTTCATCATCGCGTACGTGTTCCTGCACAGCCCGGAGAAGCAGACGCTGATGGTCTGGCTCGCGTCGTTCACAACACTGCGCGGAACCGACTGGGGACCGCTGATGGCGGGTGCGACGCTGTGCGCGCTCCCGGTCGTGCTGTTCTTCGTCCTGGTGCAGCGCCGCGTCGCGTTCGGTCTCACCGCAGGAGCGGTGAAGTCCTGATGGCAGAGATTCGGTTCACCCACGTGAGCAAGGTCTACGGCAGCGACGTGACCGCGGTCCACGACCTCAACCTCGAGATCGCCGAGGGCGAGTTCCTCGTCCTCGTTGGGCCGTCGGGCTGCGGGAAAACGACCGCCCTGCGGATGGTCGCCGGGCTCGAGGAGATCACCGACGGTGAGATCCGCATCGGCGATCGCGTCGTGAACGACCTCGCGCCACGCGAGCGCGACATCGCGATGGTCTTCCAGAACTACGCGCTCTACCCGCACAAGACGGTCTACGACAACCTCGCCTTCGGCCTGCGCATGCGCAAGGTGCCGAAGGAAGAGCAGCGCCGGCGCGTGGAGGAGATCGCGAAGGTGCTCGGGCTCGAAGAGATGCTCAAGCGTCGGCCCGCACAGCTGTCCGGCGGCCAGCGACAGCGCGTCGCAATGGGCCGCGCGATCGTGCGCGAGCCGAAGGCGTTCCTGATGGACGAGCCGCTGTCCAACCTCGACGCGAAACTGCGAGTGCAGATGCGGGCGGAGATCGCGCGCATCCAGCAGGCGCTCAAGGTGACGACGTTGTACGTCACGCACGACCAGGTCGAGGCGATGACGATGGGACACCGGGTCGCCGTCATGCGCGACGGCATCCTGCAGCAGGTTGACACGCCGCAGCGCCTCTACGACGAGCCGGCCAACCTCTTCGTTGCAAGCTTCGTCGGCTCGCCGCCCATGAACCTGATGGATGCGACGGTCGAACAGGACGGCCCGCGCCTTTTCTGCCGAATCGGTGGAACCGTCGTCGACCTTCCTCCGGACCTTGTCGCGGAGCGTCCCGCGCTGCAGCAGTACGTCGGACGAGACGTTGCGATCGGGATCCGCCCCGAAGACGTCCGCGAGGCCTCGGGCTGGGACGGCACCCGGCTGCGCGGGAACATCCTGCTCGTCGAGTCGCTCGGCGCAGAGCAGCTCGTCCACATCGAGATCGCCGGCAAGCCGCTCGAGCGGGCAGATCTCATCGACACCGCGGCGGCCTCCTCCCCCGGCCCCAGCCTCGGTGTCGAGGACCTCGAGCGGTCGGTGATGCTCCTCGGCCGCTTCGACCGGCACCTCCTCCTCACGCCGGGCGAAGCGGTCGAGGTGGCGATCGACCCGCGCTTGCTGCACTTCTTCGACCTGGAGTCCGGAGCCGCGATCCCACGGGTGGAGGTCCCAGTCGCGGCCGAGGTCGCGGGGTAGCCGTGGCCAGCTCGGGGCGACTCGGAGTCGAGGCCGCACTCGTCGGCGGCGAGCTCGTCGTCGGCGACGTCGAGGTTGCCGATGGCCGTATCACGGCGATCGGGCTGAACGGGTTCGCCGGGAAAGGAATCGCTTCCCCCGGCTTCGTCGACCTGCAGGTGAACGGCTTCGCCGGAGTCGACTTCTTCGCCGCCGACACCGATGGTTATCGGGCCGCGGGCGAGGCGCTGCTGCAGTGCGGGGTCACGGCGTACCAACCAACCTTCATCACCTCGCGCGAGGAAGAGCTGACGGCCGCATTGCAGGAGGTTCCGCAGAACGGCGCGACGCCGCGCATCATCGGCGCGCACCTCGAGGGGCCGTTCATCTCGCCTGAGCGGCTCGGCACGCATCCGGCGGACGCGCGGCATGATCCTGACCCGTTGCTGCTCGAGCGGCTGCTCGCCGCCGGGCCTGTGAGCCACGTCACGCTCGCACCGGAGCTCCCGGGCGCATTGGAGCTCATCGACATGCTGTGCGCGCGCGGGATCACCGTCTCGTGTGGCCACTCCAACGCCACCGCCGCCGAGGCTCGCGCGGCATTTGCGCGCGGCGCGAAGACCGTCACGCACATCTTCAACGCGATGCGTCCGTTCGCGGCGCGCGAGCCGGGGCTCGCCGGCGCTGCGCTCGTGTCCGAGGACGTCACCGTGCAGGTCATCCTCGACGGCGTGCATCTCGCGGACGACACGGCGCGCCTCGTCTGGCAGGCCGCGCGCGGACGGGTCGCACTCGTGACCGATGCCATTGCCGCCGCCGCGGCGGGCGACGGCAGCTACACCCTCGGCGGCGTCGATTTCGAGGTCGAGAACGGCGTCGCTCGGAGCGCCGATGACGTGCTCGCGGGGAGCACCGCGCTGATGATCGAAGCCGTCCGAAACCTCGTCTCCCTCGGCGCGCCGCTCGCGGCTGCGCTCGGCGCTGCGACCCAGGTGCCGGCGCGGATCGCGGGCCGTCCGGAGCTGGGAACGCTCCGTCCCGGTTCGGCTGCCGACATCGTGATCCTCGACGACCGGCTGGAGGTTGTCAGAGTCCTCGTCAGGGGCGAACTCGCAATCGCATAGCCTCCCTCGCGTCACGTCGTTAGATCGACCGAGGGAGGACGTATGGCCAGCAAGGCCGACTTCACGGAGCAGGAATGGGAAGCACTGCAGAAAGGCGTCGTCGGCGCCGGTCTTCTCGTCTCGCTGAGCGACCGCAGCTTCTTCGACACGTTCAAGGAGGCCGGTGCGCTCAGCAAGCACCTCGCCGAGGCGAAGACCAAGAGCTCGAGCGAGCTCATACGCGAGGTAGCCGGCGTCCACGGCACCGGTTTCGGCCTATCGTCCTCACCGGACAAGGTCGAGAACGAGACGGTGGCCGCGCTGGAGACCGCGAAGACGACATTGCAGTCGAAGGCGCCGGAAGAGCTCGAGCCGTACGAGCAGCTCGTGTTGGATGTCGCACGGTCGGTCTCCAAGGCCGCCGGCGGCGGCGACGAGGCGGAGACGGCCGCGATCCAGAAGCTCGAGGCGGCCCTCGCGTGAACCGAAGCGGCGAGGCGGCGAGCGAAGTCGCCGCCTCGCTGGGAGCTCCTTACCGCCCGCGGAAGCTCCCGCGCATCATCTCCGCGTGCGGATCACAGACGAAGCGATAGGTCTTGCCGCTCACGACGCGGACGCGCCACGTCTTCGTCCCGACCCAGTCGACGCTCGTCGACTTGTTCACGCCGGGGCCGGTGAGGTGGAAGTTGTGCTCCTCCGAGCGGTCGCGCACGGTGATCGTGTACAGGCCGGGCTTCACGCTCCGGGCCGGTGCACCGGCGGCTGTTCGCACCTTGATCGTGTAGCCGGGCCCTACCGTTGCGACGAGCTTCGGCGTCGCCGCCTTCGCGGCCACCGGTAGGGCGGAGAAGATCGCGCCCACTGCCGCGACGGTCAGTGCCAGGACACCGATGATCTTGAACCGGCCGTTGTTACGGCTCATGTCGTTCCCCTTTCCGATTGCGTGCGTGCGCGGCCAACGTAGAGCGCGGTTGCAAAACGGCGGGCGTAGGGAAGCCAAGGACTTGGACAGGCGTTGGTAAAGGTTCGGCAACGCGGGGCTCGTCGCCTCTAACGTGAGGCCCGGCATGGCGATGGCAAGGCGGAAGATCCTTCTCGTCGAGGACGAATCGTCGATCTCGGAACCGCTCGCGCGCGCGCTCGAGCGCGAGGGATTCGACGTCGCCGTCGTCGACACGGCGGCGGGCACCGTGGAAGCGTTCCGCGCGAGACGACCCGATCTCGTCCTCCTCGACGTGATGCTCCCGGACGGCGACGGCAAGGACGTGCTCCGCGAGCTCCGGCAGGTGTCTCGCGTGCCGGTCGTGATGTTGACGGCTCGAGGAGAAGAGATGGATCGGGTGCTCGGCCTCGAGCTCGGCGCCGACGACTACGTCACGAAGCCGTTCAGCGCGGCAGAGCTCGTCGCGCGCATCCGAGCCGTCCTCCGTCGCTCCGCCGATCAGACGGATAGCGGTGATTCCGTTCTCGCCGTCGCGGACGTTGTGCTGGATCTCGACAAGCGCCTCGTCACGCGCGGCAGCGAACCGGTCGATCTGACCGTGAAGGAGTTCGACCTGCTGCGCCTGCTGCTCGAGAGCGCCGGCAAGGTCGTGCGGCGCGAGCAGCTCATCGCCGACGTCTGGGACACGAACTGGTTCGGCTCGACGAAGACGCTCGACGTGCACGTCAGCTCGCTGCGACGGAAGCTCGGAGACGATCCGGGCGACCCGCGCTACATCCACACCGTCCGCGGCATCGGCTTCCGCTTCGCTTCGCCCGACGAGCTCTCGTGAGCTTCCGGGCCCGCCTCGTCCTCGGCGCGGCGTACCTGCTGACGGCGGTGGTACTGGCGCTCGAGATTCCACTCGCGCTGAACATCGAGGGCCGCGCCCGCTCGGAGTTCGAATCGGCTGTGCTCGGACGAGCCGCCGTGCTCGCGGCTCAAGTGTCGGATCTCGTTGTCTCGGCCAACGCCGCGCCGAACGCACCAGCGCCGGCAACTCGCGTCGCCGCGCTCGCCGGTCGCGAGCGTGCGGCACGGGAACGCATCGTCGTCACCGACCGGCGCGGCCGGGTGGTCGCAGACACCGGGCGCGTTGCCCCGCATGGCACGCCGTACGCGACCGGTGAACGCCCAGAGCTCCGGGTGGCGCTGTTCGGGGGCCGGATCGACACGCGCCGTCGGTTCAGCGACAGCCTCGGCGGAGAGCTGCTGCTCGTCACCGTCCCGGTGGTCGACCGCCAGCGCGTGGTCGGTGCGGTCCGTGTCTCGACGCCGACGACTGCGATTCGCGATCGCGTGCACGACAGCTGGCTTCGGCTCGCCCTGATCGGCGTCGGCGTGATCGCCGTCGGCCTCGCCCTCGCCTGGCTGCTCGCGGGTGGAGTGTCACGACGGGTCGCGCGCCTCGCGGACGCCGCAGCGCGGGTCGGCGGCGGCGACCTGACGGCGCGTGTGCCGGAGGAGGGGCCGCGCGAGCTGCGCACGCTCGCCGGAACGTTCAACCGGATGACGAGCGCGTTGGCGGCGAGCCTTGCGGCGCAACGCGATTTCGTCGCAAACGCCTCTCATCAACTTCGGACACCGCTCACCGGCCTGCGCCTGCGCCTCGAGGCGATACGGGGAGAGGGAGGCTACGCGGCCGACGAAGCCGCGAAAGCCGAAGCCGAGCTCGACCGCCTGAACGAGCTCGTCGACGACCTGCTGGCGCTCGAACGTGCGACCTCGGGCGATTCGCGCGCGCAGCCGGTGGATCTCAGCGTGGTCGCACGCGAGGCGGTCGACCGCTGGGCGGGCGCCGTTGCAGCAGAGGAGCAGCAGCTCGAGCTCGAGGCCGCAACTCCCGCACGGACGCTCGCGGACCCGACGGACCTGACCCACGTCGCGGACAACCTGATCGAGAACGCACTCCGCTACTGCCCGCCGGGCACGAGCATCACCGTGACCACCGCCTCCCGGAACGGTGAGGTCGCGCTTCTCGTCGCGGACACGGGCCCTGGCATTCCACCGGCCGACCGCGAGCGGATCTTCGAGCGTTTCTACCGCGGCGCGAACGGTCGCGCCGCACATGCGGGCACCGGTCTCGGCCTCGCGATCGTGGCGGAGATCGTCCGTCGCTGGGGCGGCGACGTTCACCTGCTCGACGGCCCCGCGACGCGAATCGAAGCCGTGTTTCCGTCGACACCTACGACACCTACCGTTCCTTGACCTTGATCTTGCCGTCGTCTTGCAAAGCCCTCGCTACGGTGGCCGCATGCGCACCTTGAGGGTCACGCTGATCGCCGCCGCCGCGTTGGCGGTTCCTGCTCTCCTCGCCATCGGCGTGCATCTCGCAGCCGGCAGTTCGCTCACCGCTCCGCCTCCCGTCGTCGCGCGCGTGTCGACGACGCCGATCGCAGCGCCGGCGCCGGCTCAGAAGGCGGACGTCTCCGGGCCGTGCGACGAAGCGGAGCATCGTAACGATCCGCGTTGCGCCGGCAGCGACGGGACGACCACCACGACACCGACGACGACGGCCGACGACAAGTCCGGCCGCCGTTCGGGCTCGGACGACTCCGGCTCGAGGGGTCGGGGCCGCGGTCGCTCTGGCGGCGACGACTGACTCGCCTACCGAGTCTTTACCTAGAGCTACTCACTTCTCGCCGAGTCTTCGCCCGGATCTTCGCGCCGCCTCCTAGCCTCGAAGAGCAATCGAATGAGGAGGTAGTCGATGACAACTCTGGTGAAGATCACGATCGCGGCCGTTCTCGCTCTCGCCGCACTCGGCGGCGTCGCGATCGCTCAGGCGAGCAACGGCGCGGACGACCCGGGCGTCGAGCTCCGCGGGCCGTGCGACGAGGCGGAGCACGCGAAGGATCCCCGGTGCACCGGGGCACAGGCTCCCGTGCGGCAGCGCGAAGACCGTGCGGGCGCGGATGACCGGCAGCGGCGACATCGTCATCGCGGCGCAACAAGCCGCGGCCGCGACGACAACTCCGGCTCCCACAGAGGCCGCTCCGGTCGGTCGCACGCCGAAGATCGCTGACAACAGGTCTGTTTGATGCAGCTCCGCCGCGCGATCAGCTTGCGCGGCGGAGCTCTGCCTCGACCGTCTGGTACTCCCGCGAAGTCGGGGCCAGCTTCGTGAGAGCCAGCTGCAGGACGTTGTCCGATTGCTCGCGACGGCCGAGTCGGCGGTGTGTCAGGCCGAGGTTCGCGATGACCCGTCCCTCGTGCTCCTCGTCACCGAGCTCGTGCAGGATCGAGACCGCTTCCTCGAAGAGGCCGATCGCCGCTCGGTCCCCGTCGGTGTGGCTCACTGCGAGAGCGAGGTTGTTCAGCGTGAGCGCGACCGCGCGCTGGTCTCCGACCTCGCGCAGGATCTCGAGCGCGTTCTGATGGAGGTCGACTGCCTCTTCGTAGGATTCGCGCCGGCGGCAGCGCGTGCCTTCCGCGTTCAGCTGCAGGGCTTCGCGCATCCGGTCGGAAGAATCGCTCGCACGCCGTGAGGCGGCTTCGTGCTTCACCTTCTCTGTAGCGACGCGCGCTCTTGCGGTCGCCGCGCGGCTCGTGCTCGCGATCCACCCTCCGGCGCGTGATCCAGCGTCGGCGGAACGCCCGGCTACCACCGGCGCCCGTGCGCGTAGACGCGCCGCGGCGGCCGTGCCGAGCATCCACGCTTCACCCGCGCCGACGCGGATTCCGCCCGCCGCCGTGCGGGACAGCCCCAGCGCCCGACCGCCGAGCTTTCCCCCATGCGAACGCGCCCGTGGGCCCCAGACGGCCGCCCGCGCGCGCAGCTCAGGACGCCGGGACCCAAGGAACGCCGCTGCCGCCGCGAGGCCCACGACGGCAAGCACGACGAGCCAGAGCACAACTACTACGGTGGCGAGCCCCAATGCGATCATCAGGCCGGTCACGAGCACGGCGAGAGCCCCGCCTGCGGCGACGCGCCGCCGTAGGAGATCGCCTTCGGCGGACCTGCTCGAGAATGTGTCGATCCAATCTGGGCGCATTAGTCGGGCCCCCTAAAGGATTGCGAACCCGCCCTTTCGTGATCGTAACCCCTCGTCCCTGCCTCTGAAGGCGGCAAAGTCAAGCAGCCGGACGTAGGCGCAGGAATCGCCGTAGCGCCGCAGCATATGAACGGCGGTGACGCCCGAACAGCCTCCGCCGCCTGCAGAGCCGGCCGCCCGCGTCGAAGCCACGGCCTCGCGGCGACGGCTCATTTTCGCCCGCCTGCTGACGGCCGTCGCGATCCTCCTGATCGTCATCAGCGTGATCGCGAACTTCGTCAAGCGCGAGGCGCTCGACAGTTCGCGTTTCCGCGACACCTCGCGAGCGCTGATCGCCGACGACACGATTCGCGATCAACTCGCCCAGACCCTCGTCGACCAGCTCTACGGCAACGTCGACGTCGCGGCCGCGCTTCGCCAACGGCTTCCGCCGAACCTGCAGGCTCTTGCCGGCCCGATCGCAGGCGCGGTCCGAGAGGCAGCGGACCGCTCGGCGCGGCGCTTGCTCGAGGGACCCAGAGTGCAAGGTGCCTTCGTAAATGCTGCATCAGCCGCGCAGCGCCAGTTCGTCGCGGTGCTCGACGGGAACACGCGGCGCTTACAGACGACGGGCGGCAATGTCGTCCTCGACGTGCGTCCGCTCGTTCTCGATCTCGGGAACCGGTTCTCGTTCCTCCCGGACCTCAGTCAGCGAATACCCGAGGGGCGGGCGAGGATCACGATCCTCAAATCGAGCCAGCTGAAGACGGCTCAGAACGGCACGAAGGCGCTCCGCTTCATCGCCGACTGGATCTGGGTGCTGGCGCTCACCGCAGCGGCGGCTGCGGTCTGGCTTGCGCGCGGGCGACGCCGCAGCGAGGTCCGCGCGCTCGCGATCGGGATCCTGGTCGCAGGCGTCCTCATCCTGATCGTGCGGACACTCGTCGGCCGCTACCTCGTCGACCACCTAGTCAAGTCCGACTCGGTGCGCCCGGCGGTCGTGAACGCCTACGCCATCCTCACAGACCTCTTGCGTGGAGCCGGCTGGACGGGGGTGATCATCGCCGTGATCGCGTTCGCCGGCCTCTGGTTGAGCGGCCCCAAGCCGCGCGCCGTCGCGACTCGGAGAGCGCTCTCGCCGTATCTGCGGCGGCCGGAGGTCGCTTACAGCGCGCTCGTCGTGGGCTACCTCCTGCTCCTCTGGTGGCGGCCGACGCCGCAGTTCGGGTTCTGGCTGAACGTCACCGTCTATTTCGCCCTCGCGGTCGTGGGGCTCGAGGTACTGCGACGTCAGACAGCCCGCGAGTTTCCGGACACCGAGCCCGGGAGGTTGCTCGACGCCCTGCGCGACATCGTCGGGTGGCGTCCGGGCCGGGCCGCGCCGATCGACCCGGCCGACGAGCTCGAGCGTCTGGCGCGGCTTCGCGCCGAGGGGGCG
>JBKPMS010000035.1:0-8008 GCA_046732275.1 Actinomycetota bacterium | reverse complement strand
CGGCGGTCTGAGCGAACAGGATCAGGTTCGATGCACCCTCTTCGCCGCGCGGGAGGACCCACACCTGGTTGACGTTCCCCGTGTTGCCACGTGCGAAGTCACTCGCGCTGTGGTCCTCCATGATGAACAGGTCACCTGCATCGGTGTACCGCAGGTTGTCCGGCCGGCCGAGCCGTCCGAAGTCGCCCTCGACGAGCGTGTACCCATGCACGACGTCCTTGTTCAGGTCCGTGAGAACGAACACGCGCCCGGGATCCGCACCGGCGCCTGACTCGCTGAACGTCACGCTATTACCGGTCGGGCCCGGAACGATGCCCTCAGCCTTGGAGAAGCTGTTGGTCGCCGTCGGCGGGCCGACGAGCGCGCTCATCTCGGCCTCGGGATTGAACGGGTCGAGCGGGCCGACCCAGGTGCCGGTATTCGTGACGCGATTGAAGACCAGGCCGTAGAGGTTCCCACTCGTCAGATCGTTCGCACGATCCGGGACGAACTTGTACATGTACTGGTTGTTGCCGCGATCGTCCGTGAGGATCCACGCCTTGCCGACGTGGGCCTCCTGTTCGTGGCTGAACCAGCCCATGCCGGTCGCGCGCGTCTGTTGACCGGTCGCCGGGTCGATCTCCCAGACCCATCCCGATCGCTTCAGGGGGTCTACGACGAATGGAAACTCCTCGTTCGTGAGGTAGGTGCCCCACGGCGTCCGCGCGCCGGCGCACAGGTCGTGGAGACCCGTGGTGATGAGCTCCCTCTTGAGCACGGTCGTGCCGTCCTGCGCGAGCGTGATGCGTGAGACGGAGCCCCAACCGTCGGAGTCGTCGTCACCGGGAGTGCGCTCCGTCACGTGGCACTTCCCAGCATCGCCCTGGAACGGATCGCGCGGATCCGTCAGCTCGTGGTTGCTGAGCAGCCAGTAGCCGCCGCCGGGCCGCGAGAACACCACGTTCGCATCCGGATCGTCCGGCATGGGCCACGTCGTCCCGTCTTCTGTCGACTGGACTCCGGGCTCGCAGGACCGGTAGAGGTCGGTGTACGTGTAGCCCGATTGGAGGTCGATGACTCCCGCCGGATCGGTCACGAGCGCACTTGCAGCCGGGCTGGCGAACCCCGCCAGGCCGGCGATGACAAGGCCGAGCAAAAGCGCGGCCGAAACCGCAAGTCGTTGTTTCAAGCTGATCTCCCCTTCCCCCGTTGTATTGCCGCCGGGATTGTGACACAGCGCCGAACGGCTCAGGGGGGTCGCGGCCGCGACGGACGCCACGGCCACGACGAGCGGCGGCACCTCAGTGTGCGGCCGCGCTCTCCTTGACCTGCTGCCGCGCGTTGTCGCGTATGAACTTCTCCGTGGCGTCGTACGCTTCGTCGTCCGCCACCTGCCGAGGCGGCGACTTCATCAAGTACGAGCTCGGCCCGTCGAGGGCGCCGGCGACCTTGTTGTTGAGTGCGAGCTTCGCCAGCCGCACCGCGTCGATGACGATGCCGGCCGAGTTGGGCGAGTCCCAGACCTCCAGTTTGAGCTCGAGGTTCAACGGCACGTCGCCGAAGGAAGAGCCTTCCATGCGGATATACGCCCATTTGCGGTCGGTCAGCCACGGGACGTAATCAGAGGGACCCACGTGGACGTTCTCGGCGCCGAGGTCGTAGTCGAGCATCGACGTGACCGCGTTCGTCTTCGAGATCTTCTTGGACTCGAGCCGCTCGCGCTCCAGCATGTTCCGAAAGTCGGAGTTGCCGCCGACATTGAGCTGCATCGTCTTGTCGAGCCTGACGCCGCGCTCGCGGAACAGCGACGTCAGCACGCGGTGCGTGATCGTCGCGCCGACCTGCGACTTGATGTCGTCGCCGATGATCGGCAGTCCTTTCTCCTCGAAGCGGCGCTGCCAGTACGCCTCGCGCGCGATGAAGACCGGCATGCAGTTGACCATCGCGCAACCGGCCTCGAGCACCTGCTCCGCGTACCACTTCGTGGCGGCCTCCGAGCCGACCGGGAGGTAGTTGACGACGACGTCCGTCTTCGTGTCGCGAAGGATGCCCACCACGTCGTCCGTCTCTCCCGGCGCTTTCTCGACGACCTCGGAGATGTACTTGCCGAGCCCGTCGTGCGTCATCCCGCGTGAGACGGTGACTCCCATCCGCGGAACGTCCGCGAACTTGATCGTGTCGTTCGGCAACGCCCAGATCGCGTCGGCCAGGTCTTTGCCGACCTTGCCCGTCGTGACGTCGAAGGCCGCAGTGAACTCGACGTCGCGGACGTGGTAGCCGCCGAGGTTGACGTGCATGAGCCCCGGGACGAACTCGTCGTCAGGGGCGTCCTTGTAGTACTCGACTCCCTGCAGCAGCGAATTGGCGCAGTTGCCGACGCCGATCAGCGCCACCCGCACGCGATCGTCGTGTTGCGCCTTGCCGTTCTGCCTACCGTTCTCCTGAGCCATTCGTTGAGCCTCCAAGCTGGATCAGTTGTCGTCGGACATGCAGGATGCGCTGGACAACAGTTAGCCAGGCGGTGGCGGCGAGCAACGAGATTGCGGCGAACAGCAGCCAGATGCTGATCGGTGCGAGCACCAGGCCGCCCGTGATGACGACGACGCGCTCGGCGCGCGAGCCGATGCCGACGTCGCCGCGGAGCCCGAGTGCCTCCGCTCGGGCGCGCGTGTAGCTCACGAGGAGTGAGCCGGCGACCGCCGCGAAAGCGATCGCGAGGGCCACCGGGTGATCGTGCCGGTGGAACACGAGCGCAATCGAGCCGAGCATCGCGGCCTCGCCGATGCGGTCGGTCGTCGAATCGAGAAACGCCCCGAACGGCGTCGTCTTCCCGCCTGCCCGCGCGAGGGCGCCGTCGAGGATGTCGAGAATCGACCCCACTACGAACATCACCGCGCCGGCCCAGTAGAAGAGCCACGGATTGCGGTTCTCGAAGAAGACGACGACTGAGGCTGCGAGGCAGAGAGACACGCCGGTGGCTGTGAGGACGTTCGGCGTCACCCGTGTTCTCGCCAGGCCGCCGATCGATCGCGACGCCAGAGAGCGCGCGCCGGTCGTGTAGCCGTGCTTGACCCGCTGCAGTGCGGCGGTCTCTCTCATGTCCGTGCCCATCGCATTCCTGCTATGGGCTGGACTATAGCAGTTTTGCGATGAAGCCCCTGACTTCGCGCCGGTAGACGAACGCCATGGTGATCGACGCCAGGACGATCCCGGCGAGCACGTCGAGCCAGAAGTGGTTTCCGGTCGCCATCACAGCGAACCAGACCCAGAGGGGCCAGATGAGCCAGATCACCTTGAAGATCGGACGCCGGACGACAGAGGCGAGGATCACGCCGACGATGAGCGCATCGGCGGCATGCAGGCTCGGCATCGCCGCATAGGGGTTGGCGGCGAGCTCGACGAGCCCGCTCCCGTGGTTCAGGCCGCCGAACTGCTCGACGGTGTCGATGAACCCGACCGACGTGAAGAAGCGCGGCGGCGCCGTTGGAAGCAGCACGTATCCGATGAGCCCGAGGACGTTGGCAATCAGGATGGTGTTGCGGAACCGGAGGAACGCCTCGTTCCGGCGGACGTAAACCCAGAGAAGCGCCAGGCCGATAACCGTGAACTCGGAGTTCCAGTATGTCCACGAGACGAGCGTCTGAAGGAAGTGGGACGACTGCGTCCAGCCTTGCAGCGTCAATTCCCCGAGGCCCGTGAGTCGCTGCTCGAGGTCGATGACCTTCCAGCCGTTCGCAAAGGCGCGCGTTGGATCGCGATCGGCGACGCCGCGGGCGACCTGGTAGGCAAGGAGGAACCCGAACCAGATCAGGAACTGGAGCCCGAAGTCCGCGTACCCACGCGGCAGATAGCGCCTACCGGCGTTGATCGCTGCGGTCATGAGCTAACGATTTTAAACGCCACGCCCGCTGCTCCTGTTCCCCGCGGGCGCGGATTTGTCACGTCTTGCACAAGCCCGGCGCGGCCGCGGCTCAACCGCCGATCTGGGACATCGACCTGGTTGCGCGCACGAAGCCGGGGTCGTTGATCTTGTGCTTGAGCTCCTTGTGGCGAACGGCGAAGCGGAGCAGGTCGACGATGTCCTCATCGCTTGCACCGTCACGAAGCGGCCGCTTCAGATCCCACTCACGGCGCGAGAACAGGCAAGTCCGCAGTTGTCCGTCGGCGGTGATTCGGATTCGGTCGCAGGTCGAGCAGAACGGTTCCGAGACGGGATTGACGAAGCCGAGCTCCCCGGCGCCGTCCGCGAAGCGGAAGCGCCGCGCCGTCGACGACTGCTTCGCCGGTAGCTCCACGAGCGGGCCGTAGTGTTCTTCGACGATGGCGCGGATCTCGCCGCCCGTGAGGACGTCGTCCTCGCGCCACATCTCGTCCGCGTCGAGAGGCATGAACTCGATGAAACGGACGACGTACGGCTTGCGCCGAGCCAGCGCCGCGAGTGCCGGAACCTCGGTCTCCGTGAATCCCTTCACCGCGACGCAATTGACCTTGATCGGGCGGAGCTCGGGATGCCGCTCTGCTGTCTCGAGGCCGCGGAGGACGGCGTCCAGCGCGTCTCGCCGCGCGATCTCTGCGAAGCGCACGTGGTTCAGTGTGTCGAGCGAGACATTGATTCGCCTCAGGCCCGAGGCGACGAGGGCAGCGGCGTAGCGATCGAGGAGGACGCCGTTCGTCGTCAGCGAGAGGTCCTTCACTCCGTTTACGCGCGCGAGCATGCCGACCAATACCGGCAGGTCGCGGCGGACGAGCGGCTCTCCGCCGGTCAGCCGCACTTCGTCTACGCCCAGCTGCGCCAGGATGCGCACAAGGCGCTGGATCTCCTCGAAGGTCAGGATCTCCTCGCGCGCGAGCCACGGCAACCCCTCGGCCGGCATGCAGTACGTGCAGCGGAAGTTGCACTTGTCCGTCACGGAGATGCGCACGGATTTGATCTCGCGCGCCCACGAATCGCGCAGCGGCTCCACGAGCGCACCTTAGCCGTTCAAGATCCGCCCAGGGCGCCGGTCGCGTGGACGGCGGTTGCGGGGAGAATCGCCCGGTGCCGCTCCTCGCGCTCGTCGTCGTCACCGCGGTCTGGGGCATCACGTTCGTCCAGGTCAAGGACGCCGTCGCGCTCTATCCGCTCTTCGCGTTCCTCGCCGTGCGGTTCGCCATCGCCACCCTCACGCTGGCGGTGCCGGCGGCGCGGCGGGTGCGGGGGCTGGGGCGGATCGGCGCCGCTGCAGGCGTCCTGCTCGGGCTGCTGCTCGCGGGGGGATATGCGCTGCAGACGGCCGGCCTCGAGCGGACGACCGTCTCGAGCACGGGCTTCATCACCGGGATGTACGTCGTACTGACGCCGTTGATTGCACTCGTACTGCTGCGATCGTCGATCGGGGCCGCCGCCTGGGTGGGTGTCGGGCTCTCGGTTGTCGGGCTCGGCATGCTCTCTGGCGTTCACGGGGGTTCCGTGAGCGGGGACCTGCTCGTGCTCGGCGGCGCGGCCGTGTACTCGCTGCAGATCGTGCTGATGGAGCGCTTCGCGCCGAGGTTCGATCCGCTCGCCTTCACGCTCGTGGAGATGGCCGCGGCGTTCTCCGGCCTCCTCGTCGTAGCGCTCGCGCTCGGCGATCTCGGGGTGCCGCGCGGCTGGACGGTGTGGGGCGCGCTGCTCGTCACGGGAGTTTTCGCAAGTGCCCTTGCCTTCCTCGTGCAGACGTGGGCGCAGCGGCGCACGTCTGCGACGCGAACGGCGCTCGCGTTCACACTCGAGCCGGTCTGGGCGGCGCTCTTCGGCTACACGATCGCCGGAGACCGCCTCGGCGCGCTCGGTTGGGCGGGCTGCGCCGTGATCATGGCCGGCATCATCCTCGCCGAGCCCTCGGCGGCGGGCGCGCTCAGGGAAGCGTTAGGACGTACGCGTAGGCAGGTTCGTTGAAGGTGCCCCCGCGCGGCGCTCGTGCCTGCACGTGCACGCTGACGACGCGCTTGCCGCTGAAGACTGTTCCGGTGTAGTCGCCGACCATCCGGCCGCTCCCTGTCCGAGCGATCCACGTCAGCCGCATCGTCTGTGGGTTGATCCGGCGTGGTCTCGTCCACCGGGCGCCGCCCGTTCGCGACGTGACGAGGAAGACGTCGAGGAGGCAGTTCGTCTCGGTGCAGTTGGCGTTGTTGAGCCGGTAGTAGGTGAGCGCCAGCCGCGCCCGGGCTCCGCGCGAGGCCGGGTCGACGGCGAGGTCCGGGATCGTGAACTCGCGGGCGCCGAGTGCGCCGAGCGGCACGCGCCGCGGGCGAGTCCAGCGCCCGGGTGCCGTGGAGCGCGACCAGACGATGTCGTCCGCGCGGCAATGCGTGCGGAAGCGGCAGTCGGGCCAAGCGGCGTAGACCGCGCCTGCTGCATCGACCGTCGCGGTAGGGAGGCTGAATCCACGGAGTCGCGTACGCGTGACCGGCCGCCGATGGAACCTCAGGGCCGCAATCCGCTCGCGCGGTGCGAACGTCGCGCCGCCGTCCGTCGAACGCAGCGCTTGGACGATGCCGTCCTCGAAGAAGACGATCACGAGCTCGCCGTTCGGACCCACGACCGGCTGGACGCCGGGCGAGACGTTGTTCGCGTCGACAGACAGAAGGAGCGGTTGCGACCAGGTCACGCCTCCGTCGGTCGTGCTCTGGACGGCGATGTTGCCGCCTTCCTGTTGCGGGGCATTGTGGGCGAGATCCGTGTACGCGAGGTAGCAGCGCCCGAAGAACGAGCTTCTCGCCCGGTTGTCGCACGTGATCCACTCCTTGTCGACGGCAGTCCCTTCCCCGTCTCGCTCGGGCGGGTACGAGATCGCGGTGGTCGGGACGTCCCACGTGAGACCGTCCGCCGAGCCGTTGACGAACAACGCGCTCTCGCCGTCCGCGTTGACGAGACTGGCGACCAGCCAGCGTCCGTGCCGCGCGTCCCACGCGACCGTAGGATCGCTGGCGGCGCTCGACGGCCCCGGCGGGGACGTGGCCTGCGTGATCCCGGGTAGGAGCCCGGACCGCCACGTCCGCCCTCCGTCGCCGGAAGTCGCGAACCCGATCGCGCCGGCGCTGCCGCCGAAGTAGCGGCCGACCTGGAACGTTGCGACGATCCGCGAACCGACGGCTACGGCGTCGGGCTCCACGATCGTCGCGTGCTGAGCGCCACCCGCCGTTGTGGTGCCGTCAGTCGCGATCCGGACGAGCCGCGGAGGAGGGACTGGCGCGGCCGCGGCGGGAAGAGCGCCCAGAAGAAGAAGCCCGCCGACCACTGCTGCGACAGGCTTGATACCATCAGGCTTAGATTTTCTGAGTAAACCCAAGAGGAAAGGGAAACCAGGTATGGCAAAGACTATCGGCATCGATCTCGGCACGACCAACAGTGCGATGGCCGTGCTCGAGGGAGGCGAGCCGTCGGTCATTCCGAATGCGGAGGGCGGGCGCACGACGCCGTCGGTCGTCGCGTTCACGAAGGACGGACAGCGGCTCGTCGGCGCGCCGGCACGGCGCCAGCAGGTGACGAACCCCGAGAACACGATCTTCTCGATCAAGCGCTTCATGGGCCGTAAGTGGGACGAGGTCTCGGAAGAGATGACGATCGTTCCGTACGAGGTCGTGAAGGGCACGAACGGGGACGCTCGCGTGAAGGCCGGCGGCAAGGAGTACGCGCCGCCCGAGATCAGCGCGATGATCCTCCAGAAGCTGAAGGCGGACGCCGAGGCATATCTCGGCGAGCCGGTGACCGACGCCGTCATCACCGTCCCGGCGTACTTCAACAACGCGCAGCGCGAGGCGACGAAGGACGCCGGCAAGATCGCCGGCCTCAACGTCGTCCGCATCATCAACGAGCCCACCGCGGCCGCACTCGCGTACGGCCTCGACAAGGAAGGCTCCGACCAGACGATCCTCGTCTTCGACCTCGGCGGCGGCACGTTCGACGTGTCGATCCTCGAGCTCGGCGAGGGCGTCTTCGAGGTGAAGGCGACGAACGGCGACAACCACCTCGGCGGCGACAACTTCGACAAGGCGATCGTCGACTGGA